>JAVFAR010000012.1:0-40237 GCA_034002365.1 Trichloromonas sp.
AGACCGAACCGGGCGAGGTGGCCCAGTGCGATTTCGGCCGCATGGGGCTGGTGTTCGACCCCGAAACCGGCAGGGACCGGGTGCTGCACGCCTTGGTGGTGACCCTGGTGTTCAGCCGGCACCAGTATGTCTTCCTCACCCATCGTCAGGATCTGGACGCCCTGATTGCCGGGATTGAGGAGGCCTGGGAATTCTTCGGCGGGGTCAGCAGACGCCTGATCATCGATAACATGAAGGCGGCGGTGATCAAGGCCGACCGCTATGAGCCGGTCTTCAACCGCACTTTTCAGGAGTATTCCCAGCACCGCGGCTTCCTTATCGACGCGGCGGTGGTCCGTCACCCGGAGGGCAAGGCGACGGTGGAAAACCAGGTCAAGTACGTCCGCGACAACTTCTTCGCCGGCGAGGCGTTCACCGGCCGGGAGCAGGCCCAGCGGGAGGCTGAGCGCTGGTGTCGCACGACGGCCGGTCTGCGCCTGCACGGCTCCACCCGCAAGCGGCCCCTGTGGGTCTTTGAGCAGGAGGAGCAACCGGCACTGCTGCCGCTCGCCGGCGAGAGGTTCGACGTCCCGGTCTGGGCGGTGTGCAAGGTCCACCCCGATCATCATATCCGCTTTAAGAACGCCCTCTATTCGCTGCCGACCCGTTATGTCGGCAAGCAGGTCGAGGTCAAGGGCACCCGCGCCCTGGTGCGCATCTACCTGCAGAACCAGTTGATCAAAACCCACCCCAAGGCGGCGCCCGGTAAGCGCAGCACCGACTTCGACGATTATCCGAAGGAGAAGAGCGCCTACGCCCTGCGCGATGTCGCCTTCTACCTGCGCAAAGCTGGGGAAAACGGCGAGAAGCAGGGAGCGTTCATGGCCGAACTGCTCGCCGGCGACGTGCCCTGGGCCTACATCCGCCAGGCCCAGCAGCTGCTGCGGCTGACCGACAAGTACGGAGTCGCCCGGGTCGAGGCGGCCTGCGCCCGGGCCCTGGCCTTCGGGCTGACCAATGTCAGCCGGGTGGAGCGGATCATCCGGCAGTCCCTGGAGACCCCTTCAACGCCGGCCACGGCGGCAGGCCGGGTGACCAGCCTGGCCCCGGCGCGCTTTGTCCGCGACGCCGGCTACTTCAACCACTCCACCCACCACACTCCCCAGGAGGACACTCATGGAGACCACCGCTGAACTCAAGCACCTGCTCAAAGCCCTGCGCCTCTCGCCCCTCTTATCCACCCTGCCGGAGCGAGTCGCCTACGCCAAGGGCAGCAAACTCACCCACCTGGAGTTTCTCGAACTGCTGCTCTCGGATGAGGTCGAGCGCCGCGCCCAGGGGGCGCTGCAGCGGCGGTTGCAAGGCGCCAAAGTCGACCACGACCAGGTGCTGGAGCGCTTCGACTGGGAGGCCAAAGTCACCCTCGACCGCGACCGTCTCAAGGGCCTGATTGGCCTGGAGTGGGTCGAGCGCCGGGAGAACGTCATCCTCACCGGCCCCGTCGGCGTCGGCAAGACCTTCATCGCCAACGCCCTGGCCCACGCCGCCTGCCGGCGCGGCAAAAGTGTGCTGGTGCTCAAGGCGACCAAGATGTTCAAGACTCTCTACGCCGCTCGGGCCGACAACTCCCTGGAGAAAGAGCTGCTCAAGTTGATTGCGCCCAGCCTGCTGATTATCGACGACTTCGGCCTGGAGCGACTCGGCCCCGAACAGGCCCACGACTTCTACGAGATCGTCAGCGAGCGCTACGAGCGCGGCTCCACGATTCTCACCAGCAACCGACACATCACCGAGTGGGTGACCCTGTTCGACGACCAGATCCTCGCCAACTCGGCCCTCGACCGCCTCGCCCACAACGCTCACCAGATGATCATCGAGGGCGAAAGTTACAGAAAAAAGAAGGCGTCCACCAGGAGCCTCATGTGATAGGCTGACAACTCAATTTACAGCGCCCTGCCTGGGGGAATGGTGGTGAAAACCAGGTGGGGGAATGCTCCTGAAAAATCGCACTTTCGCCGGACGCAAAAGCTTGCCACTAATCAGATAACCCTTTTGCTCGACTCTCACTATGGTGTTGGGGGCGACTCTGGGATACCGGACCATCCCTATGCTTTCGTGCAAATTGGGGTCGAACGGTTGGCCCAAGGCGGCCATCTCTTCGACACCGTATTTGGAAAAAATTTTCCCCAGAAGACTCCGGTTCATTTCGATCCCCTGCAAGATATTCCTGCTATCCTCTTCATGCGAAGTATGCAACAAGGCGAGATCAAGTCCATCGGCCACCTGCAAAATGTCTCTCAGCAACGTTTCTATTTTGGCCTCAACTTCCTGGGCGGAGGTTCGTGTCAGCCGTTTTTTGGTGTTCTCCAGATCGGCAAGCAGGCGCAGATAGCTCTCCTTCCATACAGCGCCCTCATTCGGCAATTGTTGCTCCGTTTCCGTATTTTTATCCCGGGACGTACCGGTATTTATTTGAATCTCATCGACCATCGTAACACCTCTTTATTCCAGTGGCTGCACAGACCAATTGCTGATTGTTCACTAAACTTTCGCAGGATCTCCTGATAAGTCAATCCTTGCACTTGGAAAGCATCTCATCATGGCCAGGTTCAAAAAGAGGCCTGTTTTTAAAATCGACACACCCAAACAGATTCAGATGGTCATCATTTTGTGGGTTCGTCCTATTTATATTGTCACATTGCTCCAAGGTGCTCATATTGGCCAAAATGCGCAAGCCTTTCTGATCCTCCATTCCAAGCTGAACTCACAATAAACCGATAACTTTTCATGACCACTCCCACCGAGGAGAAATTTTTCTCCAAGCGAAAAAGGAGGTCGTCATGGGAATGAGAGTTGGATATGCACGGGTAAGCTCGTCTGGACAAAAACTGGATCTTCAAATGGATCGGCTGTCGGATTGCGACCGCATCTACCATGAGAAGGCATCGGCCGCTTCAGCAAAGGGGCGCCCTGAACTGCAAAAAGCTCTTGACTTCGTTCGAGACGAGGATGTTTTCGTCGTGACCAAGCTCGACCGCTTGGCGAGATCGGTGGTAGACTTGGCAGGGATTGTACAGAAACTCGAAGCCAAGAAAGTCGACCTGGTAGTTCTGGACCAAGGAATCGACACAACAACCATGTATGGCCGGCTTCAGTTCAACATTCTTGCCGCGATTGGCGAGTTCGAACGGGAGCTGATCAAGGAACGGTCGATGGAAGGCCGCATCAAGGCGATCGCTCGCGGTGTAAAATTTGGTGCCAAGCCGAAACTGACCAAGCAGGAGATTGCAGATTTGATCAGGGACTTTGAAGAGCCAGGCTGTAGCAAAACCGAGATTGCCGAGCATTATGGCATCAGCCGATCATCAGTCTATCGGTTGTATGCTGAGAACCGTTCCTAAGCTGTCTGAAAAATAGCGCATTAATAGAAACGCCCACGATATCCATGTCGGGGGCGTTTCGTTTTCTATATAGGGTGATATTTGGGACTGATAACTCAGACAAAGAGTATCGATAAAACTAGGGCCGATTCAGACATGTGTCAGACAACACGCTCCAGCTCGGCTTGAATATTCTCAAGCCAGTCGACTTCTTCTCCACGCTTTTGCCGGGCGTTGCGGATGAAGTCTAAGTTGCGGGCGGTGGTCTCCGGCTCCCACGCTTCCCTCACAGCCGCCAAAGCCTTGCCAAGCCACTTGTTGGCTTGGGGTGTATCGGAACCGAGCACCGCTAACTCCAGAAGGGTAGCGTAATCCCAGTAGTCTGGGGTGGTGCTCGCCAGGCGGCGCTTGACGGCATAGCTCACCACCGGCAGCATCTCCAGTCGGTATGGATCGGGGGGCTCCATGAGTTCCATCAATGTCACGGCATTGATGCCGGGGTAAGCGTCGCGCCAATCGGCCTCGAACCCTTTCCGGTATGCATCGATGGCCTTTTCTAGCAGCCCACGTGCCAACGCGACCCTCCCCTCCTTCACCGCAGCCTCCCAGCGGTCCTTGTAGACCCTCCCCAAGATACCGCAGGTCTCGCTCGACGAGCCCCGTTTGTTGATCAACTCGAGCAGCACTCGCTCGGCTTCCCCTCCCTTTCCGGCCCGGTTGAGGGCAAAGCCGAGTTGCTCCTGCACCAGAACTGTTGCAGTTACGACCGGCGACATTTTCGGCACCAGGGCGATCATTTCTTCCCACCCCTTCAGCGCCCGGTAGGAGAGGAAGAGGTCCACTACAACGCCCGTCTCGCAGTCGGCGAGAGTCCCAATTTCCACTTCGACCTCGCGCAAAGCATCAAGCCCCGTTTTTCGTGCCCTGGCAAGTTTTTCCTTCATGACCTTCGAGTATTCGACCTGCTCACGGAAAACATCAGTCTTCGCGTGGTCGACGGAGGGGTAGTCTTCGAGGAGCTGGTAAAGTGGGCTATCGTAGGTCGGGATGCGAGTATCGCACAGGCGTTCTGCAAGGAGGGCGCGGTCCTTTGCGACGGTTTTTGGTCGGCCATCTGCGCCTAATGCGTAGGGGATGGCGCGAAGTTGGGCGACATCGAAGGGGAGCTGGCCACTCCCCTCGGCGAAGAGGAGCACCGTGGCATGGGGGCGGGTGGCGTGGCGCACCCCCAACTCGTAGAAGACGTTGGCATTGGCGGCGGTCAGGTCGGCGACGGCATACTCGCAAAGGATCAGCCGCTCGAACATTGGCTTGTGAATGATTCCGCCGGTCTTCTCCTCATCGGCGCGTAGCGGCTCCATACCCGCGTCGCGCACCGCCGGAGCTATGAGCTCATCGTAAACGGCATCAAAATCAATGGTGCGACCAGTAGTGTCGTGTTTTTTGCCAAAGGGCATGAGGATGAAGCAGAGGGGGGTGGGCATATCCGTCCCTATTTCAACTCATCGGAAAGCCTAGACCAAGGTACAACTTTAATTTCAGGGCCAAGCCAAGAAGGGGTCTTTCCTGTTGGGTGCTCTCCTTTGTGAACTGCAATAACTCTTTTACCCAATTCGAGGCTTTTTTCAACTTCCCACTTAACCCATTTGCTCTGTTCGGTACTTTTTGAAAGATAGACCACAGTGGTAGAAGTGCGGTTTATTCGCTCCGTTATCTTACGCCGTATGTATTCCGCCCGGTCGCTATCGTAAGGCTCCCGAACCGAGTGGTCGTTAAATTCGATATCACTGTTCTCATTTTTTGCGTGGGCACGAAGGAGGTTAACCTCATCCATATCTTCCATGGCAAAGCTGATAAATACATTTCGCTTACCACCCTGAAGTGCAGCTTTTGCCTTTTCTTCCAGAGCCCGCACATCACCAAGGCTGCTCCAGCCACCGCCACCGTTGCCACCCATTTTAGACCTCCACCATCTCAAATTCTCTGCAAGCTATGCATGAACCGCAGGCTTCCTCGTTTCCTGTATGGCAAGAATAGGTTGCGCCAATCCCTTTGAACTTCGCAAGCGCAACCACATCTGATTTGCGGAAGGAGGAAAGCGGGGCAAGCAGCTTGATATCTCTATTCATACAGCGCCTGATAAGCACTTCAGCATCATGAAGAAAAGCGTTGGTTTGATCAGGGAAAATGCTGGTACTTTCGTGAAGGAGACCAATTGAAATTGCGTCTGCATTCACCTGGACTGCATACGCAGCCGCAATCAGAATAAACAACATATTGCGTCCCGGTGTAAAGGCATCCTTGACAATATCAAGTGATGAGTCCGTAAGGCCCGAATGGATGAGTGCCCCAAATCCGGGAAGGTCAGCCACCTTTGGCTCCGGCAAACCGAGTTCACTCATTGCTCGGCGGCAGGATGCCAGTTCCTGGTCACGCGCTCTCTGACCGTAATCGACAAATAACGGATGTTGGATAAGCCCCTCTTCCTGAGCAAGCTTCGCAATCAAGGTAGAATCTAGGCCACCGGAGACCAAAGTTACAATGCTCATGCTGTGGCAACCTCTGGAGTTCGATTGGCAACACGCATTACAATCCAGATGGCCCAGTCAAGCAGCCCCACCGGACAATCCAGCTCTTGGGCGTGCTCAATCAGAGCCTGTTCATGCCGTCGATATTTCGTAAGGCCGGAAATCGAATAGCTATCACCGGAATACATGCCGAGTTTCGTCATATAGTTCAACACATGCCGGTCCAGGATTGCCAGTTCGTAGCTTACCCCGGCATTTCTTAAAAACATGCTGGCCTGCTTTGGACCGATACCGGGCACATATTTTACAAACCAGCTTCTGGCCTCAGAGGCAGTTTCAAAATTATGTATGAGTTCGCCAAGTGAGCCATGAGTATCCATAATCACACCATGCGCCGCAGCCAACTGCCGCGCCCGAGCGACAGGAAAGCGATAAGCGCGTTGTTTGCCATCCACCTCCAGCGGAGCGCTCAAAAGCTTCTCCAAACGCTTGGCCCGCTTCGACTCATTTGTTTGCTTGTCATGTAAAATGCCGTCGTTATCGATGGCGTTCGCCGCAGCAGTGGAAAGGGGATAAGGGACCTGGCTGCTCAGGATACATGAAGACAGCTCCCACCAGAGTCGCCTCTCATCGGTAGGTATTTCCGCTTTACTTACGCGATCGCGGATGTCAGGACAGATGGCAGCAACTGCTCTTGATATTTGCTTTGATTCATATCTCATTGAAACAACTCCGGGAATTGCTCCGTGATGATCGGAAATACTTTTTTGCCAACTATACCATGAACAAACCTTTCAACAGAATTTTTCAAAAACATATCGTGCATAATTTCAGATAAGGACCTGTAATAAACAAGATTATGGATTGCGACGTTCCCTGCGAATCCAATTCGTTCATCGTCATTCTTTCCAAATAAATCAAAATGGTGAAAATGATTGATCCCTTCAAGTTCAGGGTCAATAGTATATCGACACCACTCAAGCCCATCAAAAGTATCGGCTCCAGCTGCAGCTAGTATGGCAATACTCCAAGGGTGACCTGTTCCTAAAAGATGAATGGGCTGGTAATGGTGGAGTTTATCTAACTCAGTCCTTATAGACCTCACCATTTTAGCTCGTGCAATAATACCTGCACCGAGCTCACGCTCCGGGATTGCTACTATTGGCGGTTCAAGAGCATTACAAACCTCACGTACTATTTGTGGTAGGTACTCTAGACTATATCCTCCTTCCTCCAGCTTAGGAGCGTGAATAACTGGAATCACAGGTTCTCGACTAAAGGACCTATCACGTTCAACAGCAGCAACAATTTCATTTACCGCTTGCTCAACGTTAGGATTAGGATTCATTACATCGAAACAGAATGCCAAGTCATGGGGAGTGGCTGCAAGAACTTCCTTTAGGTCATCAGGCTTCCAACGGTTATTACCCCGTCGTGACTTTTCATAATTTCCAGAATCAACTAAAACAACCCCATTATTATCTCTATAGCTCCTTACTGCATTAATGAGACCTTCGGGCTTACGACGTGCAACCAAGTCATAGGCAGAAATCAATATAGCTGGCATTTCACAGGCTTTTAGAACATTTACAGCATCCACAGGAAAAATTTTAGTTTCATGCGATGATACAGACATAAAAACTGTCGGCAGTGGAATTCTACCACTCAGAATGTTCTTCGGACGTCGAGGGCTTTTAGGTTTAACTAATCTTGCTAGTCTTCTTTGTAATTGTCTAAACCCATCATGATCAACGTTTCCTGTCCATCCAACCATTTCAATAATACTGAGCGTATCGAATGAATATGGTGGCTTGCTGTGATCGATTCTAATAGGGAGAATCTTTTTACCTAGAGCTCTTGCATTATTCAACTCGCTGATAACAGTCGGCTTTTTTCGAGCATGTGTGGAGAATACTGCTACTACGCATTTTGCCTTAGAAATTTCCTCCTCAACGTTATCCTGCACCTCGCCAGCCATTAAATCGTCCCACCACACATCCCATTGAACAGACAAATGGTCATAGAGTATTTTTGCAATCTCTAGATCTTCGCTTGCATGCACTATGTAGATATCAGTTTCAGCCATTGTCTCATCTGCCCAAGGTTGATAACACTTCCAGTTTAATTAGTTTCTTCTCTCGACAGCAGCCCACGCTGCGGCATATGTCGCCGTGGTAAAATCATCAATGATTGAGGCTTTCGCTAGAGCAGGAGCCTTCAGCAATTCATCACAGCGCATTCCTTTCTCCTGCAATACGACTATAGGTAAATCAGACAACAATTCGCTTTCAATGCTCTTGATAGTTTTCTCGTCTGCCCCATCGGCAAGAATGAGAACGGCACTTACAGTGTTACTCGAACAACCATCAAGAACAGGGCAACAGACATTTACACCCAGATCTTTCAGGACAAACCTCGCCTCTTCCATCGTGTATCGCTGGCCAAGGCTGCCTGTCTCTCCCCAAAGCAATACCGTTCCCGACGTGCCGCAGTGAATAGGTACAAACAGGTCCAACCCGCCCGGCTCAATCGGCAGGTTGCCAGTGCTACAGTATTGCGCAACTGCGCGTGACGCCAAGTCGGCAGCCTCCGCAGGAGGCAACTTCTTCTCCGCCCAAAAGTGGGCAAATATTGCGCTGAACACGTCTCCTGTACCTATCTTGAAGATCCGCGACGACCTATATGCTGGGATTGACATGACCAATCCCGAACGCTCATAGACCGTTGCACCCCATATTCCTCGCTTCACGACAACCACGTCTGCATTTTTTTTTTCTATTATTTGCAGAGCAGCCTGCTTGAGATCGTACAGTCCTGTGGATGACCGAAGTTCAAGTTCATTTAAAACTATTGCCAACACATTTACACGTGAACCATTCGCGCCAAAGGGGACCGGATTTCGCCAGGTTTGCGGGTCATAAACTGCACGATCAGCTTCAACTATTGCTTCACCTTCAAGAAATCCAAAACGCAACACTGCATCACCATTTACAGTGATTGCGGGCTGACGAACGATTTCATGAGGAGAAGGATAAATGTGCGGACGAGAAAGGGGGTGGAAATAGGAAAAGACGACTCCGGTTGGTCGTTGCCTGATTTGCAGTTTGATGCCCTGCTCCTTCAACGCACCTACCGCATTTCTATCGCAGTCTCCTGCATATGTATGAAGGGAACTTCCAGGCGATAGAGTAGAGACTGCCATTGCTGCCCGAGCACCTGAGCCAAGCATTGCATCCCAAGCGGGCATGCAGCATTGTTCTCTATAAAATCCACCTGCAATTTTCATGGATTAACTCCAGTGCATCAAACGACAATCTTGATTCCAGCCCGTTCTTAGACGCGTATGGCCATACTAATAGGCTCAAACAGCACGCCCTCATTGACCTGCAGTTCCTGTCTCGCCCGGTGATGAACAGCTATCGTTTTCCATTCCCTCGTAAAAACTGGAGACCCTGAGTGTCCACCCTCGGTCGGGCTTCGATAATGCAGGAATCGGATGTCTGAGCAAGCCACAATGCTATTGTCATAAAGGGTTACTTCTAGCTCTCTACCTCCCGGATGTCCAATTACATAAATTCGCTGAGGCGCTTGCCCATCACCAGGAACCACGGGTGGGTATAACGATGGTCGAAGCATTGACACTCCCGAAGGGGGAATAACCTGTAGCACCGTTACATCAAGTTCTGTTTTTGGAGAAGTGTGCAGAATATTCCCGAGTTCCACTCTCGGGCGACCATCGATGCGGGTAAATTCTACGGACCCGTCCCCTGACTGAAGCGGAGCCTCGTCCTCGTGGCGGTCGCTGATTACATGCGCATTCGTAACAAAAACCGGCTCATCTCCCCATCCCTTACACAGTTCTGACCCCTTAATCAGAAAACCGGTCCCTATTGCCTCGCCGGTGCCGGTGCGAAGGACACGCCCCACTGCCTTGCAACGCTCAAACATGTTTTCGAGCCATATTATTGGAACCGCCGCTTCATTCCCATAAACGGCCTGGAAGCCTTCTCTATCCTCTACAGAGAGTGAAGTTACCTGCAACTCTGCCCCTTGCCTCTGTAGCAACTCATATTCGAGAACAGGGAGAAGTTTATTGCCGAGCTCGGTATCCGTAAGCTTCCAAACCTCCTTCATCTGTCGAAGCGTGCTTCCTAGCTCAAACGCGTCAACATCGGGGTGCCGGACGTATTTTTTTGCCCACCCCAATGCACCTTCAGTGTCTCGTAACGCGATAGAGGCTTCCATTGCAGTACCATAGTCCCAGATGGTTGCCTTCTGCTCAAGATCGTCAATCTCCCTAAGAATTTCTCTGGCAAGAGATTCCTTATCTAATCCCACCGGGATGGTGATCCTCTCCCGTTCAGCACGGGCCAAGAGAGCAACAAGATTGATACCATGCCAGCGGTAGTCGCCCAAGCGGTTACTCCAGCAGGGTTCGTACTCGCGAATCGCCTGTAGCAAATTTTCCTCTCCCGCACCATTCACAAATAGTTGTTTGTACGCCCGACCTGTCAGGCCGCAGAGTTCTGGCCTCTCAAGTGGATCGTTACGAAGCTCAGTCGGAAGTGTCTGCAAAGTAGCAATGGCATCCTCGACCCTGTTTTGATCAATGAGGGACTGAATTTGCTGGCGCCGAACCAGTGGAGTTTCTTTTCCGCAATCAATGAGCTTTTTAGTTGTTGCCTCCAGCTCTGGGAACAACCTCTTTCGACGAAGGATCGTCAGGGTCTTTTTAATTTGCTTATCGTCAAACTCGGCGACATTCACTTGACCAAGAAGATTGGCTACATCTCCGTTCCTGAATTCATTCGCGGCTTTTTCAAGCTCACCCAAAAAAGAAACTGGATTCATCAAGCTCCCTCCCGCCCGCACAGTCGACGCAAATGATTGCGAAGTTTCGGCCCTTTGAAATACTTGGTTGCCGAGTGACGCCACGTCCCCCAGTTCGGCTCCATCACGTCGATGACAGCTTTTGTGCCGTTCTTCTTGAAATCATCCGCCAGCACAGGATCCAGACGCGCCACGACGTCAAACGGATCATAGACATTCACCCAGTCCCTCATCAGTTTCGACGGGAATCCGTTCTCGCGCGACCACGTCAGTTTGTCTTGAACTTCATCTAAACCTAAAGGGCTCCCCAGGGTCAGAAAACCATCAATGTGTTTGCAATTTGCCATACCTGTCAGAACATCATAAGCAATGAAAGTCCCCTGGCTGTGACCAACTAAGACATGACGCGTCCCTGCCGGAACCGCCTCGAAGTCTTTTCGAACGCGGTCGCGAATGGTGTCCTGAATGCCGTTAGTGTTGAAGAGGAAGTCGTGAGCCTCCTTGACAAAGTGCTCCATGAGTCGCTCCTTGATGAACCAGGGGATCGGAATCCGCTCGTATCCATCGGTTGTTTCGTCAACCGGAGCGTCTTCAGGAGCTCGCTCGCCGTCCGTTAGCTTCATTAGCAGACATTCTTCCCACGCCCCCTCATCCTGTTTAATATCCTCCCTTACCGCTACGTTCAGTTCGTCGGCACGGCTGGTCGCAGCCTCGTAATCGGATGCAGGAATTGGGTTATCATAAAAAAGATCAGCCCAGTAGACGAAAGATGCGGACACCCCCACCGCTCCGAGATCGAAGCCAGGATCGCCGTCGACAGGTGTCGCAAGAGCAGAGAGCCATATTCTCTCCAGATCTTTCTTTGCAGGCTTGTTGGCAAGACCATGAATAAATGTTACGTGGGCTGGTTGGGGCATGGTGGTTCCTCCTTTGATGAAATTTCAGGCAAATTCAGGAATCGCTGGTCTCATTGTTTCTACGAGCAACGTCCAAGTGGCATCGTTTCCCCGTAAGCTTCCCCCAAAATTGACAGTTCAAAGTGGAGCGAAAATAGAAAACCGCTGGCCAGCAGACGCCGGCACCAGCGGTTCAGATTTTTCCACTTGTTTGAAGTTCGATCCTTTTAGCCATCCATCCCTCCAATAAGTCCATAAAAATAAAATAGTTTAAATTTAGCCCAGCAATGAACCCTGGTCAAGTCGTACCTTCGTACGATTAATCATCTCGAAATAATTGAGGTGAAAATTGAGACTGCTGCTCTCTTCCCTAAGATTCCTTGGATTCCAGGTCATGGAAAACGGTAGCCGCTGTCCGATTGCAGGGCGTTGTTAGGCACTTTCCTCGTCGGGTGCTTTTTTGCCTTCGGAACCTTTGTGCCCGCCGAACGCAAGACGCGAAAGCAACCCCTTAACCATGGACTGTGTGTCGAACCGAAGAACATCGACGATCGAAGGACCCACGAGCGCTGTTGCGAGTTTCAGAAAACCGGCCCGGGCCTTCTCTCTTGTCGCGCTATCACCTGCGCGCATTCCCTGAAGCAACGGACGTAAAGCGCGCTCGTCTCCTTTGGCAACGAGTGAGCAAGCGGCCTCGAAACGCACATCGAAGAAGGGGCTCATGAGCGCTCCCACAAGTGCCTCTTCAGCCCTGTACGGGAATCCAGCCCCGTCGTGAGACGGGGTATCAAGTACTAGCCGACGGCAAGGGCGTCTCCGCGAGGTGGGGTCCGGAGGAAGCCCGAGCGCAAAGCTATGAGCCGACGAACAGAAACAGCATACAAGGCCGTCATCCGGGCAAGTCAGCACAACATGACGAAGTCCCATGGATTCGGGAGAAACGGTAAATGCTGCGGTTGTGTAGCGACAGTTCACGTTCTTATCCGGGGAGGCCTGTCCCACAGGCCATCGCTTCTTGATGGCGCGGCCGCTGGTAACGGCTGCCGTGATGGGGCAGGAGTCAGCAGAGGCCATAGTAGGCGAAAGGACGTTGCCGCCAGCGATCCGGCAACTGGAAACAAGCCCGGTATGTGAACCGGGACGACTTACCCCGCCGAAGGGCCGAACGATGAAGAGGAGTTGAGCCCCCATGAGCTTTCACGACAGAACGAACCCGACCGGGGGAATGCCCGTGGTGCGCGTCATGGTTCAGCCATCTCCGGAGCAACACCTACTGGAGCGGATACTCGCCACCGAGAATATGGAACTGGCGTGGAAACGGGTACGGGCCAACAAGGGCGCGCCCGGCGTCGATGGCATCACCATCGAGCAGTTCCCCGACCAGACCCGGTCTCTATGGGGAGAGATCCGCGCATCGCTTAATGCAGGTACGTATCGACCCAAACCGGTTCTCAGGGTGGAGATCCCGAAACCCACGGGCGGCACCCGCCCGCTGGGCATTCCCACCGTGTTGGACCGGCTGATTCAACAGTCCATTGCCCAGGTGCTCACGCCGATCTTCGATCCGGAGTTTTCCGCATCGAGCTTCGGTTTCCGCCCCAACCGGTCGGCGCATCAAGCCGTCCGGACACTGCGGGAGTATCTGTGTCAGGGCTACCGCGTTGCCGTGGACATCGACCTTGCCAAGTTCTTCGACACGGTCAATCACGACCTCCTCATGACGAAGGTGGGGAGGAAGGTTCGCGACAAACGGGTGCTCGCCCTGATCGGCGGATATTTGAGAACCGGGGCGGAGGTTGCCGGCAGACTGGAAAAGACCCGCATGGGCGTTCCCCAAGGCGGCCCGCTTTCCCCGCTGCTCGCCAACATCCTCCTCGACCACCTGGACAAGGAGCTTGAGAAGCGTGGCCACAAATTCGTCCGCTACGCCGACGACTTCGTCATCCTCGTGAAGAGCGAGCGTGCCGGTGAACAGGTCATGGCGAGCGTCAGAAACTTCCTGACGCACAAACTCAAGCTCACGGTCAACGAAGACAAGAGCCAGGTGGTGCATAGCGACCAGCTCGGTTTTCTTGGCTTCGTCTTCAAAGGAACCAAAATCCTCTGGTCGGACAAGGCGTACAGGGAGTTTCGGCGCCGAGTCAGGAAGTATACCGGACGGAGCTGGTTCGTCTCCATGAAGTACCGGCTGAACAAGCTGTCGACCTACATCCGGGGCTGGATGGGTTACTTCGGAATTTCCGAAGCCTACCACGACATCCCGGAGATCGACGGTTGGATACGGCGACGGGTGCGGCTGTGCTACTGGAAACAGTGGCGCTGGTGCCGCACCAAGATTCGGAACCTGCTCAAACTGGGGGTCCAGCTTGGAACATCCATCCGCGCAGGGCTGAATCGCGGCGGACCGTGGGCCATGGCCCGCAGGTTGGCCGCGCAGCACGGTATGACCAACCAATGGCTGAAGGATCAAGGACTCGTATCTGTCAAAGAACTGTGGGTGAAGATCCATTACCCGGCTACGGCCCGGTAACTTCATCGAACCGCCCGGTGCGGACCCGCATGCCGGGTGGTGTGGGGGCCGGGGGAGAAAAACCCCCGGCTACCCGATTGAGTATAAACGCAGGTAAATTATTAAACATGAGGTGCAATATGTTTAGATGGCTGAAGTCGTTATTTGGAAAAGAGGTTGTTCAACGCAAGTCTGTTCCCGACAAGCCGACTTATATCCCTCCTCCTCCGCCAAGGAAGAAAACTGTTGTTGCCAGCACGACGCAAAAGACAGAGCCACAAACAAAAGCAGACGATGGTGATTTTGCCACAAGTATGCTTGTTGGGATGGCAACAAACAATGCGATAGTCGGCGGTCTTGTTGGCGGCTCCATGATCGGTGGTATTGCCGGAGACGTGGCAAATGATGGTTGTCTTGGCTCTTGCAGTGATTCACCATCTTATGGTGATTGCGACTCATCACCAAGTTTTGACTCATCTTCAAGTTTCGATTCTGGATCATGTGGCGGATTCGGAGACTGAGGCCCAACAATAAGTTCAGCGGGATCACCGCTGGAACGGCTGGTTGGAACCCGTCTACTGAAGTGGCGCCGAAAAATGAGACAGGTGTATAAGCAATGAACCGACCATTTTCCGAGGAGAGGTTCATGACCAAGCACCGCAATCGTCACAGCGCCGAATTCAAGGCCAAGGTCGCCATGGCGGCCCTGTCCGAAGCCAAGACCCTAGCCGAGCTCTCCAGCGAGTATGGGGTTCATCAAACCCAGATCACCCGCTGGAAGCAGGAACTGATCGCCAACTCCCCAGACCTCTTCGGCAAGGGCAAGAAGAAGGACGACAACCACGAGGCGGAAGTGGCCGAATTGCACCGCCAGATCGGCAAGCTCAAGGTTGAAAACGATTTTTTGTCCAATCTGCCCGGTCTGGACTTGACCGGGCGCAGAAACAGAAGATGATCGCCGCCGGTCATTCCGAAGTTTCTGTCGAACGGCGCTGCGAGCTTCTGGGCGTTCCCCGCGCCAACTATTACCGTGGTCTGCCCTCGGGATTGCGAGATGGCGACCGGGAACTGATACGGCGAATCGACAAGCTCTACCTGGAACACCCCTGGATGGGAAGCCGCTCCATCGCCGATCAACTGGGCACTCCGGAAACCCCGGAGGGACGAGATCGCGTACGGCGACTGATGCGTATCATGAGGATCGAGTCGCTGGCGCCCAAGCCGGGAACCAGCAAGCGGCAGCCCCGGCATCCGGTCTATCCCTATCTGCTGCGGGGCTTGACCATCGACCGCCCCAACCAGGTGTGGGCAACCGACATCACCTACATCCCCATGGCCCGCGGTCACCTGTATCTGGTGGCGATCATGGACTGGGCGAGCCGCAAAGTGCTGTCTTGGCGGCTGTCCAACACCCTCGATACTCATTTCTGCGTCGAGGCGCTCAAGGAGGCTCTGCTCAAGTACGGCGCCCCGGAGATGTTCAATTCCGACCAGGGTTGCCAGTTCACCAGCGAGGCCTTCACTTCGGTGTTGAAGGCCTGGAACATCAGAATCAGCATGGACGGCAAGGGCCGGTTCAAGGACAATATCTTCATCGAGCGTCTCTGGCGCACCCTGAAGTACGAACGGATCTGCCTCAAGGATTACGCGACCGGCGCCGAACTCTCCCGGGATCTATCGGCCTGGTTCAACTTCTACAACGAAACGCGCAAGCATTCCGCGCTTGACAAGCAGACCCCGAATGCGGCTTATGAACAGGGGCTGCAACAACTCAACCCGGCCGCCTGAGGCCGCAAAACTCCACAGCTTTCGGGACATTGCTTATTTCACCCCTCAGGCTGTCTCACGATCCCGGACCACCTCATACTGCAAAATACAAGACCCATCCGCCTCACGCCTTTTCCCACGAGTCAACGCGATAGTACAGTACACCATGAGCCTTCTTATTTGGTCTTTCCCCTCTTTGTGGGTGTTGCTGTACTTTCATTTCCTGCAGACTTCGTCCTCTCAGTAGCTATTGTCTTTGCAGCCTCTATTTCCGCCTTCCGTGCTTCTCTTTCCTCTATTACTTCTAACTGCCTTGATTCTTCCATGCCGTAACTGTAATTCATTGCTACGCTATCATTCCAAAATTCGGCTTCAAATTCACGCTCACTCTCTTCTTTCTCATCAACAGCGTTCCATTTCGCAAGTAGAGAAGGGAAAGCATTACTCGCCTCTGGTCCAAACTTGGTAAGTGGCTTCCTGGTATATCTATCGTTTTTCCTAACATCAGGAATAATCTGCCTAATCGCAATTGCGGACGCAGTCCTAACAGTTTCATTTTCATCATGAAGGAATACCCTTATAAGTTCAGGAACTGCCTCAAAAGCACATGGCCCAATATTTCCGAGCATCCGCGCTGCAAATTCACATACAATCTCTTCCTTGTCATGTAACGCTTCGTTAATGGCTGGAACAGTACTTTGATCGGTAAGTCCGATAATCCCTAGAGCTTCAACCACTTGTTTTCGTACGCCTATGTGAGAGTCTTGGAGCGTCGTTACCAACGCAGGAATTACTTCGGGAGTAACTGGACCTATTTCGCGAAGTGCTTCGGCGGCGCTCATCCGCACTTCAAATTCGTCGTCTGATAAGGCATCGATGAGGTTGGGTATCGCATCAATAGCCGTTGGGCCAATTTTACCGACGGCCAACGCAGCACCACTGCGTATTGCCTTCTCACTATCGATTAAGGCTTTGAAAAGAAGAGGTAAGGCATTATTGCCGGCACGGTCGATCTTTCCAATTGCACAGGCCGAGGATCTTTGCACCTCGCCCGCTTCATCTCCTAGGGCTTTCATCAGGGCGGGAATGGCCATACTAGCGGCTGGGCCAATTTTACCAAGCGCTTCAGCCGCGCACTCACGTACTACTTCGTTGACATCGGAAAGTTTCTCTACAAGTGAAGGAACGGCTGCCAAACCGATCTTGCTGAGTGTAGTGGTAACAATCGCACGCTCGTCAGGGCACCTTTTAGGTAAAGAATCAATCATGACCGTAATCGCTTCACTTGCCTCTGGACCTATTTTCCCCAACGCTTCAACAGCCTCTTTGCGTACTTCGTCATATGTATCTTTATCGACATCCCGATCGCGTAGCACTTCAATCAAAGCAGGTACTGCCTCAGCGGAAGGCAGGCCCATTTTCCCAAGTACGCGGGCAGATATCTGGCGGCACTTATTGCTGTTCGAACTCAGGGTTTCGATCAAGGCAGGTATAGCGGCAATTGCAGATACGCCAACTTCTTCCAAAGCATAGGCGGCACTCTCGCAGATCAAGTAGTTTGAGTCCCTTAGGGCCCTAATTAGGGCTGGAACGGCTTCATCAGTTACAGGACCAATTTGACTAAGTATCCTAACGGCAGTAATACGGACTTGATCATCCGGGTCTTGAAGAACTTTAACAAGTGTTGGAACAATTATACGAGCAGCTTGGTCTGTTTTGTCTAAATAATATAACTGTTTGATCGCATGTAGTCGCTCTTGTGGGTGATAGTTAATTAGATCAATCAGATGAACAGCACGGGCATAATTTGGATTATCCAACATCATTGCACGCAATATTTTGGTTATGCCTTCATCCCAATTTTGATAAATTTTTACGGTCTGAATATCTGACAACTCTTCGTGATCACTAATACTATAAGAGGGGAATTCGGTGTCATTTAAAAGAACAGGTATAAACCATGACCGATTCCTAGGCATATTCCTGAGACGGTCAATAGCAAAACGTATCTCTCCATGCATGTAAGTTTCTTCTTTTAAGTTAAGCTCGTTTGAAATACATGCTATGAAATATGCTCCATTTTTTATGGCGTCATTTATGGATTTTTTCCAAAATTGACCTGGCATGATATCGTTTCGGTCAAGCCAAGTCTTAACACCATAATGATGCAAATCGGTAATAAGGCGATCTACAATTTCACTATTTTCTCGAACATATGAGATGAACGCATAACGTTGTGCCATATTATACTCCTCACTTGTTGCCCGCCCCATATTTGATCGTATAACATTTGCTTAACCTGCGAGGCGTTAAGTTGTCAGACTTTTTGCTCCTTTAGCAAAAAGTGTGACAATAGCCGAGTCAGGTTGAAGCAGTTGTTAGAAATGCGCGCCTACGTAAATAGTTCAACGGTAGATTTGATTTCAACGAGGCAACTACAAACCTACCGACTTGGTACAGAATAAACCGAATAAACTAATCCGTGATATTAACAGGAAAATACCTAGTTTACATTTCTTATGAAAGGGGCATTGTTGCTCACTCGAGCAACATCGTTCACGGACAATTGCAGCATAACTTGTTATGCTGATATATCTAGTTAATCTCGTCATTCTAACAAGTGATTAGCAAGTTTTGTCGATTTTATCCTCACTTTCCCCCTTGGCAAATGTTAAGAAAAGGCTAAATTCTTTCCAATAGCATGAATTTATTCATTATCAACATTGGATAACATCCAAATTTTCTTACTTAAAAAGGATCGGATAACTTCCCATGCTTATTATCCCCAAAGAGGCTCTCGCCAATTTTTTGACTATCCTCGCCAAGCGGGCAGTGCCCACCGACCAGCGGGCCGATTATGTCAAGTGGCTCCGGTACTACCTGGATTTCTGCAGCAAGTATTCCCCGCCGGACTCACGGGCGGAAAGGGTCAGGCTCTTTGTTGCCAAACTGCGGGAAAAACGGCAGACACCTGATCGTCAGAAGCAGGCGGCCCATGCCGTGTCTCTCTACTTCGAAACGCTGCAGGTCCCCTCCGACACTGCTCCTCCTCCACCCCAGATGCAGACGAAGCCACTGCGGCAGCCCGCCCCGTCGCCCGGTGCGGCGAAGGCGTCCCCCGCCTTCGACACGCCGGCCTCTCCTTGGGACGAGGTTCACGACCGACTTCGCGAGGAAATCAAACTGCGCCATTATTCACCCAAAACTCTCAAAGCCTATGACCTCTGGACCTCGCAGTTCCGGCGTTTTTTGCAAGAGAGAGACCCCGCCGGGCTCTCATCGGCGGAGGTCAGGGAGTACCTCACCTACCTCGCGGTGAAATGCAACGTGTCGGCCTCGACCCAGAATCAGGCGTTCAATGCTCTTCTTTTTCTCTTCCGCCACGTGCTCAAGAAGGATTTCGGTGATCATCGTGACGTCCCCCGGGCGAAACGGACGAAGTACATCCCGGTGGTCCTTTCCCGCCCAGAGATCGACACGATCCTGACGCGTCTCGACCACCCCCATGCCCTGGTTGCCAAGCTTCTTTATGGGTGTGGTCTGCGGTTGTTCGAGGGTCTGAAACTGCGCGTTCACAATTTCAATTTCGACGCGGGGATCCTGACCATTCACGACGGCAAGGGGCAGAAGGACCGCACGGTGCCGCTGCCCCAGTCGATCATCCCCGACCTTCTGGCGCAAATTGAGCGGATCAAGGAGTTGCATGATCAAGATCTGGCCGCTGGCTATGCGGGCACCTTCATGGACGGTCTACTCGAGAAGAAATACCCGTCAGCCGCCAGGGAGTTGATTTGGCAATGGTTTTTCCCTCAGCAGTCCTTGACGACAGTGGAGGGGACCGGGGAGTTGAAACGGTATCACCTGCACGAATCATACTTTCAAAAGGAACTCAAGGATGCCGCTCGGCGCGCGAAGCTGACGAAGCGGGTGACCTCTCACACCTTTCGACATAGTTTTGCGACCCATTTGCTGCAGGCGAACTACGACATCCGCACCATTCAGACTCTTCTGGGACACAGCTGTCAATGGGAGCGTAAAAGTGTACCAGTTACGGGAATTGAAAAGTGTACCAGCTCCTGGGATGGAACTTCTCAATCCGGGGACGATGAGATGGTCGAGTCACCTCCTTTCTGGGTAAGTTGTTTGGCAAAAGCGTGTCCCTGAAGCCGGTAACTGTGGCCCTTGATGTTGACTACCTGACAATGGTGCAGCAGGCGGTCCAGGATGGCCGCGGCGATGACCGGGTCGCCGAAGAGTTCCTGCCAGTCGGAGAAGCTTTTGTTCGAGGTGATGATGGTCGAACTCTTCTCGTAGCGGTAGGTAACGAACTGGAAGAAGAGATAGGCCTCTTGGCTGGTGACGGGGAGATAGCCGACTTCATCGACAATGACAAGACTGGAATTCAGGTAGGCCTTCCCCTTGGCCTGGCTTTCCTTGAGCTTGGCGATCAGGGTGTGCATGGTGGTGAAGTAGACCCGGAAGCCGTGATAGCAGGCTTTGATGGCCAAGGCGATGGCCAGATGGGTTTTTCCAACGCCCGGCGGTCCGAGAAAGATGACGTTTTCGTGTTTGGAAAGAATCGTCAGGTCGAAAAGTTCCAGGACCGATTTCTTGTCGAGATGAGGATGGAAGGTGAAATCGTACTCCTCGATGGTTTTAGCCATGGGCAGGCCGGCGATCTTCATGGCGGTATCGACGCGGCGTTTGTCCTTGGCGGCGACCTCTTCCTCCAGGAGCTGGTCGAGAAAGGAGAGATAGGAACCGCCGTTGGTCTGCGACAGGGTGGCGACATCGTCGAGGATTTCCACCGCTTTGAAGAGTTTCAGCCGCTTCAGATTGTCCTGGAGGCGATCAACCTAAAAACGGCACTTGGTTGATTTCATCCTGGTGCTGGAAGGCACTTTGGAGACGGTAAGATCGGTGCGGACGCGAGTAGCTTTCGGTACGCATGTTTCGCAATCAGTTTGATCCGTTCCTTCAGACCCAACTGCTCCGCAGTTCGGGCCAGATCCTTGAAAAAGGCCGTCAGCTCTCGCATCGCGGCTTGAACAAGATGGGCTTTCGCATGGGTACTGGTAATGGTCACGGTCTTCTGACCGGCATGGCTGGTTTGCTTGGCGACGGCTTGGAGCATCAGTGGGCGGCTGGTGATCGCTTCGTGGTGCTTGTCGGGATGGACCAGGCGCGCGAAGAGCGACCACCAGTTGTAAACCAGGGCGATAAAACGGCTGCTGATGCGGCATCGCTGAATATCCTGGGTGGTGAAGCCGCCCCACCCCCAATGATTTTTCAGTTCATCGAAGCAGTTCTCGCAATCGCCACGATCCCGGTAAAGCTGGGCGATGGTCAGGATTTCGTCGGTCAGGGTGGTCACCAATACCTGGTATTCGTACTTGCGAATCCCGTCCTCGGTGTCGATAAACGCCAGATTCAACTGGCCGTCAGTGAGCAGAAGTTCGCCTTGAATCGGGCGTTTTAAAACAATCACCCGGCGCGGGCGGCTCCAGCCGGTGAGTTGCAGGGTGCCCTCGCACCCCTTGAACCCTTGGCCGGCGTCCACCCAGACCCCTCTGGCGATCAGGCGGTGGATGAGTTTTTTGACGTTGGCGGTCAGCCGCAGCTTGGTCAGGTAATCGAGCTGACGCGCCTCGGCTTCGAACATGACCGCTTCGTTGCCGAAGGAGACGTCCCCACGAATGAAGCGCGGCCACAGCTCGCGGGGAAGCCGGTCGAGCCGTCGCCACAGGCCGACGGCCACATGCTTTCCGGTATGGCGGTCGCCGGGCTCGACGTCGACGCCGAAGGCTAAACGGGTGTTGCCCATGAAGTAGCTGTGGTAAGCGTGGGATGGCCGTCCCGGTTTCTTGGGGTTGTAGCTCTTCACGGCCCCTTCCTGCCTGCCGTAAAGGGGTTTGACCGTATTGTCCGTATCCAGAATCCAGGCGCCCAGCGCCAGGATGGGATGAGTGATGTGTCCCAAGTGCCGGTCCAGCCAGTCGAGCGCCTCGGTTTCGTCAAACGCGGCAAGACCACGACGCACGGAATCCTCGGAGGCGACGGCGGTCATGCCGAGCAGCTCCGGGTTGACGCCGTCACTGCGGATATTGGTCATGTGGGCATAGTGCTTGTGGCCGGCCAGGCTCGACAGAAGCAGGGTTCCGAGGACATCGCGAACCTTGGGCGCATTGGGTGAGGCGTAGCGAAGCGGACAGTCGGCGAGCAACGCTTCGAACAGGCCACTGACTTTCAGAAACTCGATGAAAAAAGGGAGCTGCCCCATGGGAGTGACCGCCGCGTCGGGATCCCATTCGACATGAATGCGCCCGGCAAAAGTCTCGACGGCAACCCGGGACGGTTCGGAAATCACCTGCAAATCACGTTCACCCATTTGGTGAAACCTCCAATCGGAAATTTCGAATCGAGGTCAGTAGGTTACACCATTTTTCAACGGTTAACCGCCGTTTTTAGGATCAAAGGTCAGTTGCTCCATAGGGCACCTCCGGCGGCATAGCGGTCGTATTCGGCCAGGGGGCGCTGATGGACCTCGGGATAGAGGGTGTCGGTGACCAGCCCCCGGGTGGCCTTGCCCTTGTCTCTGCCGTAGCGGGGAAGTTGCTGTGGCGTTCGGTGCGGCCGTGATGGAATGCCAATGGTCCGTCCCTTGGTTTCCGGAATCAGATAGGCCGCCAGCAAATCGGCGTCGTGATAGATGCGCAGGGCTCCGTTCTTGACCTTGAGAAGCACTTTCCTGCCGACCATGTGGACCGCGACAAAGTAACGGTTGCCGCCAAACGAGATCAGGCAATCCTTATAGACTTTGCGGAAGAATTTGAGGGACGTGTCGTAATCGGAGGCAGGAAGCGGCGCCAGATGAGGGATCTCATCCTCCCAACGGAGCTGAACTTTTTGCCGATGGGTTCCATGGATCCGCTGGTGGGCCGTCTCGGCCAGCCAGACGCCGACATCCGCATTGGCCTGGGCCAGGGAACGGTAGGCATAGCCCCGCCAGAAGCTTTCGCGCAGGTAATCCATCGGGCGCTCCACCTTCCCCTTCACCCAGGGGCTGTAGGGAGGGCAGAGCCGGGGAGTGAATCCGTAGTGCTTGGAAAAATGGAGAAATTCCACGTTGAAGACCGGCTTGCCGTTTTCCCGGCCGAGATCCTCTATGACAACATGAAGAACGTCGTCATCGGCCGGGACGCCGCGAAGCTGGCGGAAGGCCCGCAGGTGGCAATCCATAAACGTCTCCAGTGTGCAGCGTTCGACGAACTCGACGTACATGGCCCGTGAGAAGCCGAGGATCATGACGAATGCGTAGACTGTGGTGGTAATACCCGAACTGTCCACGATTTTGAAATCGCCCCAGTCCACCTGGGCCTGGAGGCCCGGTTCCGTTTCGAACCGGGTATAGGCGATCCGGCACTTCTGCTCCTTGATCGACCGGACAAAGACCTTGAGCGTGTCGTAACCGCCGGCATAGCCCATGCGCTTGAGACGATCAAAGATCCAGGTCGCCTGGTAATCGTCCTCATCGAGGAAGTCCCGGATGGCCTGATGGTAGGGTTCGAGGATCGACGGTTTGGCTGTTTTGCGGGAATAGGCCGGGAAGGAATTGTCTTCCAGATGTTTTTTGACGGTCTGGCGATGGATGCCGAGTTTTCTGGCAATCCGGCGGAGACTGTGACCTTGGCGTTTGAGAGCAATAATGTCCATAAATACCTCCGTGGAGATCATAGGCATCCCTCCTTTCCCATGAGAGAAGGGATACCACGGGTTCCAGGGTGGTACACTTTTCATTCCCGCTTTTGGACTATTATTGCGTTACCAGTGACAACAGCGACGTGAAGACGACGATGATCTACACACACTGCGTGCCGAGCCGGACAGTCAAGGAGGCGAGGAGTCCACCAGATTTTTGAGGGGGGGGAGAGGTCTTTCGCCTTGCGGCCCTGGAGAAGCGAGCGGTTTGTCCGATATATTGTTGCATTGCTTTTAAGCGGCGAAGAAGGGGAAAATGGTGATTTTTCCTACAAACCCTGCTATCTTGCCCACCGTAACGCGTAATCCCCAAATTCCCGGGCATCTTCCGGCAGCCTGGCCGCAACAAGATTAAGAACATCGGCCACGTCCTCAAGCGGCCAGGGGAGCGATCTTGTCGCTCCCCTGGCCGCCCCAAATCTGCACCACCGAACAAACCCGAACCCCTTTCGCCACCAACCTTTCCGCCAGGAAGGCCTTCCCCCGGCCATTGTCCCAGCGGATGTCCTTGGCTGTGTGCAGCGCGCCCAGAAGTGCGACCACTCTGCCCTTGCCCAAATAGGGAGCCAGTTTCTCAGCCATCCAAGCATCCCGCTCGATGATCTCCGGTTCGCCGTCAATGGCGACAACCTTCAGGCAACTGCCGGCAACGGTCAGCCTGCTGAAAGCAGCCAACATTTCCCGGTATCCGGCATGGTCGATAGCAGGGGCCACGCCGATCTCCGCGACATTGGCTTTTCCGGTCATCGCGGCGTCAACGACCTCCTGCTGCTCGGAACCGATCTCAAGGGCTACGGTCAGACAACCTCGTCCTTGAGTCGCCTCGCCTGCCAGTTCCGCAAGCAGCCGGGTAGATTCATCTTTCCCGTGACTTTCACCGATGATGAGAATGTCGCTTCGGTCGAACAGGGGTAGCAGCGCCCTGGATACCTCCTTGTATTTCTCCTCAGCATGACTCCACTCCGGAATCAGAATCAGGAGAAACAGGCTCAGCTTAAGAATATGGGTAAATAACAACATCGCCGCCCCTTCTTTGCCGATCGATTAGCAGATCCCTTAATTAAAGAATGCACCGCCTATTCTGAAACCATTAACTCAAGCTACTGCTTCGACAATCAGTGATCGGCTTTGAACTAGGGATGTTTTAAATTAGAAAAAATGATAATATCCTTTTAATTCACACTTGGGTAGTTTTATCAGATTAAGCAGTCCCTGCACATAAAAATTGGAAAATTGTTGTCGGCCTTGGTTTTTTTTGTGATTTGTTTTCTCTGTTGTGAAAGTTGTAAACCAGATTTTATTAGCAGGGGGTGATTTATGACTAAAGAGAAGCTGTTGGCAATGATGACAGCACGGCCTGTGGGAATCGGATTGTTCATGGACCAGAAGACATCGCGCCTCTATCGTACTCACTACATGGGAATGGGTGAGCGGATCGCAGTCGACGCCTCCGAATATCAGGACTTAGTTGACAAGTTGCTTCAGGAAGGGAGCCTCGTTCAGACCGGGCGACTGATCGGCAGTACAGAGTCGCGGATAGCTGCATGCGGCGATGTCTATCGGCTACTCGACACAGGCGTCTATCGGTGCGGTTATGCCATAGAAGTCAAAAAAAAGAAGCCCAAATAACAGTTCCCTCTGTGGGGAAAGCCGGTTTCTTGGCTCGCGGTCATCTTTTTCTTCTAGTTTCCTTTATCCGAAGCCATTCCCGTTCCATTTTTACCGCGAGAATTTCTTCCTGATCCAAAAAATCTGTCACGGATTTCTCAAAAAGTTCCCGCTTTGATTTAACCGACGTGAACGGGAGATTCAGGTAGTTGTCTACCCTCTCCAATAAATGTTCAGGCAAAGTGACGCTTGTCAGTTTTTTTTTGACTGGGCTCACCGTTTTGCTCCTTGAGAAGAGGTTAAAAAGGATTCTTCCAGACAAAAGAAAATACCATAAAAAACTGATTATTTGTAGACTATAGTCCGTGGACCATAAGTCTCTCAACAAAATAGGATCCTTTAAAAAGGGGACCCTATGAGACTTGAAAATGCATTCGGGCAGGTATTGAGAACCCATCGGAAAAGAATGAAAATCTCACAGGAGGGTTTGGCCTTAGCCTGCGGGTTAGACAGGACGTTCATGTCTGCCCTGGAACGAGGGGTACGTCAGCCGTCGCTAAAAAGCATTTTCAAGATTGCCAAGATCTTGAATATACCGCCGTCTCAGTTGGTCGCCGAGGTAGAACCGTTGGTTACTCAGTGTGACGACAGTACCTACTGAATTTTCCTATCGGGATTATCTACCGATTGCAGAAGGCTCCAATGTTGTTTTTCTGACTTGAAACTTTCTCCGTCGTCCCCTTGATAAAACTCCTGATAAAAATCATACCGCTAAGAGTCTATCGAACTTTCTAGATGTTTAAAATATCGATGTTTACTTTTTGTCGATTCTGCTAAAATTCAAAGTTAGGACAAAAATTGAAACTGACTACGCGGGTTTCTAAGAATAAAGCCCTCTCCTCCTCGCCGATGATGTTCAAGATTTAAGCATGACTAGAGATGTGTTCCGCCATGTGTTGACATCGGACGCACTAGCGACGACAATATGCGTGAAATATCCAAACTGAATAAAACAATAATTGGAATATGAGTTTACTATGCTGACCCTATCATCCAGTCTGGAGATCAGAGCTATTCTCGGGTTGCGAAATCTTGGGGATTCCCCGTTGGATGTGGTCGACGCAGTACGCCGTGGGTTCTCCTACAAGACCGTGTCACGGGTTGCCGAAGCGCTGCATCTCTCCACTGGTCAGTTAGCAGAGTATCTGCCGGTAACTGAGCGGACTTTGAAGAGACACCAAAAAGAAAAAAAGAATCTTAACCACGACCTCTCCGATCATCTGCTCCAGATCGTAAAAGTTTTTGCCCGCTGTCAGGAGGTGATGGAAGACAGTGAGCAGGCAAGGTGCTGGTTGAAGTCCCCAAGTATTCCCTTGGGGAACATACCACCGATTTCTCTTCTTGATACCTATACCGGGGTGGAAATGGTCATGGATGAGTTGGGCCGAATTGAGCATGGGATTCCGGGCTGATAGGTTTTTTCGCGTCACCCCGAAGAAGTTTGCCCGCAACACCAAAGGCGAGGCGCCGGGCTCTAAAGATTGCAAAAAGCTCCAATTTTTTATTTACTGACTTGATGTTTGATTAACGGTTGCTCGCCCCCCCCTGATAAAACCCCTGATAAAACCCCTGATAAAACCCCTGACCAACGACTCGAAAACCACCGTTATCTTTACGCCTGCCCAAGAATTCTATGCTTGGGCTTTTTGCCATTGATTTACGTAAAGAAACCCGATAAAAAATCAATGTAAACTTAAGGGGCGTTTTATATATGCGGATCGGATACGCAAGAGTTTCGACACAAGATCAGGATCCTCAACTTCAGCTGGATGCCTTAGCGCAAGCCGGGTGCGAGGATATTTTTTCGGAAAAACAGTCAGGCGCATCCAAGGAGCGACCTGTCCTGAATCAGTGCCTACGGCATCTCAGAAAAGGAGACACTCTCGTTGTGTGGCGGCTGGACCGCCTGGGTCGGTCGTTGAAAGATCTCGTCGAGATTATCGCAACCTTGGAGGGCCGAGAGGTCGGATTTCACTCCATAAAGGAGAACATCGACACAACCAATGCCGGGGGTAGGCTCGTTTTCCACATCTTCGGTGCCTTGGCTGAGTTCGAACACGCCTTAATTCGAGAGCGCACCAAGGCTGGTCTCGATGCTGCCCGTGCTCGGGGGCGCGTTGGAGGCCGTAAGCCAAGCTTGAGCAAAGCAGATATCAAAAAAGCTGCTGCCATGCTCAGTGATCCGATGATCACCAAGGCTGAGGTCGCCAAGCATTTCGGCGTGTCCAGAGTTACTCTGAACGAGTCGTTAAAGCGAGAAGGATTTCCCTTAAATCCTTCGTAGTAAAACTGCCATAAAAACAACTAGCGAGCTCGGATTTGCTGGCGTACATTGACTGAATTCATTTCAATTTTCTCGACCAACTAGGAGGACCATGAATCAACAAGCTCTATCTTCTTTCATCTGGTCGGTCGCCGATCTGCTCCGGGGCGACTACAAGCAGTCTGAATACGGCAAGGTGGTTCTGCCGTTCACCGTGCTTCGCCGTTTGGATTGCGTTCTTGAAAAGACCAAGGACGACGTTCTCAGGGAATATGAGGACAAGAAAAAGGCCGGGATCAACCCCGAGCCGTTCATCCTGCGGAAGACCGGCCAGGCCTTCTACAACGTCTCGCCTTTCGACATGAAGAAGCTCATAGGGGATCAGGACAACATCAAGGAAAACCTCTTCGCCTACATCCAGGCATTCTCTCCGGCGGTTCGGGATATTTTCGAGCGGTTCGATTTCTACACGCAGATCGAACGGCTCTCCAAGGCGGGCCTGCTCTACCTGATTACCGAGAAGTTCATCGGCGTTAATCTGCACCCGGACAGCGTCAGCAATGCCCAAATGGGCCTGCTCTTCGAGGAGTTGATTCGTTGCTTCTCGGAAATCTCCAACGAGACCGCCGGGGAGCATTTCACGCCCCGTGAGGTTATCCGGCTTATGGTCAACCTGATCTTCGTCGAGGACGACGACGTGCTGACCAAGCCGGGGGTTGTGCGGACCATCTATGACCCTACGGCGGGAACGGCCGGGATGCTTTCGGAGGCCGGGGAGTATCTGGCGGAACTCAACCCGAAAGCCCGGCTGACCATGCACGGACAGGAACTCAACGACGAATCCTATGCCATCGCCAAGGCCGACCTACTGATAAAAGGGCAGGACATCAGCAATATGGTGGCCGGCAACACCCTTTCCGACGACGGTTTCCCCCATACCCGCTTCGACTACATGCTCTCCAATCCGCCTTTCGGGGTGGAATGGAAGAAGGTGCAGAAGGTCGTCACAGAGGAACATGAGAAGAAAGGCTTTAACGGGCGCTTCGGTCCCGGCCTGCCTCGGGTTTCCGACGGTTCGATGCTCTTTTTGCTGCATCTGGCCAGTAAGATGCGCCCGGTCAAGGACGGCGGCAGTCGCTTCGGCATCGTTCTGAACGGCTCCCCTCTGTTCACCGGCGGAGCCGGGTCCGGCGAGAGCGAGATCCGCCGCCACATGCTGGAGAACGATCTGGTCGAGGCCATCGTCGCCCTGCCCACGGATATGTTTTATAACACCGGAATTTCCACCTACGTCTGGATTTGCTCGAACCGCAAACCCGCCCACCGCAAGGGGCTGGTGCAACTGATCGACGCTTCGAGTTTCTGGCAAAAAATGCGGAAAAGCCTGGGCAGCAAGCGCAAGGAGATGAACCAGGAGCAGATCGACGAGACCACCAAGATCTTCGGCCAGTTCACCGAAGCCTGGCTGGCCACCGTCCTGGATGCCCAGGGGAAAGAGATTGCCCGGCAGGTGCTTTATCCCGGCGAGAAGGAACCGCAGGCCCCCGAAGGCGGCAAGGTCAAGGTCGTGCCGATTTCCAAGATTTTCAAGAACCGGGATTTCGGCTATCACACCATTACCGTCGAGCGGCCCTTGCGCGACGAGAAGGGCCATGTCGTCCTGGGACAGCGGGGCAAAACCAAAGGGCAGCAGCAGCCTGATTCGAGTCTGCGCGATACCGAGAACGTGCCCCTGGCGGAAGACGTGGAGGCCTACTTCAAGCGTGAAGTCCTCCCGCACGCGCCGGACGCCTGGATTGACCCCGACAAGACCAAGGTCGGCTATGAGATCCCCTTCAACCGGCACTTCTATGTGTTCGAGCCGCCGCGCTCCCTGTCCGAAATCGACACGGAGTTGAAGGGTGTCACGGACAATATCGTCCGCATGATCGGGGAGTTGTCGGCATGAGTTTCCCGCGCTACGAGAAATACAAGGATTCCGGGGTGGAGTGGCTGGGCGAGGTGCCGGAGGGGTGGACTGTTGCTTCATTGAAGCATGGGTACTCAATTATCGGGGGATCAACGCCAAAATCGGATTCTGACACCTTTTGGGACGGTGACATTGTCTGGGTTACTCCGGCAGACTTGTCGAAACTGCCGGGCCTTGAGGTCGCCGATTCAGCGAGAAAGATTACTCAAGCCGGCTTAGATTCGTGCGGGACATCCCTTGTCCCTTCGGGTAGCGTGATTCTTTCAACGAGAGCGCCCATAGGCACCCTTGGAATTGCCGCCAAGAGTTTATGTACTAATCAGGGATGTAAGGCTTTAGTCCCCCAAGGAGGGCAAAACTCCCGTTACTGCGCCTACCTTTTGCTTGTTTCAACTGGGGAGTTAAATATCCTCGGTCGCGGTACAACATTTCTCGAATTGTCTGGAGACGCTTTAGGTAAGTTTCCCTTCCCCCTTCCCTCCCTCCCCGAACAACGCACCATCGCCGCCTTCCTCGACCACGAAACCGGCAAGATCGACGCCCTGGTGGCCGAGCAGGAAAAGCTCATAGGGTTGCTCAAGGAAAAGCGCCAGGCGGTGATCTCCCATGCCGTCACCAAGGGGCTCGATCCGAACGCCAAGATGAAGGATTCCGGGGTGGAGTGGCTGGGTGAGGTGCCGGAAGGGTGGGAGGTGAAACCACTAAAACACATCTCTCCGTTCATCACCGTAGGGATCGTTGTCAATCCAAGCAATTATTTGTCAGACGAAGGCCTTCCTTTCATTTACGGAGGAGACATTCGAGAAGGATGTATAGATTTCGTCGGAGCACGTAGAATTACCATTGAAAAAAGCCAAGTAAATTCTAAAACTATTCTTAGGTCTGGCGATTTGTTGACTGTTAGAGTCGGTGCGCCTGGGGTTACCGCCGTTGTCCCTCCTGAATGTGAGGGGGGAAACTGTGCTTCGGTTATGCTTGTTCGAAAAGGTAATTATGATTCACGATGGCTCTGTTTTGCTATGAACGATCGTGTAGTTCGATATCAAGTTGAAATTGTTCAGTATGGAGCAGCCCAAGAACAATTTAATATTAGCCATGCAGTGAATTTTTTAGTTCCTACCCCGCCACTTGAAAGTCAAGTTTCAATAGCCGCCTTCCTCGACCACGAAACCGCCAAATTCGACGCCCTGATCGAGGAAGCCCAAAAAGCCATTGAGTTGATGAAAGAACGCCGCACGGCCCTGATCTCGGCGGCGGTGACGGGGAAGATTGATGTGAGAGGGTATTGCCTGGCAGAAGAGGATGAGGGAGTATGAACGCCACGATTGGGAAGCTGCAACGGGTACCGTTGCGTGAGGTATGGAAGCATGAGGCTTATGACTTTACCCAATGGATTCAGGACAACATTGATGTCCTCAATTCCGTTGTTGGGCTGAACCTCATCAATGTCGATCGTGAACAGGCCGCCGGGACATTCAGCGTGGACCTGGTCGCTGAAGATGAAGGCGGCGGCACCATCATTATCGAAAACCAGCTTGAAAAGAGCAATCACGACCACCTCGGCAAGCTCATCACCTATCTGACGGCCATGGGGGCGAAAGTGGCCGTATGGATTGTTTCGGAGCCCAGGCCCGAGCATGTGGCCGCTATTGCCTGGCTCAATGAGTCCACCAGTGCCGATTTCTACCTTGTGAAAGTGGAAGCTGTTCGCATTGGCGAATCCCCTGCAGCTCCCTTGCTGACGGTCATCGTTGGCCCCTCTGAGGAAACAAAGACGGTAGGGCACCAGAAGAAAGAGCTGGCCGAGCGCTATGACATCCGGCGCAACTGGTGGCGGCGCCTGGTGGAGCACCCGGAAGCCAAGTTGCATGCCCATATCACACCCGGACCCTACTCCTGGATCGGAACTTCATCCGGGGTGCGTGGTCTTGGGTTGAATTACGCCGTAACCCAAGACAGCAGTTCTGCCGAGCTCTATATTGACCGGGGCAAGGATTCGGAAGAAGAAAACAAAAAGATTTTCGACCAACTCAGCGAACATCGCCATGAAATTGAAAAGGCTGCTCAACACCAGATTTCTTGGGAAAGGCTAGATGGCCGCCGTGCCTCCCGGATCAAGATTTCTGTTCCAGGGGGATATCGATCCCCGGAGTCAGAGTGGGAAGAAATCCATACCCGACTTGTCCGGGCAATGTCGAATCTGGCGCAAGCTCTTCAGCCTCATATCAAAAAATTGAAATTGGGGAACTAAGGACGGTGCATGGCTCTTCACAACGAAATCAAATTCGGAAATGACATCTGCGAACACCTGGCCGCCAACGGCTGGTTGTATGATGACGGCGATGCCCAAAAACACGACCGCGCCCGTGCCCTGTTTCCGCCGGATGTCGTGGCCTGGGTCCAGGCTACCCAGCCGAAAGCCTGGGACGCCCTGAGTAAAAATCACGGGGCCTCCGCTGAGTCGGTTTTGCTGGATCGCCTGCGGAAGTCCCTGGATGATCGCGGCACCCTCGATGTCCTGCGGAATGGCGTCGAGATGATCGGCCTGCGCCAACCGGTACAGTTCGCACAGTTCAAGCCGGCCCTGGCCATGAACCCGGAGACCCTTGAGAAGTACGCCGCCAACCGGTTGCGGGTTGTCCGCGAGGTCTATTATTCCGCCAAATGCGATGACCGTCTCGACCTGGCGTTCTACCTCAACGGTATCCCGGTCGCCACCGCTGAACTCAAGACCGATTACACCCAGGCCGTTCATGACGCCATCGACCAATACCGCTTCGACCGCAACCCGAAAGGCAAGGGCAAAGGAGGGGGGATAGAACCGCTTCTCTCCTTTCCTTGCGGTGCCCTGGTTCACTTCGCTGTCAGCAACATGGAAGTCCACATGACGACCAAGTTGACCGGCCCGGGAACCCGCTTCTTACCTTTCAACAAGGGCGATAACGGCGCGTCCGGCAACCCCGCCAATCCGCAAGGGGGCCACCGCAGCGCCTACCTGTGGGAAGAGGTGCTGGAGCGGGAAAGCTGGCTGGAGATCATCGGCCGTTACCTCATCACCAAACGCGACAGCAAGAAAAAGATCAACGGGATCATCTTTCCCCGCTACCACCAGCTCGCCGCCACCCGCAAGCTGGTCCAGGCGATTCTCGCGGAAGGGCCGGGCGGAAAATACCTCTTCCAGCACTCCGCCGGTTCCGGCAAGACCAATTCCATCGCCTGGTCGGCGCATTTCCTGGCCGACCTCCATGACGAAAACCACCGGAAGCTCTTCGATACCGTGCTGGTCGTTTCCGACCGCACCGTCCTCGATGACCAGCTTCAGGAAGCCATTTTTGATTTCGAGCGCACCGCCGGAGTCGTCGCCACCATTACCGGCGAAAACGCCTCCAAGAGCGGGGAGCTGGCCAAGGCTCTCGCCGCCGGCAAGAAGATCGTGGTTTGCACAATCCAAACCTTCCCCTTCGCCTTGCGGGCCGTGCAGGAATTGGCGGCGACCGAAGGCAAACGCTTCGCGGTTATCGCCGACGAGGCCCATTCCTCCCAGACCGGCGAAGCCGCCGCCAAGCTCAAGGCCGTGTTGAGCGCCGAGGAGTTAATGGAGCTCGAAGACGGCGGCGAGGTCAGCACCGAGGATCTGCTGGTGGCGCAGATGGCCGCCCGGGCCGCCGACTCGGGCATTACCTATCTGGCCTTCACCGCCACGCCGAAGGCCAAAACCCTCGAACTCTTCGGCACCCGTCCCGATCCGACCCGGAAGGCCGCTAAGGACAACCTGCCCGCGCCCTTTCATGTCTACACCATGCGCCAGGCCATCGAAGAGGGTTTCATCCTCGATGTCCTGAAGAACTACACCCCGTACAGCCTGGCCTTCAAACTGGCCCAGGACGGCAAGGAACTGGACAGCAAGGAGGTCGAAAAGAGCGCCGCCCTCAAGGGGATCATGCGCTGGGTTCGGCTGCACTCGTACAACATCTCCCAGCGCGTCCAGATCGTCGTCGAACACTTCCGGGAGAACGTCGCCGGGTTGTTGAAAGGTCAGGCCAAGGCGATGGTCGTTGTCGGCAGCCGACAAGAAGCGGTGCGCTGGCAGGTGGCCATCGACAAATACATCAAGGCCCAGAAATACACCATCGGCACCCTAGTCGCCTTTTCCGGCGAGGTCAAAGACCCCGAGACCGGCCCCGATCCCTTCACCGAGAAAAGCACGGTCCTCAATCCCGACCTGCGCGGGCGCGATATCCGCGATGCCTTCGACACCGGGGAATACCAGATCCTCCTGGTCGCCAACAAATTCCAGACCGGCTTCGATCAGCCCTTGCTGTGTGGCATGTACGTCGACAAACGCCTCTCCGGCATCCAGGCGGTGCAGACCCTCTCCCGCCTCAACCGGGCCTACCCGGGCAAGGAAAACGTCTTCATCGTCGATTTCGCCAACAAGCCTCAAGACATCCTCGACGCTTTCAAGCCTTACTACGGCAGCGCCGAGCTGGAAAACGTGACCGACCCGGACATGATCTTCAACCTGCGGAGCAAGCTCGACGCAACCGGGTTCTACGATGATTTCGAGGTCGACCGCGTGATCGAGGTTTACCTGAACCCCGCCGCGAAACAAAAAGACCTCTGTGCCGCCCTGGAGCCGGTAGTCTCGCGGCTATTGAATCTTTACAAGGAAGCTCGGGCGGCTAAGGCCGCAGCCGAAGGCAAAAAGAACCAGGCGGCCGTCGAGAAGGCCAAGAACGAGATGGATGCGCTGCTGCTGTTCAAATCCGACATGCAGAGCTTTATCCGGGCCTACACCTTCCTCTCGCAGATTTTCGACTACGGCAACACCGCCATCGAAAAACGGGCCATTTTCTATCGGCTGCTGATTCCTCTTCTGGAGTTCGGGCGGGAGCGCGACGAGATCGACCTCTCCAAGGTTGTCTTGACGCACCACAACCTCAAGAAGCACGAAAATCAATCTCTGACCCTGGAAGGCGGCGAAAACCTCAAGCCGATGACGGATTTAGGTACAGGGTCGGTGCAGGACAAGGAGAAGGCGCTTCTGCGGGAGATCATCGCCCAGGTCAACGAACTGTTCGAGGGGGATCTGACCGACGACGACAAGCTGGTCTACGTCAACAACGTCCTCAAGGGCAAGCTGATGGAGTCGGAAGTTTTGGCCCAGCAAGCGGTCAGCAACACCAAGGAGCAATTCGCCAACTCGCCGGATCTCGCCAACGAAATCCTCGCCGCCATCATGGACGCCCTGACCGCCCACACCAGCATGAGCACCCAGGCGCTGAACAGCGAAAAGATCCGGCGGGGTTTGCAGGACACCCTGCTTGGGCCAGGGAATCTCTATGAGGCGTTGCGGGAACGAGCAGTAAGTAGCCCAGACACAAAGCAATCCATAGGCAGTTAGAGGTTGGTCTTCCACGCTTATAAAAACTTTCGATTTTCGCTTTGTGATAAAACAACCGTCAGAGACGTCACGCTAGCTTGGGCAAACTTTCGCCAGCGGCTTACAGGAAAAAATTCGTCAGGCGGCAGGGGTCTGCCTGACATAACATGGTGTCAACTATTGCGGACAGACCTCAGCAACCCTCAAATCACAAAGAAAGAACTTCGGGGTGTCGTGGGTCACACTGAACGCCGCGCTGAGGGGGGGGGGAACTAACACCCCGAAATCTACCCTCGATTTTTTGTAAAGGTTATTGTGTCTAAAACGACCCTAACGTGACTAAAAAATCGTCCTTAATGATCATCCTTAACATTCTAGAAATTTTCTGTAAAACATTTGCTTCGTTTGGATCTGTCTTGGGATGAATAAAATCCCTATTTCATTGGACTTTTGGAGATCGGCCCACGCATTTTAGTCATGCATTTCCGGAAACCTACCAGACAGAAGGGAAGGATTCCTACACCCTGCTGCACATCCTCGACCGCCTGCGCCGCCGGGCGCCGATCCGTTACGAACTGGTGGCGGTCAACGTCGATCCGGGCTTTCCCGGCTACCGCAAGGATCTGATCGAAGCGCACCTGCGCGAGCACGGCTTCAGCTATCACCTGGAAAGCACCGACTGCTCGGCGATCATCGGCGCCAAGCTGCGCCCCGGCTCTTCCTACTGCGCCTTCTGCGCCCGGCTGCGGCGCGGCGTCCTTTATACGGTGGCCGACCGCCTCGGGTGCAACAAGCTGGCCCTCGGCCATCACCTCGACGATTTCATCGAAACCCTGCTCCTCAACCAGTTCTACATCGGCACCCTGGCGGCGATGAGCCCGCGCCTGCTCGCCGACAACGGCCGCCATACGGTGATCCGCCCGCTGGTCTATGTGGAGGAAGCCCGGATTGTCGAATTCTCCGAACGCAACGCCTTTCCCATCGTCTGCTGTTCCTGCCCGGTGGCCGGCGCCGCCGACCAGAAACGCCAACGCATGAAGCAGCTGATCAGCGAGCTGGCGAAAGAAAATCCCCAGTTGCGCCGAAGTCTGATCGGCGCTCTCGGCAACGTCCAGCCCCGCCATCTCATGGATTCCCGCCTGACGCCTTTCGCCCCCCTCGGCAAGGGGGAGGATATGGTGTAGAATTATCGGGCCGATGAACAATGACCGAACCGGGGGAGAGATGAAAAACGCCGACCACCTTGTATTCGACATCGACCTGGCCCGGGAGATCCAGCAGCTGCTCCTGCCGAAGAATTCCCCGACCTGCGACTGGTGCTGCCTGGGGGTGAAGAACCGCATGGCCATCGGTCTGGGGGGGGATTACTTCGACTTTCTCACCGCCCCCAGCGGCTGCCAGGTGATTTTTCTCGGCGACGTCACCGGCCATGGCCTCACCGCTTCGGTCGTCATGTCGCTGATCTACGGCTACCTGCACCACGCCACGGTGCGCCAGTGCACCCCTCTGGAAACGGTGGCCATGGTCAACAGCTTCCTGCGCTCCTTCGCCACCCGCTCCGACCGCTTCGACTATCTCTTCTCCTCCTCCCTCTTCTTCAGCGTCATCGATCCCGGCACCCTGACCATGCGCTACGTCAACGCCGGGCACGTCCCCCCCATGGTGCGGCGCGGCACCGAGATCTTCCACCTCGTTCCCACGGGCGTCCCCTTAGGCTTTTTCGACGATCCGGAAATGGCCATGTGCACCTTCCAGTTCAACAAGGGGGATCGCCTGCTGCTCACCACCGACGGCATCACCGACGCGAGCAACGACCTCGGCGAGTTCTTCGGCAACGGGCGCCTGGAAGAAACCCTACGCTCCTTCCAGGGAGACCACCTGGAATTCCTCGACGAGATCTACCGGGCCATCGCCGACTTCGGCGCCGCCGAAATCCTCAAGGACGACTGCACCGCCATCGTCGCCGACTTTCACGGGCCGGTTTTCCGCTGAGCCATTGCGCAATTCGACAATCCGACCGCCGCCCGGAAAAGGAGAGAGCCATGCCCCGACCTTCCCTGGACAGCCTCAAGACCCGGCGCACCCTCGCTGTCGCCGGCACCCCCTACGACTATTTCAGCCTGACGGCCGCCGCCGAACAGCTCGGGGATCTCTCCCGGCTCCCCCACACGTTGAAGATCCTGCTTGAAAACCTGTTGCGCCACGAGGACGGCGCGACGGTGACGACGGCGGATATGCGCGTCCTGGCCGGCCGGCTGGAAAGGCGGCAGGGGAGCGGGAGATCGCCTTCCGCCCGGCGCGGGTCCTGATGCAGGACTTTACCGGCGTGCCGGCGGTGGTCGATCTGGCGGCGATGCGCGACGCCCTGGTCCGCGCCGGGGGGGATGCGCGGTCCGTTAATCCCCGCATTCCCGTCGATCTGGTCATCGACCACTCGGTGACGGTCGACCACTACGGCACGGCCGATGCCTTCGCCCGCAACGTCGCGGCGGAAAGGGAACGCAACCGCGAACGCTACACCCTCTTGCGCTGGGCGCAGCTCGCCTTCGACCATTTCCGGGGGGTCCCCCCCGGCACCGGCATCTGTCATCAGGTCAGCCTCGAATATCTCGGGCGCACGGTCTGGAGCGAGGAGCAGGATGGCCGCAGGCTCGCCTATCCCGATACCCTGGTCGGCACCGACAGCCACACCACCATGATCAACGGTCTCGCCATCCTCGGCTGGGGGGTGGGGGGGATCGAAGCCGAAGCGGCCATGCTCGGCCGGCCGGTCTCCATGCTCATCCCCGAGGTCGCCGGGGTGCGCCTCACCGGCGCCCCGCGCGCGGGGGTGACGGCCACCGACCTGGTGCTGACCCTGACCGAGATGCTGCGCGCCTACGGCGTCGTCGACAAATTTGTCGAATTCTTCGGCCCGGGACTGAACCGTCTGCCCTTGGCCGACCGCGCCGCCATCGCCAACATGGCCCCGGAGTACGGCGCCACCTGCGGGTTCTTCCCCATCGACGGAATTACCCTCGGCTATCTGCGTCTGACCGGACGGGACGATGCCACCCTCGCCCTGGTCGAAGCCTACGCCAAGGCCCAGGGCTTGTGGCGCGCCGATGACGCGCCCGAACCGCTCTTCAGCGCCGGGCTCGAACTCGATCTGGCCGAAGTCGTCCCGAGCCTGGCCGGGCCTAAACGGCCTCAGGACCGGGTCCCCCTGACCGCCCTCAAAGCCGCCACCGAACAGGCCATCGGCGCACCGCATCTGGAACGGTCGGTGCAAATGGCGGGGACGGAGCAGGAGCTGCGCCCAGGGGATCTGGTCATCGCCGCCATCACCTCCTGCACCAACACCTCCAATCCGGCGGTCATGCTCGGCGCCGGGCTGCTGGCGAAAAAAGCCGTGGAACGGGGCTTAGGGGTCCGCCCTTGGCTAAAAACCTCCCTGGCCCCCGGCTCGCCTGTGGTCAGCGACTACCGGCAACGCACCGGCCTGCAGGACTTTCTCGACCGTCTCGGCTTTCGCCTGGTCGGTTACGGCTGCACCACCCGCATCGGCAACTCGGGTCCCCTTCCCGAACCGGTGGCCCGGGCCATCGCCGAGGGCGAGCCGGCCGTCGGCGCCATCCTTTCCGGCAACCGCAACTTCGAAGGGCGCATCCATCCCCTGACCCGCCTCAACTGGCTGCCCTCGCCGCCGCTGGTGGTGGCCTACGCCCTGGCCGGGACCACGCGCATCGACCTGGAGCGGGAACCCCTGGGCACGGGGAGCGACGGCCAACCGGTCTTTCTGCGGGAACTCTGGCCGAGCCCGGCGGAAATCGCCGAACTGGCCGGACGGACCGACGCCGGACTCTTTCGCGTCCGTTACGCCGACGTCTTTCATGGCCAGGAGAGCCGGCGGCAGCTGCCGGTTCCCACCGGCCTGACCTACGCCTGGGACAGTGCCTCGACCTATGTCCAGGAACCGCCCTTTTTCCTTTCGCCGACCAAGGCCGAACGCGGCTTTGCCGGATTCCGCGACGCCCGCGTTCTGGCCCTGCTCGGCGATTCCATCACCACCGACCACATCTCCCCTGCCGGCGCCATCCCCGCGCGGAGTCCGGCCGGCCGCTACCTGCTCGACCGGGGCGTCCCCCAGGAAGAATTCAACTCCTACGGCGCCCGGCGCGGCAATCATCAGGTCATGCTGCGCGGCACCCTGGCCAACATCCGCATCAAAAATGAAATGGTTCCGGGAGTGGAGGGGGGCGTCACCCGTCACCTGCCGAGCGGCGAGGAGCTGAGCATCTACGACGCCGCCATGCGCTACCGGCAGGACGGAGTGCCCCTGCAATTCCGCTCCGGGGAGAACCGCAAAACCCTGGGCCTCGACGGCAGCGAACGCTTCAGCCTGGAGGGACAGGATCAGCCCCTGACGCCGGGACAAGTCCTGACTCTGCGGATGGAACGGGCCGACGGCCGGGCGGCAGCGATTTCCGTTCTCTGCCGCCTCGATACCCAGATCGAAGTCGGCTATTACCGGAGCGGGGGGATTCTCAAGGATGTGCCGCGGCGGCTGGGGGAAGGCTGATGGGCGAGGGGGGCGGTGAGGTGCGCGGAAAACGGCCATGTCCATAACGGTTCTGCTGATCCCGGCCAAGATTCTGGTCTCGATCCTGGCGGTGGTCGGGCTTTCGCTGGTGGCCGAGCGGGTCAGCCCGAAAGTCGCGGGGATCCTCTCCGGCTATCCTCTCGGCACCGCCATCGCCCTCTTCTTCATCGGCCTGGAAAACGGTCCCCATTTCGCCGGGCAGGGGGCGGTCTACACCCTCGCGGGACTGAGCGCCTCGCTGGTGCTGGTCCATGCCTACCAGAGCGCTTCGGCCCGCTTGCGACGGCATGCGGTCGCCGGTTCGGCCCTCGCCGCCGTCCTCGCCTTCCTGCTGGCGGCGGCACTGCTGCATCGCCTGCCCCTGAATCTGCCGGCGGGATTGCTGCTGACGGTGGCCCTTGCCGCCTTTTACGCCCGGCGTTTCCGGCGCATCGAAAACACCCGGGTGACGAATCCGGTGCGCTTCACCCGCTGGGTGCTCTTGCTGCGGGCGCTGGCGGCGGCCGCCATCGTGCTGCTGATCACCGGACTGGCGAAGCTCATCGGCCCCAACGCCTCGGGGATTCTTTCCGCCTTTCCCATCACCCTCTTCCCCTTTCTGCTCATCATCCATCAGGCCTACGGCAAGGAAGCGGTACACACCATCATCAAAAACTATCCCTTCGGCATCGGCGCGCTCATCGCCTATGCCCTGAGCGTTTCCTTGACCTATCCCCGCTACGGGG
>JAVFAR010000013.1:0-38829 GCA_034002365.1 Trichloromonas sp.
ACCGTGGAAACGCAGGTATTTGCCGAAGGTTTCCAGGGTAAAGGGCTGATCCGGCTCGGCCTCGCGCCCTTCCAGTGCGGCGATACGGCGCTTGAGGTTCTCGATCTCGCCGCGCGCATCGGGAGCGGCGGCCCAGGCCGGAAGGATGCCGACGAACATAATCAGGCCGGTCAACAAAAGGTGACGCCAGGTCATCGCTCAATATCTCCTTTTTTTCGTAATGGCAGAATTTTGCAGGCTTCACCCGTGCCTTTGAGCACGCATCGGTACCGTCTGCACGTCATTCCTGTTGGTGCATGTCATCATGTTCGTTCTCAGGCAGTCACTGGCGTTGGCGCAGCAGCGCAGTCGTTGGTCCATACGGAGACGGCAAGCGCGGAAACCGTCGGCCAGGGCGAGGCTCCGGTCGGGGTTCCCATAGATTTTCCAGGGCCCCTGGCAGGTCACCGGCAGATCCACCCAGCCCATGAAGCCGGCGACGTCCTTGAGGGGGTAGCCAAGAAAGACACCGACCTCGTGCGGAAAATCCGTGACCGCCCAGTTCCTCCAGGGCGGAATCCGTGACCAGCGGTTGGGAATAACCGGTTTGGCGCAGGAAACCGGCCACATTCGCTTTGGCGAGTAGAGTCGCCAGGCCTTGTGGATGGTAGAAGAGCAGCAGCAGCGAATCCCCGCGATCGACCAGTTCGCGCACGGCCAGGGGGCTTTGCTCCACCAGTGCAGCGCTGTGATGCTTCCAGAGCTGGTAAAGATTGCGGCCGCAGGGACGGCGGCGGTTGGGTACGTTAAACAAATTGGCCGGTTTGGATTCTTCGAGTACCTCGGCGTTCTCCAAGGCAAGAAAGGCCGCGAGGCAGTCCCGTTCATCGGCGAAGCGCTCGGCGAGCTCATGCCAGAGCGGGCGTCGGTGTCGGTCGTCACGGTGATGATGCATGGGTTTCGTCTCCTAGGGTAAAAAGACCAGGACGAAACCGACCCCGGCCATGACTCCGTCCACCGCCGGCGACACCGTCCAGTCGGGGGCGCCGACGGCGCCGAGACCGGCCGCCGTCCAGCGCATAAAGGGGCCGGCGATCATGCCGTCGAGCCAGTCGCCGAAGGGGGCGGAGAGATCGAAGGTGAGTTTGAACATCAGCCACATGGCGGCGAGGAAGATGGGAATGCCGAGGAAGCGGCTGCCGGCGATGGCGTTGATCAGGGTCGATTTGTCGGCATTGGGGTTGCCGGCGACAGCGACGGTGATGACTTTCTGGGCGGCTTGGCTCGGTACCGCCGTCCCCTGATAACTCATGATTTCACCTCCACCGCAATCGCCTCGGCTTCTTGCTTGCGCAGGGAGAGTTGATAGCTTTTCACCCTCACTTCGATGGGGTCGCCCAGGGGAGCGACCTTGACCACCTTGACCGTTTCGCCGACGATGACGCCCATGTCCATGAGCCGCCGGCGAATGGGTCCGAGGTTGCCGATAGCGGTGATTTTGGCCGACTGGCCGGGTTTGAGCTTGGCGAGATTCATTGGATCCTCCTGACGGAAATTTTCATGGCCATGCCGCGGCTGAGGGCGATCCGCGCATCGTCGACGCGCAGCAGCAGGGGACCGGCGCCGTTGCTCAGCATCTCCACCACCTTGCCGGCGCGCAGTCCCATCTCCTCGACACGATGTTCTTTGTTGTGTCGGCTGCCGTTGCATTGGCCGCAACAGGTGGAGCGTTTTTCCAGGTGGACATTGACGCTGACGATTTCACCGGATTCTCCGGGGCTCAAAAGGGCGAGGGACATCATGATATCGGCTCCTTGGGTCAGTGTCTGGATTGATATTGAAAGCGGTTTTCAGTTTATGGGGGAAGCCGGGCCCGGCTGTCAACGGGAAAATGATAAACCTTTTCAAAAAAATACGAACGTGCGGACAAATGGTTTCAGGTGGTTGCGATTTTTGCTGGGAGTTGAGCGGTACGAAAGGGGGGGCGTTCCGCGGCAGGGGAATTCCGGTTGCAAAAGCCGGGGCGGGTGCTATTTTTAGCATATATCCCACTACTCAATCAGGAGGTTTTCGCATGAATATGGAACAGATCAAGGGAATCGCCAAGGACCGTGGAGTCAAGCCCGGCAAACTGAAAAAGGTCGAACTGATTCGGGCGGTTCAGGCGGCGGAAGGCAATCCCCAGTGCTTCGCCACCGAGCAGATCGAGCGTTGCGGCGAGCTTGGCTGCCTCTGGCGCGAGGACTGCAAATGATTCGCCTCACCGAACTGCCCGCCTGGAAGGCCCTGAAGGCTCACCACCGGGAGGTTGCCGAGTTGTCGATGCGCGAACTTTTCGCCGCCGATCCCGGGCGTTTCGAGAAATTTTCCCTGCGCTGGGACGAGTTTCTTTTCGATTATTCGAAAAACCGCATCAGCGAAGAGACGCTCCCCCTGCTGTTCGATCTTGCCCGGCAGGTCGGCCTGGGGGCGCGCATCGAAGCGATGTTCGGCGGCCGCCGCATCAATACGACCGAGGATCGCGCGGTGCTGCACGTCGCCTTGCGGCATCGTGACAACCGGCCGATGCCGGTGGACGGTGTCGATGTCATGCCCAAGGTCCGCGCGGTACTCGATAAAATGCGGACGTTCAGTGACGCGGTACGCTCCGGACGTTGGCTTGGTTTTACCGGCCAACCGATGACCGACGTGGTCAACATCGGCATCGGCGGTTCCAATCTCGGGCCGCTGATGGTCTGCGAAGCGCTCAAGCACTATGCTCAACCCGGTTTGCGGGTGCATTTCGTTTCCAACGTCGACGCTACCCATCTGGCGGAAACCCTCAAGGGTCTCGATCCGGCCACGACCCTTTTCATCGTCGCCTCGAAAACCTTCACCACCCAGGAAACCCTGACCAACGCCTGGTCGGCCCGGGACTGGCTGGTGGGCAAGCTGGGGGACGAGGCCGCCGTCGGCCGCCATTTCGTCGCCCTTTCCACCAACGGCGAGGCGGTGGGCGCTTTCGGCATCGATCCCGCGAACATGTTCGAGTTCTGGGACTGGGTCGGCGGACGCTATTCCCTGTGGTCGGCCATCGGTCTCTCCATCGCCCTCGCGGTGGGCATGGACCGCTTCGAGGAGCTGCTCGACGGCGCCCATGCCGTGGACGAGCATTTCCGCTCGGCGCCCCTGGAGGAAAATGTTCCGGTGATTATGGCCCTGCTCGGCGTCTGGTACGTCAACTTCTTCGGCGCCGAATCGCACGCGGTGCTGCCTTATGAGCAGTATCTGTCCCGCTTCCCCGCTTACCTGCAACAGGGGGATATGGAAAGCAACGGCAAGCGCGTGACCCTTGACGGCGAGGTGGTCGATTACGCCACCGGGCCGATTATCTGGGGGGAGCCGGGGACCAACGGTCAGCATGCCTTCTATCAGCTGATCCATCAGGGCACCCGGCTCGTCCCCTGCGATTTCATCGCCGGGGTCAACAGCCTTAACCCCCTCGGGCGGCATCAGGCCATTCTTCTCTCCAACTTCCTGGCCCAGACCGAAGCGCTGATGAAAGGGAAGAACGAAGCCGAGGCCCGCGCCGAACTGGAGGCTTCGGGGTTAGCCGCGGACGAGGTCGAAAAACTGCTGCCGCACAAGATCTTTCCCGGCAACCGGCCGACCAACTCCCTGCTCTACCGGCGCCTGACCCCGCGTACCCTGGGGGCGCTGATCGCCTTCTACGAGCACAAGATTTTCGTGCAAGGGGTGATTTGGAACGTTAATTCCTTCGATCAGTGGGGGGTCGAACTCGGCAAGCAATTGGCGAAGACCATTCTCCCCGAACTGGAAGGGGAGAAGGCGCCGACCGGGCACGACAGCTCAACCCTGGGACTGATCGAGTACTGCCGGTCGATGACGGAAGGCTGATCCCATCCCCGTCAACCCGAGTGCGGCGGGATTTTTCTCCGGCACCTTGACTTGCCTCGGCGAGACAAGCTAAAATGCTGAAATAAAAAAGATTTAGCTTGTCTAATCAATTTCGGGGGTGAGTTATGAAGAGATGGTTGGCTGTGCTTGCGGGGATGACGGCGGCGCTGCTGTTGACGGTTCCCGTCATGGCGGAGGAAAAGGTGGGGGCGAGCTGCCCCGAACAGGTGGTTTTCCCCGGCAAGGGGAAACTGGGATCGGTGGCCTTTTCACCCAAAATTCATCGCGAGCAGGGGGTTTCCTGCATCCTTTGTCATCACACCGGCACCGAGGACGGTAAATGTTCCGGCTGCCACGACGGCAAGGATCCGAAAGTGCCGAACAGCCAGGATGCCTATCACCTGCTCTGCAAGGGCTGCCACAAGTACAAGAATATCGACAACTCCTGTGAGTTCTGCCACAAGCCGGGAACCTGATCCGGCGATCTGTTTCCACAAAAAAAACCACGGCGCGATCTTTTCCGCCGTGGTTTTTTTGTGCGGAAAGCGGATTTTTACGGGCGTCGCAGCCGGATGCCCCCTTCCGGCGGTTCGATCAGTCCTTCCTTGTAGAGGCCGCCCAACGCGCGCTTGAAGGTCTTCTTGCTCATCCCCAGGCGTTCGCGGATCAGTTCCGGCGGGCTGCCGTCGTGCAGGGGCAGTTCCCCGCAGCGGGCAAGTTCCGCCAGAATCCGCTCTCGCGCCTCGGCGATTCCTTCGGCCCCGACCCGGCGCAGGGTAACGTCGATTTTCCCGTCCTCGCGCACGTGCTTGACGAAACCCCGCAGTCGCGTGCCCCGGTGCAGCCCGGCGCGCAGCTCATCCCGATAGAGCAGGCCGTCGTAGAGCTCGTTGACGATGACCTTGGCGCCGAGATCGGTGAAATCCCGGATCAGTAAGGCGACCTCGTCGCCGTCCCTGAGGTCGCCGGCCCCCGGTTCCAGGCATTGGTCGAGACGGCCGGTGGCGACGATGCGGCCGCGATTGTCGAGGCAGATCTTGACCAGATACTTGCGTCCGGCCTGCATGCGCCGGGGTTGTTCGGAGAAGGGGACGAGCAGCTCCTTGGCCGGCCCCCAGTCGAGAAAGGCGCCGACCTTCGTGACTTGCGCCACTTTGAGCAGGGCGAATTCGCCGACCTGGGCCAGGGGCGTGCGCATCGTGGCGAGCAGACGGTCGCCGTCGTGGTAAACAAAAACCCGCAGACGCTCGCCGACCCGGGCCGTGTCGGGGACTTCCCGCGTGGGGAGCAGAATCTCCCCGGCGGCGGTCCGGAAATGGGCGCCGTCGGCGTCAAGAGCGGTGATCGCGAGGGTGTTGAAACGGCCGATTTCCGGCATGGCGGACCTTTCCGGCGGGTTTAGCAGAAGGAGCAGATGTATTCGGCGATGCCGTCGGCAACGTCGATTTCGAAGAAGGAATTGCCCGGCACGTCGAACCAGGTTCCGGCGGTAAAGCCGATCCAGTCGCCGTTACCGGCGATGCGCGCGCGGCAGGCGCCGGCGATGATTTCCATCTTCTCGGGGGCCCCGGTATTGAATTTGTAGGTTCCGGGACAGATCAGGCCCAGGGTCTTGCGGCTGCCGTCGGCCAGGGTCAGGCTGTGGCTGATCACCTTGCCGTCGAAATAGATGTTGGCCTTGCAGGCGGCGGTGACGTTGGCGAACGCTTCGGGGGCTTGGTAGCTCATGACAGGCTCCTGATGGGGATGGGGTCGTTTCGTCCGGCTGTGTAGCATGCCGCTTGCGCCCCTGCAAGAAATATTTAGCGCCGGCATGAAGACTGACGGCATCGGAACTTGCGGGGGCCGGGCGTTGTGGATAGAATGCCCCAACTCCCCCGCTGCGAGAGGCTTTGCCCATGGACAACAAGATGGTTCTACTGACCCTGACCGGGCCGGATCGTACCGGCATCATCGCCGCCGTTACCGGCCACATCGCCGCCTCCGGCGCCCGCATCCGCGACATTGAGCAGACCGTCACCCACACCTTGTTATCCTTATCGGTGCTTATCGATTTTCCCACCGGCGAAAGCGATCAGAAACCTTTGATCAAAGAGCTTCTCTTCCTGGCCAAGGAACTGGGGCTCGATCTCGATTTTCAGGTGCTGAGCGAGGCCGAATACCGGCGCAAGTCGACCCGCCACGCTTATGTCGTGACCATCCTCGGCGGCGAGGTGAATGCCGCCGCTCTGGCGCGAGTTTCCGGTATTCTCGCCGAGCACGCGGTGAACATCGAACGCATCTCCAAGCTCACCCAGGGGCAGTTGCGCTGCGTCGAGTTCCTTATCACCGCCGCGCCCGAGCTTGACGTCAAGGCCATGACCCGCAAGCTGCTTCACGCCGGTGCCGGCCTCGGGGTCGACATCGCCGTGCAGAAGGAGAGCCTCTATCGCCGGGCCAAGCGGCTGGTGGTGATGGATATGGATTCGACCCTGATCCAGGTCGAGGTCATCGACGAACTGGCCCGGGTCGCCGGGGTCGGCGAGCAGGTGGCGGAAATCACCGAGCGGGCGATGAACGGCGAACTCGATTTTTCCGGTGCGCTGCGCGAGCGGGTCGCGCTGCTCAAGGGGCTCAAAGCCGAGGCGCTGGAGCAGGTCTACCGCAACATCCCCCTGACCCCCGGCGCCCGTAATCTGGTCACCATCCTCAAACGTCTCGGCTTCAAGACCGCCGTCATCTCCGGCGGCTTCCAGTTCTTCACCGACCGGCTCAAGGCCGACCTCGGCCTCGATTATGCCTACGCCAACGGCCTGGAAATCGTCGACGGCATCGTCACCGGCGAGGTCGCCGGGACCATCGTCGACGGCGCCCGCAAGGCGCAACTGCTCGAAGAGATTGCCGGGAAAGAAGGGATCACCCTCGACCAGACCATCGCCATCGGCGACGGCGCCAACGATCTGCCGATGTTGGGGCGAGCCGGGCTGGGGATCGCCTTCAACGCCAAGGCGCGGGTGCGGGAGCAGGCCGACTTTCACATCAATCAGCAGAATCTCGATTCCATCCTTTACCTGATTGGGCTCTCCGAGCGGGAGATGGCGGAGATCGCCGGGTGAAGCTCCCCGCGCCGCTCATCGCAGGGCGTCTGCTGCGTCGTTACCAGCGCTTTCTCACCGACGTCGAACTGGCCGACGGCACCGTCGTCACCGCCCACACCCCCAACACGGGCAGCATGAAGCAATGCGCCGTCCCCGGGCATCGGGTGTTGATCAGCCCGGCCGCCAATCCCGACCGTAAACTGCGCTACACCCTGGAGTTGATCGAGGTCGATGGATACTGGGTCGATACCCACACCCACCGCACCAACCGGGTGGTGGAAGAGGGCTTGCGCCGGGGCTGGATCGAGGAACTGGCCGGGTTCGCGGTCCGGCCGGAATTCCGCTACCACGACAGCCGCATCGATTTTCTGCTGGAAAAGCCACAGGAACGGGTGCTGGTCGAGGTCAAGAACGTCACCCTCTGCTGTGACCCGCACGTCGCCTGTTTCCCCGACGCCGTCACCACGCGCGGCCGGAAACACCTGCGGGAACTGCTGCGCGCCCGGCAGGAGGGCTATCGGGCGGTGATCTTCTTTCTCGTCCAGCGCGGCGAAGCGACCGCCTTCACCCCCGCCGACGCCATCGATCCCGAATACGGCCGCCTGCTCCGCCAGGTTACCGCCGCCGGGGTCGAAGCCCTGGCCTACAAAAGCGTGGTTTCCCCGGAAGAAAACCGGGTCGGGGCGCGGATACCGATCCTTCTGTAGGGAGGAACAAGGATAAAGGATTGAGGCTAAAGGATCTTCCCTTCACCTTTAAGCATGTCGCGTAAGGATGTCCTGTATCTTCGCCGGTTCGAACGCCACATCCCAGCACCATACACCGAAGCCGCCCTTCGCATTAACGGCCTGCACCCAGACATCGAGGGCCATCCGTTTTGCCCGGTTCTGCTCGGAGTCCTCCCCCTTGATCTCCAACACAAGCATCTTCCCATTGGCCAGGCGAATCAGAAAGTCGGGGATGAAACGCCGGCGGGAACCATTCCACAGGTAGTAGATCGCGAAACCCAGGTGGTCGTTTTTCGCATAGGAGGTCACCAGAGCGCTGTTTTCCAGCAGATTGGCGGCGTACTGTTCCCAGGCGCTGTCGGCAAGCATGTGGCTGATCTGCGACTTGCGGGTCGGATGACAGACCTTGGTGGTGTACCAGGTGCGCATGGCGGCGGTTGAGCCAATAGGGGCTTCTCCGTCGAACACCGGTTCCAGGCGCTCCTGGTTCTGCTCGACGACGAAGCGCAGCAGATGCTGGACAATAACGTCGATATTGAGGGCGAAAAGGATGCGCTTGCGCAGCGGTTCCTGGTGAAACAGCGACGGGATGTGCAGCCGGTCCGAATCGAAGAACTGCTCCACCTGCCGGATGAGCTGGTAGATCAGGAACTCCTTCCCGCCCGAGGATCCCCCTCGTAAGGTCTCGAAAGCCTTGCGCGCCGCCTGAAAGATCAAGCGTTGCAGACGGAAGCCTTCGGGGAGTTTTTCCAGGCCGATGACGGTCGCTTTACTCAGGTCGGCGGCGCCGCCCAGGGCTGGTGCCAGCTCGGCGCTGACCGGGGTTTGCGCCGGGTCGAGCTTCAGGATTTCGACCCTGGTCCAATCTACCGTGAGGGTCGGTCGCACCACGCTGTCGATGCGCAGCACATTGGGCCAGCGGATTTCCAGCGCGGCCCGGTCCTTCAGCGATTCGATCTGCGTACTGGGCTTGGGCGGAGGTGGCGGCTCGCCACCCTCGCCGACATCCTGGAAGATCGAGAGCGGCACGCCGAAGATATTGACGTACTCGGGGAGGAACAGCCCGTTTTCGTCGGTATCGTAACCGACGCGGCGCAGACCGCGGCCGATGACCTGTTCGCACAGCAGCTGGCTGGTAAAGGCGCGCAGCCCCATGATGTGCGTGACGTTCTTGGCGTCCCACCCTTCCGAAAGCATGGCGACGGAGACAACCTTCTGCAAATCCTGCCCGGCCGCTCCGCGTTTGCCAACGTTGTCGACGATCTCGCGGAGCAGTTCCTCCTTTTTCAGCTCGCGCAGCCTGACCTTGCGGCTTTCCGGGATGTTGGCTGCTTCGACGATGGCCTTCAGCGCTTCTTCATAATCCTTATCGCTTCCGGCGCTCTCACCAATTTCGGCCTTCTCCAGGACTTTCGAGTCGACCCGCAGAGTGCGCTGGGGCGCGTGCAATTCCGGCCAGTGGGCATCTCCATGGCGGAAGTAGCGCTCGACGCGGGCGGCGGTCTCGGTCCGATTGCAGACCGTCAGCATCACCGGCGGCGACTGATGCCCCGCCTCCTGCCATTGACGCAAAGTTTCCCGCCAGTCGGCGCCGAGGAGGGTGTAGGCATCCTGGACCAGCTTCGGCAGCGCCTCGTGCGGCTCGGCCTTGCGGTTCAAATCCTCGGCCACTTCCGGGTCGCGGTAGATGTGATAGAGCTTGGATCGGAAAGTCTTGGCGTCGGGGAGGGCATCGTCGCGGATGACCACGCGCGGCGTCTTGACCAGGCCGGCTTCGATGGCATCGTTGAGGCCGAAGTCGGAGACGATCCAGTCGAACAGTCCGGCCTCCGTGCTGGCCTTGCCGGTTGGAGCAAAGGGAGTGGCGGAGAGGTCGAAGCAGCGCTGAATGCGCCGGGTCTTGTGAATGCGGTCGAGCCCTTCGATCCAACGTGTCGCCTCGTCGAGGTCGAGACCTTGTTCAGCCGCCTGCTTTTTGCTGATTTTGGCCTCGGCCGGGATACGGTAGGCGTGGTGGGCTTCGTCGTTGATGATGACGATGTCGCGGTAAGTCGCCAGCTTCCCGAGCACCCGCCGGGTGAAAGCCTCGTCGCTCTCCGCCCCCTTCTTGACCACCGAGCGCTCCGTCTGCTTGAGCGGCATTAGCGTGTGCCAGTTCTCGATCAGCAGCTCCATCTGGTTGAGCTTCTGGCGCAGGGCTTCGGAAGGGCAGAGGCCGAAGGCATCGTAGAAGTTGTCCGTCTCGCCTGGGTAGAGCACCCGCAGCCGCTCCTTGACCGTGATCCCCGGCGCGACAATGAAGATCGCCTTGGAAAAGTCCTTGTTGCGCTTGGGATAGGTCAGGGCGTTGAGCACCTGCCAGGTGACGATCATCGCCATCAGCGTGGTCTTGCCGCTGCCGGTCGCCATCTTGTTGCACAGACGCTGCCACCCGCCGCCGTCGCCGGGAACGTGGACGCCCTGTTTGTACTCCTGCGCCCCCTCGACCCACCAGATGAGCGTTTCGATGGCTTCGAGCTGACAGAAGTAGAAGGGAAGCTGCCGGGAGGAATTGTCGCGCCAGTGTTCGAGCAGGCGTCGAGTCACGCTGGTGATGCCGGGGCAGTCGGCTGCGCGCCATTCGTCGACCCGTTCGCGGATGCGGTTGACCAGATCCAGGGGTTCGGTGCGCCGGGTGTTGTTGCGCACGTCGAAAATTTCGTATCCGGCCGGGCGGCGTTCCGCCACCAGGGTCAACGACCCGTCGCGGGCCTGTTGCCAGTGCCGGCAGGGTACGGTGTAGGGGGAGTTGATGATGAGGGAAGCGGGACTAGACATTGGCTACGCCCCGGCAAAAGTCAGTTATCCTATCCAAACTTCGGGCAAGGCTCGGGGAGTTTTCCGCCGCCACATCTACCCGCCAGAATTCTTTGGCAAATCGACTGAAATGCTCATTATAAAGGGGGCCGATGTGTGATCCGGGCGTTGGCAGTATTTCACTGCGAAGCCTGCTTTTTTTGCAGCTCCTGACAACACTGAAAAGGGACTGTTTTGTGTCGATTTCAGTATCCGGTTCGGATGGCACTTTTTTCAGAGCTACGCTCAGATAGGCTGCGAAGGCTTCCCGGTCGGCCATAAGCCAAGATTCAACCTCATGGACAGCAACCCGAAACAGCATCGTTTCCGGAACATTACGGATCGCCCACTGTTGAAAAAGTGCAGGCGGACAAGGGAGTTTGTCTAAATCCGTCAAAACAATGTGAGGAAAAACTCGACTGGCTTCGGCAAATTTACGCATTCCTGCACGGATGTTGCCATTCCCTCGCATGATACGGACCGTAGGCTCCCTTTTAAAACCGACATGCAAAAGCAGCTTTCGCATGACGGTGTCGCTCAGGGCATCCTCCACGATGACATTCAACACGTCCCTCTCCTTTTATTTGAATAAATGCAATTGATCCAGTTTTCCAGGCCTTGCTTTTGGGAGCAGAACTTCTGCAACCGTATACCCGGCAGTAATCAACTTCAGGTCATCTTCTGCCGTCTCATGTGCCAGGGTCCCGTCTTTGGTCGGCTCAAGCCGGATGACTTCGCGCGCATCGATTGATTTATCTTGCAGTAATGCTTCGCTATGCGTCGTCACAAAAACCTGCCGGCGGTACTTCGCCTGTCGTTGCATTCCCCAAAGAAGCTGATGGATTTGACGCACAATATCTTCATTGAGAGAAAGTTCAGGTTCTTCGAGAAGCAGCAAGGAATCGCCTTCCAGCAATGACCACATGATACCGAGCAAACGGAGCGTTCCATCGGAAAACTGGTCCTCACGCTGCCAGCCGGCATCAGGACGCCAATGCTCGTAAAGAGCTTCAAGATGGGGCGTCCCTTTGGTTTCATCGCGTTTGAATCGGAGGTTTTTCATATTTGGGACGCAAATCCGTAATACATTCTCGATTTTTTTCAAACGGGATTGCTGGGTCTTCTCCGGCATCTTTGCGATACGCTCCAAAAAAGCCTGTCCGAAGGGGTCGTCCTCCAGTCGGTATCCGCCCAATTGGTCAGCATGTTTGAGTAATTGTGGCACCAGGTGCAGATAGGTGACGTTGGCAAAGAAATCGGCCATGCCACGAAACTCTTTGTTGGTATTGATCTGCTCAAGATGAGTTTGGGTCAGCAAATCCTTATCTTTTTCGTCGGATGGGTCAGGACGATTCAGAAGTAATTTGCCGGTCGCCAGATTCTCAACCCGCTCTTTGCTGACCAGAACTCTCTGTGCCCCCTTGCCTTCGCTACGAAACCCGAGGCTGTATCGCCAAGTTGGGGGAGTATCGATTCTTTCAGAAACTTCGACTTCAATGGCGATTTCCGGGTCTTTCCGAGCCAGCAAACACCGCAATTTGGTCATGCCGCCACGATCCTTGACGGCCTTTTGCAAACCGCCACCTTCAGCCTTGGAAACATCCCGTAAAAAACGCAGGACATCCAATAGATTGGACTTTCCGGATGCATTCGCGCCAATGACATACACTCTTTCTCGCAGGTGTATATCGATGTTTTTGAAATTTCGCCAGTTTTTCAACTTCAGCCGCGTTATAAGCATCGCCTAATCCTCCAACGAAATAACCTTCAAACTCTCGATTCCCCGGTCATCGACGATTTTTACCGCGATCTTGCGGTTGTCCCCCGCCGCGAACGGCAGGGAGACGGTGCCGTGGAACTGTTCCAGGAGTTCTTCGTTCAACTCGGCGCGGATGTCCTTCTTCAGCTTGTACCACCCCTCCTTGCCGCCGGCCAGGGGGAAGAACACCTGCCGCGGAAACAGGGAGCGCTCGTCGTAGTCGGTGTCGAGCAACCATACGGCGATCTTCTTCTTGCCGCCGGAGACCAGCTCCCCCTTGGCGGTGTCGAAGTAGTCGAAACCGTTGACCTCGACCTCGTACTTGCCGTCCTTGCGCTTGCGCACCTCGACGTCGGGCTGCCCCATCAGCCAGAAGCTCTGGTTGCTGGAGCGGGCTTTCTTGAGGTCTTCGGTGAGCAGGTCGGTGTTCATCTGCGCCTTAAGGGCGGTGATACCCTTGAGCTGGCCGATGTCCTTGGCGGCCTCGGGATCGAAGGCGAATGCGCAGAAGACGATCATCTTCGGCAGCGGGAAGAGTTCCCCCGCCTCGCGCAGGGCCAGCTCGACCTGGCGCTGCTCCAGGGCCGCGTGCTCGGGGCCGAAGGAGACAACGACCCGTTCGCCGCTGTCCAAATGACCCGAGGCGTGCAGATAGCGGGTGCCGGGCAGCGTCTCCAGCTCGGCGAAGCGGAGCATCTGCCCGCCCTTGCCGCGAATGCCGGTCTTCAGCAGCTCGTCGCGCCACTGGTGCTGACGGGACGATTCCCCCGAGCGGGCGATGGCGACGTCGGCCTCTTCCGCCGGTTTCGCCTCGTCGAGGGAGAGGACGGTCGGGAAGGGAACCGCCTCTACGGTGAACGGCCCGGTGATGCGCAGCTTGTTGCGGTCCGGCTGCGGCTGGTCGTAGAGGATTTCCTGATCGGCGTGGGCGGCGATGGAGCGGTCCATCTGCGCCTGCATCGCCTGCCGGGCGCGGTGGAAGGCGTCGAAGGGCTTGCGGGCGGCTTCGGGCCAGTCGGCGGGGAAATCGAAGGGAACGGTCCATTCTTGTAGGGGCGAGGCGGTGCCTCGCCCGGTTTCTTTGGTTGTTTCGCCGGATTGGGCGACCCGGCGGGTCGCCCCTACGGATAACGCCGCATTCAACTCCGCTAGCGCCGCCTCGATGGCCGGATGCATCCTCTCGTAGATCTCGTCGATCTCCGGGTTGTTGGCGATCGACTTGAGCGTGACGTGGGGGACGGTCTTGTAGATGAAGCCCCCCTTGAGCCCTTCATGGGGATACTTCAGCGCGAAATAGTCGAAGCTCGCGGTCATCAGCCGCTGTTTGGCCAGGGTCACCGCCACCCGCGAGGTGTCGCAGGTGATCCAGCGCCGCCCCCACTTCTCGGCGACGAAGGCGGTGGTGCCCGAACCGCAGGTCGGGTCGAGGACCAGGTCGCCGGGGTCGGTGGTCATGAGGAGGCAGCGTTCGATGATTGTTGTGCTCGTTTGAACCGCGTAAATTTTAGGGTCAGAACGACTTGTAATGCCACCACCAGTATCTGACCATAGACCTGCTAGCGCTATGGCGGAAAAATCGTCGTGGTATTTTTTGAAATTTAATCGCTGTGCCGTTGCAAGCAATCGATCAGCATGTGCAACCCGTTTTAGCCCTTCGGCACTAGTTCGCCACCCACCACTTGAAGGACTGAATTCTTTGCCCTGGAACTCGAAGCTAAAAACGGTAGTGTCGGAGCCCGTTCGGGAGGTTAACCCTTGGTCACGGAATGCTCGCCATTCGCTAGGAATGCGATCGGGCTTGTCTCTTTCTTCGCCAGTCATTAGGCGCTGTTTCATCGTTTCTTTTGATTGCAGCCAGACAAAACGAGATGCGCCTTCTTCCCCAATAGTTGTTGGCAGGTAAAGCTGTCTGAACTTAATATTTTGTTTGTTTTTCGCTGCCCAAAGAACGTAGTCAAAGTTCTGATCCATGAGTTGGCCACTCATGCTTACTGCGGTCTTATAGGCAATCGTCGAGACGTAGTTCTCTCTACCAAATACTTCGGTAAGAATATTTCGAACGAGGTCTACATTTTCATCCGAAATCTGCACAAACACACTTCCCGACTCGCTCAGCAACTCCTTCGCCAGCAGCAGCCGGTCGCGCAGGTAGGTGAGGTACGAGTGAATCCCCAGTTCCCAGGTATCACGAAAGGCCTTGATCATCTCCGGTTCCTGGGTCAGGTCGGCATCGTTGCGGTCCTTGACGTCGCGCTTGCCGACGAAGGGCTGGAAGTTTGAGCCGTACTTGATGCCGTAGGGCGGGTCGATGTAGATCATCTGCACCTGCCCGGCCATCCCCTCCTTCTGCAGCAGCGAGTTCATCACCAGCAGCGAGTCACCCGCCACCAGCCGGTTCGACCAACCCTTGTCGTGCTTGTAAAAGTCGATGGCGTCGCGCAGCGGCAAACTCTCGAAGGGGGCCTCGAAGAGGCCGGGCTGAACCATCGGCCTGACCTTGCCGGCGCGCCCTTCCTTCATCTGCTTGCGGACGGCGGAAAGGATGCTCATCGGGTCGATGCGCTCGTGAACGTGCAGCGAGACCGTATCGACCGCGAAGCTGGTGCGCTCGGCCTTGCCGGTCCAGGTGAGGTAGGGGGATTGCAGGCGTTTCAGCTCCTCCAGCGTCGCGCGCATTTCTTCGGGGTCGCCGGAGGCGAGGGCGGCGTCGATGAGCTTTTCGATGGCGGCGCGGCCGACATCGAATTGCAACTCTGGATCAAGGTGGGGATCGTAGCGCCAGACAGTCGGTGCCTGTGACGGGTCGGTGGCTTCGTTGACCATGCCGACTTCGGGGTTGTTCTTGCGGCTGTCGAGATGGCGGTAGGCGAGAACTTGAGTCTCTTCAGCGGTTTTTCTCGACGTTTTTACGGGTTTGACGGAGGCCGGTTCGGCCGCGGGTTTAGGCTTTTCGGGCACGGGAGGCGCCTCTTGTATCCGCAGGGAAAATTCTTCTGTAGGTTCGGCCAGTCGCACCGACCCGCCGCGCCCCTTGCCTCGCAGCAGAATGCCTTTTGCAATCAGTTCGTCCCGAAGGCGTTCAAATTCACCATCGAAGAGAGCCAGTCCGGCGGCCGTGACGGATTCCCGAAAAACTTTGTCCAGGGCCTGGTTGCCGATGCTCCCGCCGTCGGCGGGGACGTGCCCGAGCAGTTTCGAAATCAAAATGTCCCGCTGGCTCTGGTTCATGGGGCGACCTCCTCACAGGCGGTGACGCTGGGAATGCAATACAGGCAAAAAACATTTCTACTCCTCGCATATTTCCCCGGGAGAGTCAAGAAATCTGGCTATTTACAGTTAATTGCAGGTATGGATACAGCATGGGATCACATCGGCCGCAATCGGCCTTCCACCATTTTTTGCGCTGTGCTAAAGTTCGAATTTTTGAAGCGAGGCGGACAAAGGCGCCTCCTTTTTCCTTTCTCCTTGAACCTTTATCCTGGCTCTTATGAAATCCGTCGGTCTGATCACCGAATACAACCCCTTCCACAACGGCCATCTGCACCACTTGCGCGAAAGCCTGCGGGTCACGGAGGCCGAGGTAGCGGTGACGGTGATGAGCGGGCATTTTCTGCAGCGGGGCGAACCGGCGCTGGTGGATAAGTGGGCGCGGGCGGAAATGGCCCTGCGCGCCGGGGTCGATGTGGTGGTGGAGCTGCCTTTCCCCTGGGCCTGCAACAGCGCGCCGCAGTTCGCCCTGGGGGCGGTGCGGGCGCTGGAAGCCCTGGGGGTCGATGCCCTCTGTTTTGGCAGTGAAGCGGGGGAACTGGCGGAACTTGAGCGCTGCGCCGAACTGCTGATCACCGAGGAAGCCCGGATCGCCGAGCGGACCGCCTTCCTGCTGCGCCGGGGGATCAACTACCCCACGGCTCGGGCCTGTTGCCTGGCGGAGCTGGGCGTGGGCGACGCCGAGCTGCTCGTGGCTCCCAACAACATCCTCGGCATCGAGTATCTCAGGGCCCTGCGCCGGACCGGCGCCGCCATCGTTCCCCATACCATCCGCCGTATCGGCGCCGGTTTTCACGAAGAGCGCCCCGTCGGCGACATCGCCAGCGCCACCGGCATCCGGCAGCGGCTGGGGCGGGGGGAAGAGGTGGCGGACTTCATCCCGCTCCCGGCCCGTGCTCCTTTCGCTACCGCGCTGGCGGCCGGTCATGTTCTCGACGAGGACCCTCTTTATCGCTTGCTGTCGGCGCGACTTCTGCGGGGGGCCGAGTCGCTGCGGCGGCTCTATCAGGTGGAAGCGGGGATCGCCGAGCGTCTGTACGCGGCCGCTTGCGCCGGCGATGGCTATGCCGGTCTGGTCGCCGCCGTCAAATCCCGCCATCTGACCCGCACCCGCGTGCAGCGCCTGCTCGCCTATGTGCTGAACGAGGTGACGGCCGAGGAGATGACCGCCTGGCTGGATTCCGGCCCGCTCTATCTGCACCTGCTCGGCGCCACGGAAAAGGGGCGGGCCTGGCTCGCCGAAGGGCGCAAGAGGCGTACCCTGCCGCTGATCGGCAACTATTCCCGCATCGCCGCCCTGCTCAAAAAACGCTACGGCGCGGAAAGCCGCGTATTTGCCCTGGCTATGGGGATGTTGTCCCTGGAGACGCGGGCCACGGCCAACTACACCCTGCTGCTGCGGCGTCGGCACGACGGGCCGAGTCCCCGGGATTATTTCATCGACGTGCTCTTCTGACGAGGGCGCGAAAATCGTCCTGCCGTTTTTTCTCTCCGGGGTGAATAATCGTTCTCCATTGGTAATTTACGTGAGTTCTTGGTACAATCGCCCGGCCCTGCAACAGGGCGCTATCCCGCGGCAAGCCTTCGCATGTTTTTTAGGGGAGATCCGACGTTTTGAATCTGGCAAAACCTTTTGAAAAAATCGGGGATGGCTGTCTCGCTTTTCTGGAGCAGGGGGGGCGCATGGGGATTTTTCTCTTCGCCTGCCTGCTCAATCTGGTCAAGCCGCCTTATCCCCTCTTTCCGGTCATCCGCCAGGCCCATTTTATCGGGGTGCGGTCGCTCTTCGTCATCATCTTCACCGGCGCCTTCACCGGCATGATCCTGGGCTTGCAGGGCTATTACACCCTGACCAAATTCGGCTCCGAAGGGCTGCTCGGCTCGGCGGTGGCCCTGAGCCTGATCCGCGAATTGGGGCCGGTGCTGACCGCGCTGATGGTGGTGGGCCGGGCCGGTTCGGCGATCTGCGCGGAAATCGGCATCATGCGCAACTCGGAGCAGATCGACGCCCTCGAATGCATGGCTATCGATCCCTACAAGTACCTGCTGGCGCCCAAATATATCGCCGGGATTCTGACGATCCCCCTTCTGACCGCGTTTTTCGACGTGATCGGCATCCTCGGCGGTTATCTGATTGGGGTGGTGCTGCTCGATGTCAACGGCGGAACCTATTTTCAGGGGATGTACGCCAGCGTCGAATGGCAGGACGTCAAGATGGGGCTGGTCAAGTCGCTGATTTTCGGGTTGCTGATTGTCTGGATCGCCTCGGCCAAGGGCTTTTTTCTTCACAAGGAGCGCTCCGGGGGCTTCGGCGCCGAAGGAGTGAGCCGGGTCACCACCGATGCGGTGGTGCTGTCGTCGGTGTCGGTTCTGGTGTGGGATTACCTGATCAGCGCAATTATGTTATAGGGGGGGCTATGTCCAACGAACAACCGGCCGCCGCGATCGAACTGGTCGGCGTGGAAAAGCGCTTCGGCCGGCAGACGGTGCTGCGCGACGTCAACCTGTCCGTCGCCTCCGGCAAGACCACGGTCATCGTCGGCGCCAGCGGTGAGGGCAAGAGCGTCATCATCAAGCACATGCTCGGCCTGGTTCGCCCGGAGCGGGGGGAAGTGCGGGTCTTCGGCAGTAATCTGGCCAAGGCGCGCAAAAAAGAACTGAACCTCATCCGCATGGAGTTCGGCGTTCTCTTCCAGAATGTCGCGCTCTTCGATTCGATGAGCGTCTTCGATAACGTCGCGCTGCCCTTGCGGGAGAGGACCAAGCTGTCGGAAACGGTGATTCGCGCCAAGGTGCGGGAAAAACTCGACCTGATGGATCTGATCGACGCCGACGACAAGTTCCCGGCGCAGCTTTCCGGCGGCATGAAGAAGCGGGTCGGGCTGGCGCGGGCGCTGATGCTCGATCCCAAGGTGGTCTTCTTCGACGAGCCGACCACCGGCCTCGACGTGAGCCGCAGCAACGAAATTTACCGGCTCTTTCACAAAACCCAGCGCCAGCTCGGCTACACGGCGGTGATCGTCAGTCATGACGTGCCGAAGATTTTCAAGCTGGCCGATTTCGTGGCCCTGCTCGCCGAGGGGAAAGTCCAGGGGGTCATGTCTCCCGAGGCTTTTCAGCTGTCGGAACATCCCCTGATCCGCCGCTATGTGGAAGAGACCATGGGGCCCATTTATTCCAGTGCCAAGGAGGAGGCTGCATTATATGAACCGGCTTAATATCGAGGTCGCCGTCGGCCTGTTTATGGTGGCGGGATTTCTCTGCTTTGTCTGGCTTTCCGTCAAGCTTGGGCATGTCGATTTTTTTCGGGGGAACGAATATCAGGTGAGCGCCCGGTTTTACTCCGTTTCCGGCCTCAAGGAAGGAGCGCCGGTGGAAATCGCCGGGGTCAAAATCGGCAAGGTTTCACGCATTCGTCTCAACGGGGAAAACTACGAAGCCGAAGTGGAAATGCAGCTGAACAAAGACGTCAAGCTGCAAGAAGACAGCATCGCTTCGATCCGCACCGCCGGGATCATCGGCGACCGCTACGTGAGCATTTCCCCCGGCGGCAGCGATCTGCTCGTTGAACCGGGCGGAGTTATTTTCGAGACGGAATCGGCCATCAATCTCGAAGAGTTGATCAGCAAGTACGTTTTCGAGAAAAAATAGGGGGATTCATGACTCGGATTGTGCCGCTGCTCTTTATGCTGCTGCTTTTTTTCAGCTTCCCGGTTGCCGCCGAGGAGGATTCCTATCTGGAAGACGATCCCTTCGCCGAACCGGAAGCGGAGAAAATCGCCGATCCCCTCGAACTGCTGAACCGGGGGATGTTCTGGGTCAACGACAAGCTCTATGTCTATCTGCTCAAGCCGGTGGCTAAAGGGCTGCGGGTGATTCCCGAACCGGCGCGAGTTTCGGCTTCCAACTTCTTTTCCAACCTGGGAACCCCGGCGCGGGCGGCCAACAACCTGTTGCAGCTCAAGTTTGCCAATACCGCGAGCGAGCTGGCCCGGTTTCTGACCAACAGCACCTTCGGCCTGGCAGGACTCTTCGACCCGGCCACGAAGTGGGGGCTGGAGAAAAAAGACGAAGATCTCGGCCAGACCTTCGGCCACTACGGTCTCGGCCAGGGTTTCTATCTGGTGCTGCCGGTTCTCGGCCCGACCAGCCTGCGGGACGGCATCGGGCGCATCGGCGACCATTTCGTCGACCCCCTTTCGCCGGCCCTCAAAACCGAGGAACTGGCGGGGTTGCGCGTCCTCGATGCCGAAAACGAACTTTCTCTCGACAAGGACACCTACGAAGGTATCCGCAAAAACGAACTCGACCCTTATCTTTTCGTCCGTGACGCCTACACCCAGATGCGGGCGGGCAAGGTCCGAAAATGAAGGGTTTCATGCAATTCAAGGAGGTTACGATGTATTTTAAGCGATTGATTCCGTATCGTTTGTTGCTGGCGCTCGGTGTTTTTCTGCTGGCGGCGAGCGCGGCGGCGGCGACGCCGGGACCGATGGAGCAGGCCCGGACCACCGTGGATGCGGTGATGGCGATTCTCAGAGAATCGAATCTGGAAAAAGAGGCGCGGCGGGAAAAGCTCTCCAGCACCATTCGCGCCCGCTTCGATTTCACCGAGATGTCCCAGCGGATTCTGGCGACCAACTGGAAATCCGCCAGCGACGAGCAGCGCTCGCGCTTCATTAATATCTTTTCCGATCTGCTCGAACGCAATTACATCGGCCGCATTGAATCCTACACCGATGAAAAGATCGATTTCCTCAATGAGCGCGTGCAGGGAAACCGGGCCGCCGTCGATACCGTCATCGTCACCAAGAGCGCCGAGATCCCCATTTCCTACCGGATGGTGCAGCAGGGAAGCGAATGGATGGTCTATGACGTGGTGATCGAGTCGGTGAGTTTCGTCAACAGTTACCGCAACAGTTATGGCGAAATCCTGAAAAAAGAGGGATTCGACGGGCTTCTGGCGCGGATGACGGAAAAGCTGGCGCAACTGGAGCAGGGGGGGGATGCCGGCCAGCCATGAACCGTACCTCTCCCGATGTCTGCGCGCGGATGAAAAACGATCTGCGCTGCTTCAAGTTTCTTTCCGATGCCGATACGGAAATCCTCGCCCCCTACTTCAAGTGCCGCCAGGCTGCGGCCGGCGAAGTGCTCTGGAACGAAGGGGATGAATCGAAATTCGCCGCCTTTGTCATGGCCGGGCGCATCGAAGAAAAGAAAAATACCGAATTCGAAGGGCGGCAGATGGTGATCGGCGTCTACAGCGAAGGGACGGTGATCGGCGAGTTCAGCCTGATCGATGACCTTCCCCGGGCGGTAACCGCCGTCTGCATGGAGGATGCCCAGCTCTTGTTGCTCCCCCGGGAAAATCTGGATCGTCTATTGGTGGAGCATCCCGAGCTCGGTATCCGACTGCTCAAGGGAGTGCTCCTGACCCTTTCCATCCGCCTGCGTAAATCTTTTGAGCGTCTGGTGGCTATTTTTTGACGGATAAACCCCAAGGAGCGGATTTGCCCATGAATTATCGTCAATGGCAAAAAATCAGTGGATTGTTCATCGTCGGTCTGCTTTCGGCCTGCGCTCTGCCCTATGGCGAGCCGCCCGTGGCCGTGGACGGCGAGGGGGTCGCCCGGGTCTACGAGTGCCGGGACGATTATGCCTTTCTTGTCCGGGTCGAGGGCGATCGCGCCCAGCTCGTTCTGCCCGACCGGACCCTGATCCTGCCCCGTCAGCGGATGGCTTCGGGGGCGAAATACGCCAGCGGCGATGTGGCTCTTTCCCTCTGAAAGGATGAAGCGATGCTGGAAGTCGGTCATGAAGCCCGCCGTACCTGTATTCTCAACCCCAAACGCACGTCGCTGGACTGACCTTTCTGCCGGCGAGTACAGAGCAAACCGAATACCCACCGAGGGCGGCCGCAAGTCCGCCTTTTTTATTACTGATTCAACAGGGATGAAGGGGATGAACAGGATAAGGCTTTTTGGTTTTATCCCCTGCATCCCCTTCATCCCTGTAGGGCTTTGGGAAACGGTGAGGGGATTATTCGGGTTTCCGGATGCGCCCCAGGGAGCAGAGGATGCCGAGCAGGCAGAGGGCGCAGAAGGTCAGCAGGGCCCAGGTCATGCTGCGCAAAAAGGCCTCCTGGGTGGCGGCGGTGACCGGCTGCCCGGCCATGAGCACCGAGAAAATCACGGTGATGATGGTCATGCTCGTCATCATCCCCAGGGTGCGCATGGTGGCGCTGAGTCCCGAGGCGACGCCGAGATGGCGGGGGGCGACGCTGCCCATGATGACGCTGGTGTTGGGGGATGAGAAAATGGCGAAGCCGAGGCCGAGCAGGGCGAGCATGGCCATGATCAGCGCCAAGGGACTCACGGCGTCGAGGGTCGCGGCGATGCCCAGCCCCGCGGCGCACAGCCCCATCCCCAACGTCGCCACCTGGGAGGCGGGGTAGCGGTCGGCGAGTCGGCCGCACAGAGGGGAGAAGAGCGTCTGCACAATCGGCTGGATGATGAGCACCGTCCCGGCCTGATGGGCGTTCATCCCCTTGACGTATTGCAGGTAGAGGCTCATGAAGAAGGTGAGACCGAAGGTCGCCGCGTAATTGAGCAGCGCCGCCAGGTTGGAGAGGGCGAAGATCCGGTTTTCACGCAGCAGGCTCACGTTCAGAACCGGGTGAGCGGTGCGGCTCTCCAGCAAGAGAAAGTGCAGCAGTCCTAGGGTGCCGGCGGCGGCCAGACCCCAGGCCCAGCCTCCCTGATCGAGTTGCGAGGCGGCGGCGATGAGCAGCAGAATCGCCGCCGCGTAGACCAGGCTGCCGCGCAGATCGAAGGGTTCCCCCGCCGCCTCGGCCCAGTCGCCGCGCAGCTTGCGGCGGGAAACGAAAAAGGTGAGGATGCCCAGGGGGACGCAGAGGTAGAAGAGCCAGCGCCAGCCGAAATGGGTGACCAGGTAGCCGCCGATGAAGGGCCCGCAGGAGATGCCGGCATAGACGCTGGCTACGGCGATACCCAGGGCTTTCCCCCGTTCCTGGGCGGGAAAGACCGAGACGACGATGGCGTTGGTGGTGGCCATGACCATCGCTCCGCCCATCCCCTGTAAGAGGCGCAGACCGATCATCGTCTCCACCGACCAGGCCTGGGAGAGGAGGCCGCCGGCCAGGGTGAAGACGACAATACCGATCTCGAAGAGGCGCTTGCGTCCGTGGATATCCCCGAGACGGCCCATCGCCAGCAAAAAGATCGAGGCCGAAAGGACGTAGGCCGTTTCGATCAATCCCAGCTGCCGGGCGCTGGCGGCGAACTCCCGGCCGATGCTGGGCAGGGCGATGCCGACCGCCGACATCATGAAGGGCATGAGAAAATGGGCCGTACAGACGACGAAAAGCGTGGCACGGCGGGAAATCGGGGAGGTCATGAAAATCCGTTCGGAGAAGAAATAAATAACCGCCCCATCGGCGGATAGGGCGGGGGAAAAGTGGCAAGAAGGGGCGATGTCGGGGTGCTTTTTATTTCTCCGGAACGAATTCCAGGGCCGCCGAGTTGATGCAGTAGCGTTTACCCGTCGGCTTCGGGCCATCGTCGAAGACGTGGCCGAGGTGGGCGTCGCATCGGGCGCAAAGGACTTCGGTACGTCGCATTAAAAAGTAGTTGTCCGGGGCGGTGGCGATATTTTTCGCGGTGATGGGGGCGGTGAAACTCGGCCAGCCGGTCCCCGAGTCGAACTTGTCCTCGGAGCGGAAGAGGTCGAGGCCGCAACCGACGCAAGCGTAGATCCCCGCTTCGTGGTTATTCCACAGATGCCCGGAGAAGGCCTTTTCCGTCCCGGCTTCACGGGTGACGTGATACTGCAAAGGGGTCAGCTGCTCGCGCCATTCGGCCTCGGATTTGCTGATTTTTTCCGTCATGACGCAGGTTCCCTCGGCCGCTGAAAAGACTTCGATCGATTGCGCCGCCGCCGGGAGCGCTCCCGCCAGCAGCAGAAAAAGCCAGAGGATGTAAGGCATGAGAACTCCGCGCGGCGATCAGCCGATAATCAGGTTGGGCAGCTCGTCGGTATCGTTCGCTTTTCTCGGGAAATGTGCTTCGAGCAGCTCGCCGCAGCGGACAATGGCGGCACACAGGGCCTCGCAGGTGCGGCCAGAACGGATGCCTTCGGTGACGATACGGACGATTTCGTCCCAGGTTTCCTTCGGTACCTGCTTGTTGATCCCCCGGTCGGCGAGAACATAGACCCGATGCTCGAAGAGGGAGACGAGGATGAGGATGCCGGTTTCGTCCCGGGTGTGATGCAGCCCCTGCTCGATGAAGGAGACCAGGGCCTTTTCTTCCACCTCGGCGGCGATTTCTCCGGGATGGATCAGCCGCCGCTTGAGCTCGGGGAGGCGGCGGAGCAGGCACCGAAAGGGGAAGAACAGCAACAGGAAGAGGGGGAGAAAAACCCACAGCGACGAACCGGCGAAGGCCCAACTGAGGGTGGCCGCCGTGGCCAAAGAGAAAAACCCGGCGCCGACGATTTCGGCCTGAGGATAATCGTAGGATTCGTCCACCACCAGCGGCACGATTTCGCCGCTGGTACGGCTCTCGGCGTCACGCACGGCCGCTTCGATACGCTGTTTCTCGGCGTCGCTGAAAATCGTTTGGGCGGTCAGTCTGGGCATGAAAAAACCTTTTTTAAAAGCGGCTCTCGCCCGTTCGCTTCGCTCACTAGAGCACGCAGAGAGCGCGGAGAAAAAGCAAGGACCGTGATTTCATCTTTTCTCTGTGGTCTCTGCGAGCTCTAGCGACTGCAAGGAGCGGGCGCGAGGCCGAAGTTGATTGTATCACCAACTGCCCGACGAGCCGCCGCCGCCGAAGCCGCCGCCGCCGAAGCCGCCGAACCCTCCCCCGCTCCCGCCGCCGAAGCCGCCGCCGGGCGGGCCGCCGATCCAGAAGCCGCCCCGGCGCCGGTGATTGGAGGGGCCGCCGAGCAGCATCAGGCCGGGACCGAGAAAGAAGAGCAGGGCGAGAATCCCCCAGGGGTTGTCCTTCTTTTTCCGGCCGGTGCTGCCGGTTCCCTGATATTCGCCGCGTACCGCCTCGGCCATGGAGGCCACCCCGGCGACCACCCCGCCGTCGAAATCCCCCTGCTTGAAGCGCGGGGTGATTTCATAATCGATGATGCGTCCGGCCAGCAGGTCGGTCAGCCGTCCCTCCAGCCCGTAACCGACCTCGATGCGCACCTTGCGCTCGGCCTTGGCCACCAGCAGCAACGCGCCGTTATCCTTGCCTTTCTGACCGATGCCCCAGGTTTCGGCGACCTTGATGGCGTAACCCTCCAGGGCCTCCCCTTCGAGGGAGGGGATGGTCAGCACGGCGAGCTGGGCCGAATCGCTCTTCTCGAAATTTTCGAGGAACTGTTCGAGTTTGAGCCGGGTGCCGGGGGAGAGCAGTCCGGCGCGGTCGACCACATATCCGGTCGCCGGCGGCACGTCGAGGGCGACCGCCGGCAGGGGGAGCATCAGCAGAAGCGCCACCGCCGGCAGTATTCTGGACAACCAGGCCATCGGCTAGAACTGCACCTTGGGCGCGGCTTCGGCGCCGGCTTCGGCCTTGAAAGGCTCCTTGCGTTCGAGCTTGAGCAGCCAGTTGTTGGTCAGGCTGTTGGGGAAGGTCCGGATCGAGGTGTTGAAGACCTGCACCGTTTCGTTAAAACGCTGCCGGGCGACGTTGATACGGTTTTCCGTCCCCTCAAGCTGATGCTGCAGGTCGAGGAAATTCTGATTGGCCTTCAGGTCGGGATAGCGCTCGGCCACCATCAACAGCCGGGAGAGGGCGCCGGAGAGTTCCCCCTGGGCGGCCTGGAAGTTCTGGATCGCGGCCGGGTCGGCCAGATCCTTGGCGGAAAGGTTCACCTGCCCGACCTTGGCCCGGGCCTCGGTGATCGCTTGCAGCGTCTCTTTTTCATGGGCGGCGTAGGCCTTGACGACCTCGACCAGGTTGGGGATCAGGTCGGCGCGGCGCTGATAGGTGGCCTCCACGTCGGCCCAGGCGGCGAAGACCGCTTCCTCGTTTTTCTGAATCTGATTGTAGCCGCAGCCGGAGAGGGCGGGCAGGGCGAGGAGCGCGGCGAGCAGCAGCGGAATAAAACGTTTGAACATGGGGCGGACTCCTTATCGATATGAAGACAACGGATGAAAATCACAACAGGTACAATATAGTCATCGATGACCTGGTTGTAAAGGGCGCGGGCATTTTCCGGATCGGGACTGACGAGAAGGCCGCCTGCGTGATCGGACTTCGATGCGCCGGGTTGATCTGCGGATCGAGGCGCAGCCCCGCAGCCAGTTGATTCAAGTACATCTTCTCCGCCGGGGTATCCACCTCGATCGCCATGAGCGAGGCGGCATAAATCCCGGCGGCGATTTCCGGTTGTCCCCCGGCGGCCGCGATCAGATGGTCAGTGCGCATGGGGGCCTGCATCTCCGCCCGGACATAATTGAGGGCTTCCTCGTCCGCCCCCATCTCCTGAAGTTTGCCGACGATCCGCTGGATCTCCTCGCGGTCGATCTGGCCATCTGATTTGGCCGCGTTGATCATCGCCTGCAGCACCAGTTCCGCCTGTTGCTCCAGGGCGAGTTGGTCTGTCTCGGTTTGCGTCTCCGTCAGTCCCAGAGGAACTTTGCCGGTTCCCCGGCCGCTGCCCTGCAGGGCTTTGTTGGCCATCGCCCCAAGCAGGGCCATGACCCCGCCGCCGAGGGCGCCGGAAAGCAGATCCCCCAAACCGCCTTTGCCGCCTCCGCCCGCCTGCCCGCCGAGCATGCCATGCCGGCCTGCATCATGCCGCCTAAAAGATCGCTGATATTCATGTTTCCCTCCATTTCTTTGTTCGTGAATCGCGAATGATAAATACGGCCAAAGGCCGCAAGAAACATCACGAGTATGGTCCGAAACCGGGGGATTGCAAGCTGTTGGCGAGAGAAAATTGCCGCTGGAACCGTCAGGGCCTGACCTGTCGCGCCCGTCTTTCGGCGCGGTTGGCGATGGGGCGGCGGCAAGGCTCTGAGCATATTTGACGGGTCCGGCCCAAATATACTCATAGCCTCGAAATGGATAATGAGAATCCGACGTGTTCGGGGCGCGGCACCGTTATTCCTCGGCCTGAAGGACGGCGCGGGCGGACATGATGACGCGATAGGCCGAGCGCAACAGGATCGACAGAAGGCCGAGCGCAACGAGCAGGTCCGGCCAGCCGGAACCGCTGATTGCCACGGCGCCGGCCGCCAGAAGAACCGAAAGGTTCGAGGCGATATCATTGCGCGAACATTCCCATACTGAACTCATGTTTACATCTTCGTGGCGATGGCGCCACAACAGATAGAGGCAGAGAGCATTGGCCATAAGACCCACGAGGCTGAAGATGCCCATGGTGGCAAAGAGAGGGACGCTGGGCACGAAGAGCTTGTAAAGGATCTGAGCGGCGACGGCGAGCGCGGCCAGGAAGATCAGACCCCCCTTGAACAGGGCGACCTTCGCCTTGATGACCGGCCCCTTGGTGACGGCGTAGAGACTCAGCCCGTAGGTAAGGGCGTCGCCGAGGTTGTCGAGGCTGTCGGCCAGCAGCGCCGTCGATTGGCCGTAAAGGGCCGCGCCGACGATGACGAAGAACATGAACGCATTGATGCCCAGCACCGCTTGCAAGGTGCCGCGTTGCCGTTTCTGAAGCTGTTCCAGGGAACAGTCGTCACTACAACATCCACTCATGGGAACCTCCGTATTTTTTCCACACTGACATTAAGGGGACGTGCGCTGCCGCCACTGTTGTGCTGATCGGGTGGCGTTCAGGGTTTGACCAGACGCACCCGGCTGCCGGCGCGGTCGGCGATGACGTCGAGGCGTAGCGGCATCTGCTCCTTGAGTTCGGCGACGTGGGAAATGATGCCGATCATGCGGCCGGTGGCTTGCAAATCGACCAGGGCGCGGATCGCCAGATCGAGGGATTCGGCGTCGAGGCTGCCGAAGCCTTCGTCGATGAAGAGGGTGTCGAGGCGGATGCCCCCGGCGTAAGCCTGAACCACGTCGGAGAGGCCCAGGGCCAGGGACAGGGCGGCCATGAAACTCTCGCCGCCGGAAAGGGTCGCCACCGGCCGCGTCTTGCCGGTGTAGGCATCCTCCACCTCCAGTTCCAGCCCCGAGGCCTTGTTCCCCTTGGCCCGGTCTTCCTTGCGCAGCAGCCGGTAACGCCCCTTGCTCATGAGCTGGAGGCGGTGGCCGGCTTCGAGCAGCACGTCGTCGAGCAGCACACTGAGGACGAAGCGTTGCAGGCTGATTTTGTCGCCGGTCTGGCCGTTGGCGACGTCGCTCAAGGTGCCGACCACGGCGTACTCGTCGTCCAGTTTCTTTTGTTCGGCGGCGGTGCCCGCCAGTTTTTTTCGAGTGTCGAGCAGCAGACTCAGGCGCTTGTCGAGGCTGCTCCATGTTTCGGTGGCCCTATCCTTCGCCTCTTTCGCGGCTGCCGTTGTGGCCGTGAGCACAGCGAGATCAGGGCGTGCCAGCCCCTGGAGCTGTTCGCTCAGCTGCTGGTGGGCGCCGGTCAACTGCTCCAACTTCTTCTCGAAGGCTTTCTCCTCCACTTTTCGTTGCCGCAGGTTCTCGTCATCGAGGAGGGCGGTGCGGCAGGCCGTTTCATCGGCGAAGGAACTTGACGCCAGGGCAACGGAGGCACATTGCCGCGCCTCGGTGAGAGCGGTTTCGGCTTTTTGTCGTTGCGCCGCGGCGGCATCGCCGGCCGTCCTGGCGGCGGTCAGGGCATTGGTCGCCTGCTGGAAACAGGTTTCGAGCCGTTCGATTTCTTTCTCGATCCGGGTGACGGTTGCCGAGGTCTTGGCGATGGCGCCGTCGAGGGCTCCCCGTTCGCGATAGGCCTCCGGGAGTTCCTGTTCGGCACTCTCCACCTGAGCCTGTGCCGCCGCTGCGGAGCTCCGCGCCGATTCCCGCTCGGCACGCAGCGTTTCCGGGTCGAGGTGCTGAATCCGTTCGCGGCCGGGGAGAGAGAAGGCCAGGTTCTTGGCCTCTTCCTGCAGGGCGCGAATCTCTTCCTTCAGCCGGTCGAGGCTGGCGTCGGAGGTGACGAGCTCCCGCAGGCTCTTCGCCTCGCGTTCGAGGTCGCGCAGGCGCTCCTGTTTTTTTGTTGTCTGCTGTCTGGCTTCTTCTAAGCCTTCCGTCGCCAGCCGCACCGCTTCGCGGGCCTGTTCCACCTGCTGTTGATTGGGGAGCTCCCGGTCGGTATGGGCCGGGGCCGGATGTTCGATGCTGCCGCAGACAGGGCAGGGAGCGCCCTCCCGGAGCCCGCGGGCGAGGATCGCGGCCTGCCCCTGGTGCCAGGCGAGTTCAAGGCGTTTGGCGAGCTGTTCTCGCTCCTGGTGTTCACGGCGCCGGGTCTCTTCCTGCTCCTTTGCCTTGGCGACGATGCCCTGCTGCTGTTCGACTTCCCGTTTTTTCTTTTCGAGGTTGTGGAGGGCCAGGTAGCGGTCGGCGAGCTGTTTGAACCGCAGCACCAGCTCGGCCTGTTTCGCCGCCCGGTCGGCGGCGTCCTTTTTGGCGCGGGCTTTTGCCAGTCCTTCGACCCGCTCGTGATACCCCTTCAGGCGGGTCAGTTCCTCGCTCGCCTGTTTCAGTTCGATCCGCAGCTGAGCGGTCGCCTTGCGGTTTTCGGCCGCCTCTTCCAGCGCTTTCCGGGCGGAGGCAAGGCGTTTGCCCGCTTCATCGGCTTCGCTTTTCGCCTGTGCCAGATCCTTTTCGCAGCGGCTGCGGTCGGCAAAGAGGGGGGCGAGTTTGGCGGCCCGTTCGGCGTTGGCGATCTGAGCGCGGATGGCATCGATCCGGGGTCGATCTTCTTCGCACTGCCTGAGATCCGCGGCCGTCTTATCCCGCCGGACAAAATTCTGTTCGAGCGCCTGCCCCTGGGTCAGCGCCTTCTCGGCCCCGGAGAGTGCCGTCTCCTTGGCCTCCTGCTCTTTCCGGGCCGTCGTGCACGCCGGCTCGCAGGAGGTCAGTTCCGTTTCGAGCTGTTCGCTGCTCTCCACCTCGGCTGCTTTCAGAATTCCCGCCTGCAGAATCCGCTGTTCCTCCCGCTTCCGGCGGATCTCGGCGGCCCGGATCTTGAGCTGTTCCTCCAGGCGGCGGTAGATGCGGGTCTGGAAGAGCTGGCTGAATATCTTCTCGCGCTCGCTGGAGTCGGCCAGCAGCAGTTGCCGGAACTGGCCCTGGGGCAGCACCATGACCTGGCGGAACTGGTCGACGGAGAGCCCGGTCAGTCCCTCGATCTCCCGGGTCGCCTCGCTGACCTTGGCGGCGACGATGAGGCGTTCGCCGCCGTCGGGCAAAAGCTCCACCAGTTGCGCCTCGGGATTCTGGGTGGTGGTCCCTTCCCCCTTGGTCTTGGGGCGCTGCTGCTCCGGCACCCGGCGAATACGGAAGCGGTGCCCGGCCAGCTCGAATTCCAGATTCACTTCGGTGAGCATGTCGGCACGGGCGAGATCGCAACGCATCTGCGCCCCCTCCCGTTCGTCGCCGGTGGTCTTGCCGTACAGGGCGAAGCAGATGGCGTCGAGGAGGGTGGTCTTGCCCGCGCCGGTGGGGCCGTTGATGAGAAAGAGGGGATTTTCCCCGAGGTCGGAAAAGCGGATCGTTTCCGTTCCGGGGAAGGGGCCGAAGGCGCTCAGGGTCAGGGTCAGCGGGCGCATCTCAGAATTCCTCCCGGTGCAGACGGTCGAGAGCCTCGGCGACGACGCGGCGTTGCTCTTCGCTCGGTGGGTCTCCCGTTACCTGCGCGAAAAAATCCTCGAACATGGCCAACTCCCCCTGCTTCAGGCGGTCGCGACCGGCCTGCAGGCGTTCCGCCCCCGCCATCAGGCCGGGTCGTTCCAGATGCAGTACGTTGGGGTAGACATCGCGCAGCTTGTCCATGGGGTCGAGAATGGCGTGGCGGCCGGTGAGGCGCACCAGCAGGTAATCCTCTTTTCCGGGATCGTTCTTCCCCGCCGCGAGCAACTCGGCGAGGCTGCCTTCGAGGCAGCGCATGTCATGGCGGGGTGTCAGGGGGATGAGTTCGACGGCGGCCTTGCCCCTTGCGTCGAGTTCGACCAGGGTCAGAGATTTGCGCTGCCGTTCCTCGGAAAAAGAGTATTTGAGGGGCGATCCGGAATAGCGGATGTGCTCCGCCCCCCGCCATTGGGGGCCGTGCAGGTGGCCGAGGGCGGCGTAGCTGAAATCCTTGAAATGCTCCGGTGAAACGGCGTCGGCGCCGCCGAGGGAGAGGGGGCGCTCCGACTCGGAAGGCTCGCTTCCGGCGAGAAAGCAGTGGGCGAGAACCACGCAGGGGCGGGTCGGGCCGTTGTCCTGGCGCACCTGCCCAAGCAGGTAGGCCAGGGCGCTGTCGTGATCAGCGGCCTCGACGCCGTGAACTTCGCGCACCGTCGCCGGGTCGGCGTAGGGGATGGGGTAGAAGGCCACCTCGCCGCTTGCCCCCTTGAGGAGAATCGGGCGCGGAACGCTCCACAGCGGCCCGGCCACATGCAGCCCGGCGCCGGCCAGTTGGCGGGCGGCAAAGCCGAGCCGCCGGGGGCCGTCGTGGTTGCCGGCGAGAAGGATCATCGGCACCCTGAGTTCGGCGCAGATGCGGTGGATGATTTCGTCGAGCAGCTCCACCGCCGCCGCCGGCGGCACTGAACGGTCGTAGACGTCGCCGGCGACCAGCACCACGTCGACCTTGCGGTCGCGGATGATGGCGACGATCTGGTCCAGAACGTAGCGCTGATCGTCAAGCAGGGAGACATTATGAAACTGGCGGCCGAGGTGCCAGTCGGAGGTGTGCAGGATGCGCATGGATTGGTCCTTGGCAAGAGTCGAGCTGGAGAATAGCAGCGCCACAAGGGGAGGGCAAAGAAAAATAAAATTCATGAACTGTCCATCAAGTTCGTGTATATTCAAGGGAAAAGAGGCTGGCGCGGCCATGGCGCCCGGTTGCCCCTGTTCGGTGGAGGAGGGAAAAGTGCTTGATCTGAGCAGTTTGCGAAAGGCGGTTTTGTCCCTGGAGGAACTACTGGCGCGGGTTGGGGATGAAGCCTTGATGGAAAACCTGGATGAGGTCGTGCGCAAAGGTTTGCGTGCCGGCGTCATACAGAACTTCGAGTTTACTTTCGAACTCTGCTGGAAATTCATCCAGCGCTGGATTCGGCATAATCGCTCTCCCGAGGATGCCGAACCCCTGGTCCGCAAAGATCTCTTCCGAATGGCGGCCCGTTATGGACTGCTCAGCGACCCGACCCGCTGGTTCGATTACGCCGACGCCCGCAATCTGACCTCCCATACCTACAACGAGGAAAGGGCCGAGGAGGTCTTCGCCATCGTCGCGGCCTTTGTTCGTGATGCCCGCTATCTCCTCGCGCGGTTGGAAGAACGCAATGATTGACCTTGATCCCGGCTTGCTGGAAGAAGTTCGCGGGATTCTTCGGGCCCATGTGCCCGATTGTGAAGTCCGGATCTTCGGTTCGCGGGTAAACGGGACCGCCCAACGCTATTCCGATCTGGATTTGATCCTCGTTGGCTCGGCGCGTTTGAGTTCCGGAACGCTGGCTCGATTGAAAGAGGCTTTTGCTCTTTCCGACTTGCCCATCCTGGTGGATGTTCTCGACTGGGCCGCGATCAGTGACGAGTTCCGCAAGATCATCGAAAAACGCTATGAGGTTCTTCAGTCGTTCCGAAGCTGAACCAACATCGCCCTAGAAACAATGGGACCTTTGCCATGTTCACGAAGGCCGTCCACACCGTTTTTTCTCATTTTCCCCTTTCGCTGTTACTGGCGGCCCTGCTCTGTTCCGGCTGTATCGGCCGAATAAGCGACGACCTCTCCCGCGCGGTGCTCGACCACCCCGATCCCCAGACCGTGCGCCAGGGGATTCCCGCCTATCTGCTGCTGCTCGACAGCCTGCTGCTGGACGATCCGGCGGATAAAAAGCTGCTTTCTTCCGCCGCTTCCCTCTATGCGCTGAACAGTTCCCTGGCGGCGTCCGACCCCGTTCAGCGGCGGCGGCAGGCGGAACGCGCCTGGTTGTACGGCCGAAGGCTGGTCGAGGTCCGGGGCGCGGTGCCTTTGTGGGAACGGTCGGCGGACGATTTCGCCGCGGCGCTCGCCGGTTTCGGGAAGCGGGATGTGCCTCGCCTGTACGTCTTCGGTGTCTCCTGGCTGGCGCGCTTGCAGGCCAATGAAGAAGATCCGGCGGCGCTGGCCGATCTGCCCAAGGTCGAGGCGCTTTTTGCCCGTCTGGCGGAACTGGATGAGGGGTACCAGCAGGGGGGGCCGCAACTCTATCTCGGCGTTCTCCGCCTGCTGCGGCCACCGGCTTTGGGTGGCGCGCCCGAACGGGGGCGCGCTCATCTGGAACGGGCCCTGGAGCTTTCCGGCGGGCGCAACCTGACGGCCAAGGTCGAACTGGCCCGGCGCTATGCACGGATGTTCTATGACCGCGAACTGCACGACCGGTTGCTTTCCGAGGTGTTGTCCGCCGAGCCCGTCGCCGAGGGGCTGACCCTGTTCAATGTGCTGGCGCGGGAGGAAGCCCGCGCTCTGCTGGCGTCGGCGGACGATTATTTCTGATCGGGACGGTAAAGGGCGAGGCACCGCCTCGCCAAACGCCAAATTCACCGTAATCGCCGGGTTTCCGGCGGGGAGTTCAGCATGCGTTATCTTGTGTTTACATGTCTGCTTCTGCTTCTGGCCGCGCCCGCTTCGGCCGTGACCCTCAAGCTTGGCACCCTGGCGCCGGAAGGGTCGGCGTGGATGAACGAGATGCGCCGGGGGGCGGCGGAGATCAAGGAACGGACCGCCGGGCGGGTGGAGATCAAACTCTACGGCGGCGGGGTCATGGGCAACGAGAAGAGCATGCTGCGCAAGATCCGCATCGGCCAGCTGCACGGGGGGGCCTTCACCGGCGGCGGCCTGGCGGAGGTTTATCCCGACCTGAGCCTGTACGGACTGCCGCTGCTGTTCGATTCCCTGGAAGAAATCGATGCGGTGCGCGCCGAGTTCGATCCCTTGCTGCGGGCGGGGCTGGAAAAACAAGGCTTCGTCAGTTTCGGTTTCGCCGAAGGGGGATTCGCCCTGCTTATGGGAAATCGTCCCATCGTCCGTCTCGACGACATGAAGGGGCAGAAACTCTGGGTTCCGGAAGGGGATACGGTGACCTCGGCGGTCATGGAGGAACTGGGGCTTTCCCCCATCTCGCTGCCGATCAGCGACGTCCTCACCGGCTTGCAGACCGGCCTGGTGCATATCGTCGGAGTCTCCCCCATCGGCGCTTTGGCTTTCCAGTGGCACACCAAGGTCAAGTACGTTACCGAGGCGCCCATGGCCTATCTCTGCGCGGTGCTGGTCATCGACCGGAAGGCCTTCGACAAGATCGAGGAGGCCGATCGCTTGATTGTGCGCGAGGTGATGGAGCGGGTCTATCAGGGGTTTGATCGGCAGAATCGGCTGGACGAGGCGGCGGCGCTGGCGGCCTTGCGCAAGCAGGGATTGAATTTCGTGACGCCGGAATCCGGTGAGGTGGCGCGCATGCGCGAGCGGGCTCAAGGGGCCATGGCGCGGCTCAGCGCCCAGGGGGCTTTTTCGCCGGAACTCTACCGGCGGATCGTTGAGCTGCTGCAGGAGCGCCGGAGCGGAAAATAGTCATGAACCGATTTTTCGCGGGACTCGAACGGCTGGGCCGGGGATTGGAAAACCTGCTGCTGTGCACGCTCTCGCTGATGATGGTGGCGCTGGCGGTCTGGCAGATCGTCGCCCGCAACTTCTTCGGCGGCGGTTTCCTCTGGGCCGATGAATTCCTGAAGCTGCTGCTCCTTTGGTTGGGACTGGCCGGGGCGGTGGCCGCCGCCGGCGAGGGAAAGCAGATCAAGATGGACGTCCTTTCCCGCTTTTTGCCGGAACGCTTGGCGGCGCATGCGGAACTTGTCACCGCCTTCTTCACCGCCGCCGTCTGCGCCCTCTGCGCCTGGCATGCCGGGCGCTTCGTGCTGATGGAGCGGGAGTTCGGTTCGACCCTGCTCGGCCAGGTTCCGGCCTGGATCTTCCAGGCCGCCATCCCCCTGGCCTTCGGCCTGATCGCCGCGCGCTACCTGGCGGCCGCCGGTCGCCGCCTGCTCGAACTGTTCGCCAAGGAGCCGCCATGCTGCTGATCGCTCTCGGCCTGCTGCTCCTCGCGCTCTTCGGCGCGCCGCTCTTCGCCATCATCGCCGCCGGCGCCCTGCTCGGCTATCAGCAGGCCGAAATCGACCTCGCCGCCCTCGCCGTCGAGGTCTTCCGCCTCGCCGAGATGCCGGTGCTCCTCGCCATCCCCCTCTTCACCCTCGCCGGTTACCTGCTCGGCGAAAGCGGCGCGCCGCGCCGCCTGGTCAACCTGACCCGTGCCCTGTTCGGCCGGCTCCCCGGCAGCCTCGCCGCCGTCGCCCTGGCCGCCTGCGCGTTCTTTACCGCCTTCACCGGCGCTTCGGGAGTGACCATCGTCGCCCTCGGCGCGCTCCTCTATCCGGCCTTGCAACAGGCGGGGTACGACGAGCGCTTCAATCTCGGCCTGATCACCACCTCGGGCAGTCTCGGCCTGCTCTTCGCTCCCTCGCTCCCCCTTATCCTCTACGGCATCGTCGCCCAGCAGACCGAGGTCGGGCGGGGGGTCGGCATCGACCGGCTCTTTGTCGCCGGACTCCTGCCCGGACTGCTGATGCTGGCGCTGCTGCTCGGCTACGCCTTTTGGCACAGCCGCCGCCTGCCTCGGGAGGAACCCTCAGCCGCCGTCGGGCCGGGGCGGGCGCTGCGTGAGGCGGCTTGGGAGCTGCCGCTCCCCTTCATCGTGCTGGGGGGGATTTACAGCGGCTATTTCGCCGTCTCCGAGGCGGCGGCCGTTACCGCCCTTTACGTGCTGACCGTCGAGGTCGTCATCCTGCGCGAGATCAGATTGACGCAGCTGCCGGGGATTGTCCGCCAGGCGATGGTCATGGTCGGCGGCATCCTCATCATCCTCGGCGTCTCCCTCGCCTCGACCAACGTGCTCATCGACGCCGGGGTGCCGGAGCGGCTCTTCGATTGGGTGCAGGCCCACGTCTCCAGCCGCCTGACCTTTCTGCTCTGGCTCAATCTCTTTCTTCTTTTGCTCGGCTGTCTGCTCGACATCTTCTCGGCGCTGGTGCTGGTGGTGCCGCTGATTTTGCCGGTGGCGGTGGGTTTCGATGTCGATCCCCTGCACCTGGGGATCATCTTCCTCGCCAACATGCAGATCGGCTATCTCACCCCGCCGGTGGGCCTCAACCTCTTCATCGCCAGCTACCGCTTCGACCGGCCGATCCTCACCCTCTACCGCGCCACCCTGCCGTTTCTGCTGCTGCTGCTGCTCTGCGTCCTGCTCATCACCTACTGGCCCTGGCTGAGTCTGGGGCTGGTGGGGGGATAACGGACGAGATACCACATTTTCCTACCTTTCTTACGCCGTTGACAAAAGTCCGGCGCGCCGCCACAATCGGAACCTTGCCGGTCCATGACCAGCCTGGGGAAACCATTTTTCCGCGAGGCGCCCATGAATCCCGCCCGACTTTTTTGCATCGATCTCGACCAGCCCACCTTGCCCGGCTTTCGCCAATTCATCAGCTCCTGGTGTTACCGCGGCGACGATTTCACGTTGGTGGTCGATCCCGGCCCCCTTTCCACCATCCCCCATCTGGTTTCGGCGCTGCACCGCCACGGGGTCGAGCGGGTTGATTACGTCCTGCTGACCCATATCCACATCGATCATGCCGGTGGTACCGGCGAGCTGCTCAAGGCTTATCCCGATGCGTATGTCATCTGCCATCCCGAGGGGGTGCGGCATTTGGTCGCGCCGGAGAAGCTCTGGCAGGGTTCCCTCAAGGTGCTGGGCAAGACCGCCGAGGCCTACGGCGAAATCACGGCGGTGCCGGCCGGACGCATCGGTTTTCAGGAGACGGTCGGCGTTACCGGCGTGCGCGCCTTTCTCACCCCCGGCCACGCCCAGCACCACGTTTGCTATCTGTTCGACGATCTGCTCTTTGCCGGCGAAGTGGCCGGGGTGCGGAGCGCGGTGCCGGAGGGGATCTGCATGCGTCCGGCGACCCCGCCCAAGTTCCTGCTCGACACGGCCCTCGACTCCATCGAACGGATGATCGCCCTCAAGCCCCGCGCCATGGTCTTCGGCCATTACGGGATGGTCGATAGCGCTCTGGAACATCTGCGCATCGCCCATGGCCAGCTGAAATTGTGGGTGCGGGCCGTGGCGAAGACCGCCCATCTCAAGGAAAGCTGGCGGGAAGAGGCCTGCTATCAATGGCTGCTCGAAACGGACGAGCATTTCCGCCGCATCCGGCAACTCCCCGCCGACATCATCCCTCGCGAACGGATGTTCTTCGGCAACACCTGGCGCGGCATGCTCGAATACGTCGAGAGCCTGCCCGAAGACGAGCGGCGGAAGCTGGCGGCGGAATAGGGGAGGGCGGCGTCCTCAGCGTTTGGGGATGTTGTTTGGCTTGCGCCGGATAAAATTCGTCAGGTCGAAACCGAAGTAACGCAGGCAGGCGAGCAGCAGGGCGACGGCGCCGGCTTCGTCGAGGTTGCCGATGTAGGGGATGTTGTCGGGGATCAGCTCGAAAATGCCCGCGCCGGGGTTGAGCAGATAGAGCAGGGCGAGCAGGCCCGTGGCGATAACGACGATTTTTTTCATACAAGTCCTCGTTTTGGGGGATGGAAAGCACTGTCGCATAGTATAGCCGATTCGCTTCCGGATGATCCCACCTTTTGGCAGGGAGGGATTAAATGACCCATCGAAGATAAGTCGCGAAGACCGTCGTTGTCGCCTTGGCATCACGGAATTTGTCACGACATCGCCACGGCGATGAGAAGGATACGAACATGGATATTTCAAAAACTATCGCCGCCCTGAAGGAAGATCCGGCTTTTGCCGAGAACGTCGGCATGGTACTGGTGCACAACGGCATCGTCCGCGCCTGGTCGCGGGGGGACCACAGCCCGGTCAACCGGGTCGAGGTTCGAGTCGATCAGGCCAGGGTCGAAGCGATTCGGCAAGAGGTCGAAGGGAGTGAGGGGATTTATCGGGTGCTGATCGAGGCCCGCTCGGGAACGCTGCGCCCCGGCGACGATCTGCTCTTTCTCATCGTCGCCGGCGACATCCGCGAAAACGTCAAGCCGGCGCTGGCCCTGCTTCTCGACCGGATCAAGGCCGAAGCCATCGAGAAATGTGAAAGTTTCAGTGTCGGATAAGGGGGGTGCGGGGAGAGGGATTTACGCCGCCTTGAGCAGGAAATTCACCCGCATGGCGTCAAAAGGGAAAACGATCAGCCCCTTGTCGGTTTTTTGCAGGATTCCCGCCTTGAGCAGCGCCTGCACATCGGTGTGAACCGCTTTCACATCCCGTTCCATGCGCCGCGCCGCTTCCCGAATCGTCATGGGCCCGGCGCCCATCATGAGTTTCAGCAGATCCCAGCGTTTGCCGGAAATGACCTTGAACAGCAGTTCCGGCGACTCGAAACTGATGAACGTTCCCTGCGCTTCGTTATCGAAGGCCCGCAGCAGGCGGCGATTGATCGTTTCGCGGGACGCGATTTCCAAGGTTACGGTACGCATATCAGCACCTCCGGTTGTCCACATCGTTCCAGAAGTCGTTCAGCAGAGCCTGTGGAGTCGTGAAAGAATAGGGTAGCTCTTGTCCGCCGACGTGTTTGTGGTCGCCCTTGCCGGACTCATTGTCATAACGAATCACGCATTGCCCATCGACGACAAACGCGAGGCGATATTTGAAGGCATGAGCGCTTCCGCAAAGCGGCGACGGAACACGCCAGACCACCATCTCGGCAAACGCGTTCTCGCCAACGATGTGGCGTTCGTTCAATAAAAGTTCGGCGTCCATGTTGGATAGATTAACAACAGGAGAGGGTGTTGTCAATGTTTACAACATAATGTGTGTGCAATGATTTTTCGGCGACTTTTCGGTAGGGCGGGGCAAGGTTTGATGAAGAGAGGGGGTATGTGGTTGTGCAAGACACGACCCCGTTGCCCCGCTCGACCCCGTTAGCCCGCTGAATTGCCGATTGGCCGGGGTTGGATCGTAAAATAAATCCGTCCGTTCGCAGTAACAGTTGAATATCTAAGGGGTTTAAGTCCCCTCCGGGGAGTTGTCCGTTCACCCCGGTAGCTCAAGGGAGCGGCGTTCTGGTAACAGGGGGTCGTAAGTTCC
>JAVFAR010000014.1:0-35264 GCA_034002365.1 Trichloromonas sp.
AAGCTACCGAAAAAAGAAGGCGTCCACCAGGAGCCTCATGTGATAGGCTGACAACTCAATTTACAGCGCCCTGCCTGGGGGAATGGTGGTGAAAACCAGGTGGGGGAATGCTCCTGAAAAATCGCACCCCGGGTTTTTTTCGTTTCGTTCATCTCTTCTCCTTGCGGCAGTGATCTTGAGTCGGGGATATTAGCACAGGGGCAATCCGCCAGCGACTTTTTTCCCCTTGGTGGTTGGCCCCAGTCACCGTTACAATCCACGCCTAAAACATATTCATTTTAAGGAGCTTTCCTATGAGTCAGGGCGCCTTTGTTGTTGGACCCGAAACCCAGCGCATGCTCGAACTGGGTCACCCTTGGGTGATTGAGGACCGCTACACCAAACGCTGGCCACAGGGAGCAAGGGGGGATCTTATCGCCCTTCGCAACGAAGAGAACCGCCTGCTGGCCACCGCCCTGCTCGATCCGGGAGAGAGGGTCGTGGCCCGGGTTCTGGACTCCGGCCCGATGAAATTGACTCAGGAATGGTTACGCCAACGGGTGGCGGAAGCCTGGCGCTTACGTCGGCAGATCATCGATCTTCAGGAAACTACGGCCTATCGGCTGATCAACGGCGAAGGGGACGGACTCCCCGGTTTGACCGTGGATCGCTATGGGGATTTTCTGCTGGTTCAGCTTTACACCGAGAGTTGGCGGCGACATTTGCCGCTGGTCGCTCAGGTTCTGGAGCAGGAGTTTCAACCCCTGGGGGTCTACGAAAAGCGCCGCCCGCAAAATACCCGGGAACTGGCGGCGGCCATTCCCGGCAAGAAATACAGCCGGCTTCTGGCCGGGCAGGGGCGAGAGGGACGTTTTTCGGTGTTGGAGAACGGGGTGAATTTTCTCGTCGATCTCGAAGAGGGGCTGCATGTCGGACTCTTCCTCGATCAGCGGGAAAATCGCCGGGACCTGATGAAGAGGGTCGCGGGCAAGTCGGTGCTCAATCTTTTTGCCTATACCGGAGCCTTCTCGGTGGCCGCCGCTTGCGCCGGTGCCGGACGGGTGTCCAGCGTCGATGCCTCGGCCCCTTATCTCAAGTGGGCCGAGGAAAATTTCGCAGCGAATCGGCTCAACCCGCGGCGGCATGAATTCATCGTCGATGATTGCCTGGAGGCCATTCGTTCCCTGCGGCAACAGGGACGGCGCTTCGATGTGGCGCTGATGGATCCTCCCTCTTTTTCCACCACCAAAAAGAGCCGTTTCACCACCCGCGGCGGCACTTCGGACCTGGTTGCCGCCGTGCTGCCGGTGCTGGAGCCGGGGGGCTTGCTGCTGGCGTCCTCCAATCATCAGAAAGTGGATATTGCCGATTATCTTAAGGAGTTGCGGCGGGGGGCATTGCAGGAAGGTCAGGGATTACGGGTGATTCGCATCGCCGGACAGGGGGAGGATTTCCCCTTTACGACGAGTTTCCCTGAGGGGCGTTACCTCAAATATGTGATTGCGGTGCCGACGGCGGGTCGTTTCTGAGCGGTTTAAAGACCTCATGGTAGAGAAAGTCGTTTCCTACCAGGTCGTTTCGACCGGCCAAAGAGTGATTGTTCGGCAGGATGACGAAGGGACGTGATTGCTCGCCGCCGACCGACCCATGCCCGCCGACCTGATCATCGAAACAGGCGATGCGTTCGCCGTCGTAGGCGCCGAAGAGAATCAGATCGCCGCAGGCATCTTCCTGAGCAAAAGTGACCAGGCGTGGCCATAGGCTTTCCGGTTCGCCGTAGGGGCGAAGAAATTCCAACTCTTTTGCGCTGGGAGGATTCTCCGCAGATCCGACCGTGTGCTCGCCGTCGTGATAGCACCAGATTTCCTGACCTTCCCCTCGTGCCAGAACGAAGCCGATTCCCTGATGCCGTCTGAGGAAGCGCAGCAATAACGGCTGCTCCCTTTCGACTTCTGCAGCGCACAGGCGTTGTTGGTGGCCGGTGATGTAAAGATGGGCCAGGGAACTGGAATAGGTGACGACGACGCCTCCTTCTGGATCGATTTTAATGGTTTCCGGGACCAGATCGCGGATCTTTTTTTGCAAAAGATTTTTGGTTGCACGATACAGTCGGTTGCGCCAGTGGCTGGGGCGGGTATCCAACTCCGCCCGCAGATAATCGAGTTGCACGGCGGTGAACTCCAATGGCCCGCTGGAAACGGCGGCCCGCTGATTTTTTTTCAGAAAGGCGCTGATGGCATCCCCGAGGGTGGCGCCGAAGCGGTTATGAAAGGGGTAACCGGGGGTCTGCCCGTGGTCGGAGAGGATGACCAGTTGGTAATCGGCGCCTGCGGCATGACGGATCATGCGCTGGATTTCACCGATGCGTTTATCGGTATGGCGCAGGCTCTTCAACGCGACTTGGGAGCCTGGGCCAAAGTGGTGGCCAAGTTCGTCATAGCCGCTGTAGGTTGTATAGATATAAGGCACCCCTACGTAGATATCGGCGAGAACTCCCAGGGTCTGAAGCTCCCGTAGGACCACGTTGCAAAGAACACGGATCAGTGGGAAAAGCCCCTCGCTTACATGCCAGGTGCGGGTTTTCCGGTAATGCCAGCGTTCGTAGGCGTCGGTGACATATTCGACCAGGGTGGCGCCGATCATGCGACAGATACGCAGAGGATGGAGCAATGCCAGCAGCATGAAGCGCAAGCCGCCGAAACGCCCGAACAGGGTCTGGGGATGGGGAGAGGAGACGGTGAAAACGCTGCGCGCCGCGCCCCCGTCAAGAATGTTTGAATAGGAAGAGCCGCCGTCCAGCAGGCCGGGTTTATCTCTGAAGAGCTTTTCACGGAAATGTTGAACGTGGTCGGGGTCGTTGCAGCTGATCAGTTGCCCGGTCGCTCTTTCGAACCAGCGGAAAGCGGGGATACCGCCGCTGTCACCGTAAAATATGGCAGCTTGGGCGGCGGGAGTGGTGCTGGGTAAGCCAGCTTGATATTCAAGAAGCACATGCCCTTCATCAAGATAGCGCTGGGCATGGGGCATGTAGCCCAGGTCGAGGGCACGGCGCAGATGCGGGGCCGAAAGGCCGTCGATCTGCACGCCGACAAATCCGTTACGGGCGCCAGATGTCTGGCGCTCCCGGCGTTCCTTGCGTAATAGGTAGAATTTGCATGCGTAGTAGGTCCGGTATAATTTTCCGAACCAGGGTCGTCCCGTCATGTCGTGCCCCTTGGCAAAGCAATGAGAAGTATCTAAGTGACTGTAGCACAGGGCGGTGGGGCAGCCAAAGAAAAAGCCGGAATTTGGGGATTCCGGCTTTTTCTTTGGGATTGGCAAGTATTGTCGTCGTTTATTCGACAACGCGACTGACTTTTTCGATAGTCACCGCTTCCACGGGAACGTCCTGATGAAAGCCTTTGTTGCCGGTCTTTACCTTGCGCATGGCGTCGACGACCTCCATGCCTTCGATCACCTGACCGAAGACCGCATAGCCATACCCCGCCGGACTTTTGGACTGGTGGTTGAGAAAGGCGTTATCCACCACATTGATGAAAAACTGGGAGGTTGCGCTGTCGACCACCTGGGTGCGGGCCATGGCGAGACTGCCGCGGATATTGGTCAGGCCATTGTCGGCCTCGTTCTTGATCGGCGCACGGTTTTTCTTTTCCTTCATGTCGGCGGTCATGCCGCCCCCCTGAACCATGAAGTTGTCGATGACCCGGTGGAAAATGGTCCCTTCATAAAAACCCGCATCCACGTAGTCGAGGAAATTCTGCACGGTGATCGGGGCCTTCCCCTGGTTCAGTTCAATTTTAATGTTCCCCATGGAGGTTTCCATCAGCACGACGGGGTTTTTCTCTTCACTCATAATCTCGTATTCGCTCCTTGGCTTGGGCTTGATGGTATTGCGCGGAATTTAACAGATGAGTCCGAGGGCGTCAACGAAGAGTGACGGTGCGGAAACGAAAAAGCCCCGCCGGTTTCCCGGCGGGGCTTTCATTGAGCGGATCAGTCGATTATTCGCAGAGATCGACTTTGATATCCCAGTTCTTGATCTTCATGGTACCGTTCTGAGCCAGATTCAGTTGCATCTTGAAGGCGCGGTCAAACAGTTGCGGTTCGTGGCCGATGCCCTTCGCAATGGTTTCCTTCTTGGCCATTTCGAAGTAGTCGGTGAGAATCGGCTGGTAGTCGGGATGAGCGCACTTCTCGATGATCTTCTTGGCGCGGTCACGCGGGCAGAGCCCGCGCAAGTCGGCCAGACCCTGCTCGGTGACCAGTACGTCGAGGTCATGCTCGGTGTGGTCGATGTGCGGCGCCTTGGGTACGACGCAGGTGATGCCACGCGGGTCGGTTTTGCTCGGCCGGGTCGACGGGGAGTGCATGATCTTGATGTAACCGTTGCGCAGGAAGTCGCCGGAGCCGCCGAGGCCGTTGATCATCCGGGTTCCGCCGACCAGCGTGGAGTTGGCGTGGGCGTAGATGTCGAACTCGACCGGGGTGTTCATGGCGATACACCCGAGACGGCGGATCGGTTCCGGCGCGTTCGAGATTGACAGGGGGCGCAGGACGATCTTGCTGAAGTATTTGTCCCAGTTGTCGAAGAAGCGCGGGAAGCCCGGGGTTTCGGAAAGCGACAGCGAGCAGGAAGAGGCACAGCGCAGGTTGCCGCCGTCGAAGAAGTCGAGCATGGTGTCCTGAAGGACTTCCGTGTAGACCGACAGATCGGTGAAGGGACCCTTGGCCAAACCGCCGATAACGGCATTGGCGATGGAGCCTACGCCCGACTGCAGGGGCAGCAGGTTTTTGGGCAGTCGTCCCATTTTGATTTCATGGGCGAAGAAATCCATGATATGGCTGGCGATGGCGTCAGAGGTTTCGTCCATCTCGGAGAAAGCGCGCCCCTTGTCGCGGCGCTTGGACTCTACAATCGCGACAATTTTGTCGGGGTCACACGGCACATAGGGGGTGCCGATGCGGGTATCGGCCGCGGTGATCAGGAACGGCGCCCGATGCGGCGGTTTTTGCTGCATGTGGATGTCATGCATTCCTTCGAAGGAGGGTTGTCCGGTGTTCACTTCGATGATGATCTTGTCGCACAGGTTGATCGCTTCGGCGACGATGCCGCAGGAGGTGGTCAGCGCCAGGCCGCAGTCTTCGGTGATGGCGGAGACTTCGATGATGCCGATGTCGTAGCGGCCGTTTTCAGTGTAGAAGCCGTAGCTGATGTCCTGGGCGAAGTGACCAAGGTGCTTGTCGCCCATGCGGATGCGGCCGGCATTGATGCCGGCGGCGATGTTTTTGCCGGTCTGGTAGGGCCAGCGGCGGTCGATCATATCAAGTTCCGCCCAGACGTCTTCCGTCTCGGCGCCGACGGAGGCCCCGATGAAGAGGTTGAACTTCATCTTGCCTTGCAGGTTGTTGGCCTTTACGTGGTTGGCCAGGGCGATGGGGACTTCTTTCGGATAGCCGGCGGGGGTGAAACCCGACCACACCAGGTTCTGACCAGTTTGGAAGTACTTGATAGTGTCTTCCGCCTTGCAGACCTTGCTGAGCAGGGACTTGCGACGAACGCGACTTTCCAGTGTGCCGAATTCAGACATACGTTCTCTCTCCTTCATTGAAATTTACGGATAAACCGGAAGACCCCACTCTCCGCCAGATGGATCATAGGGATCTCGCCAGCCAGAAGCCACCATCTTGACCGCGATTGGTTCTAAAATCCTGTTATAGGTGAGACTTATATAATGCGCCCACGAGGGGAGTCAAGAAAAAATTTTCATGATTCATGAATGGTAAAAACAACCCTAAGTGATTTGAGGAATAGTTGTTTCTGAGTGCTGCAGCATCAATAAACATCAATAAAAACAGAATATTACACCTGGTCATCAGGGAGTTTTTTATCCATTCTTGCGGATGCGCCTTGTCTAACTCGAATTGTCCGAAGCCATGGTGTAGCGCCGAGGCGATGAACCATTGTTTTGTAATGAAAATGATGGTTTGCCCATGAGAAACACGCCTTTTGCGGGATTTGTTTTTAGCTTAAAATTTTATTTTCAGTAAAATTTTGGCGAGGTGCCATCAGTGGTTAGGTTCATGGCCAAGGAAGGGCAGGGAGAGGATGGACGCATAAAAAAAGCCCCCGGCCTGATGGACCGGGGGCTTTTGGGGTTGTTCGCGTCGCGAAGCGATCAGATGTCCCAGTTGTCGACTTTCATGGTGCCTTTTGCCGCGAGATTCATTTGCATCTTGAAGCAGCGGTCGAAAAGCTGCGGTTCATGACCGATGCCTTTGGCCAGGCAGACCTTTTTGGCCATGTCGAAGTATTCCTGGAGAATCGGTTTGTAGTCGGGATGGGCGCACTTGTCGATGATTTCCTGGGCGCGATCCTTCGGGGCCAGGCCGCGCAGGTCGGCCAATCCCTGCTCGGTGACGAGAACGTCGAGGTCGTGTTCGGTGTGGTCGATGTGCGGCGCTTTCGGCACAACGCAGGTGATGCCGGTCGGGTCGGTCTTAGTCGGACGGGCCGAAGGCGTATGCATGATCGACAGATAGGCATTCCGCAGGAAGTCGCCGGAGCCGCCGATACCGTTGATCATCCGGGTGCCGCCGACCAGGGTCGAGTTGGCGTGGGCATAGATGTCGAACTCGATCGGGGTGTTCATGGCGATGCACCCCAGGCGACGGATCGGCTCGGGGGCGTTGGCGATGGACAGGGGACGCAGAACGATCTTGTCCTTGTATTTATCCATGTTGTCGAAGAAACGGGGGAAGCCCGGGGTTTCCGACAGGGACAGGGAGCAGGAGGAGGCGAAGTCGAGGCGGCCCGAGTCGAAGAGGTCGAGCATGGTGTCCTGCAACACTTCGGTGTAGACGCTCAGGTTGTAGAAGGGACCTTTGGCCAGCCCGCCGACAACGGCGTTGGCGATGGAACCGACGCCCGACTGCAGGGGCAGCAGGTTTTTCGGCAGTCGTCCGGCTTTGACCTCAAAGGCAAAGAAATCGAGGATATTGGCGGCGATGGCTTCAGAGGTGTCGTCCTGCTCGGCGAAGGCGCGGCCTTTATCGCGATGCTTCGATTCGACCACGGCGATGATTCGGTCGGGATCGCAGGGAAGGTAGGTGGTGCCGATGCGGTCACTGGCTTTGCAGATCAGATAAGGCTGACGATTCGGCGGATCCTGGGAGATGACGATATCGTGCATCCCTTCGAAGGAGGGCTGTCCGGTGTTGACTTCGAGAATAATCTTGTCGGCGATGGCGAGAATCTCACCGACCACGCCGCAGGAAGAGGTCAGAATCAGACCGCAGTCCTCGGTGACGGCCGAGACCTCAATGATGGCGATATCGATCTTGCCCTTGCCCGATTCATCCTTGGTGTAGAAGCCGTAGCCGAGATCCTGGGCGAAGAGGGAGAGGTGCTTGTCGCCCATGCGGATGCGCCCTTCGTTGATCCCCTTGGCGATGTCCTTGCCGGTCTGATAGGGCCAGCGGCGGTCGATCATGTCCAGGGTCGCCCAGCGGTTCTCGGTTTCGGCGCCGACGGAAGCGCCGATGAAGAGATTGAAACGCAGCTTGCCCTGCAGGTTGTTTTTTTCAACATGGTCGGCCAGGGCGATGGGTACCGCCTTGGGATAGCCGGCAGGGGTGAAGCCCGACCAGCCCAGGTTCATGCCATTTTTGAAATACTGGATGGTGTCTTCGACGGGAACCACCTTCTTTAGCAGGGACTTGCGGCGGATGCGACTTTCCAGGGTAGACATGCTTTCCTCCATCGGGGTTTGGATAGGGCCGCGCTCACTCTTGTCCGCGACCATCGGTTCGCACTGAAAAGCCCGTATCGCATAATAGCGCGCCGGGCTGGTCACTGATATCGTCCGTCGTGTGTATACCGTATACAATCAGTGATGGTTTTTTCTACAACTTGTCGCATCATTAAGTCAAGGAAAAAGATAAAATATTCCAATCATGTGAAAATTAACTAATATCAAACTTAAAATACCATTTAATGGTTGTTGATTGCTGCCGATGACGAAAACTGGGCTATTTCGGGCCTGGGGGCAAAAGAAAACCCCCGCGTTTTCGGCGCGGGGGTTAAAGGGCGGGATGGTATATCGTGGAGGCTGAAATCAGTAGTTTTTTTCTACCAGTTTCTGCGCCTGCAGTACATAGTCGCTGGCGGGATACTCGCGAAAGAGGGTGTTGAAGGCATCCGCCGCCCGCTGCCGTTGCTCGAGCATGAGGTAGGCATGTCCGAGGAGGAAATAGGCTTCATCTTTTTTCGGGTAGTCCGGATTTTCGGCCAGAACCCGGCTGATGCGATTGCTCGCCGCCTGGTACTGTTTGGTGCGCAGGTAGAACTGGCCGACGAGGATTTCATGTTCCGCCAGCCGCTGCCGGCATTGGGCGATCTTGGTGGTCAGTTCCTCGGCCCGGGAAAAGTCAGGGAAGCGCTTCTGCAGATCGGTGAAAGTCGACAGCGCATTGCGGGTCGCGGTCTGATCGCGGTCCGGAGCGAGCATCTGGTGAAAATAGGAAAGCCCGAGCTGAAAGAGGACGTCCGCGGTGCGGGGATGGTCGGGGTGCTGCTTGAGAAAGTCCTCGTAGGCCGTGGCCGCTTCAACATAGCGTTCGCTCAGGAAGTAGGCTTCGGCGATTTTCAGCTCGGAGAGGATGTTGAGTTCGGGGGAAAAATAACTGTCCCTGACCTTTTCCCAGTTGGCGATGGCGTCCTCGTAGCGGCCCTTTTCGAAATTGGCCTCCCCCTCCTCCAGATAGTGTTCGGCGGTCTTGGGCGGGGGGACCACCGTCGAGGCACAGGCGGTGGCCAACAGGAGCAGGAGCAGGGCGCTGAACAGTCTTTTCATCAACGGGTTTATCCTTGGATCCGAGAGAGTCAAAAGTCGCTAGAAAGTACGGGATGGCCGGGCTTTTGTCAATGACATTCGCCCCTTTCCCCTTGCCGAGAACGAGGGGGATCAGGCCGTGCGCAAGCTTTCGAGAGTTCCCCGCAGCTTGCTCAATGCGTTCGCTTCAAGCTGGCGCACACGCTCCCGGCTGATGCCGAAATCGTCGGCCAGCTCCTGCAGGGTCCGGGGCGATTCGTCCAGAATTCTTTCCTGGATAATTTTCCGCTCCCGGTCGTTAAGGCGGCCAAAGGCCTGACGGACTTCGCCGGAAAGCCGGCGAGACTGTTCATCTTCGATCAGCCGGGTTTCCTGGTCGGGGGTGTCATCGATCAGCGTATCCCTGAGGGTGAAATGTTCCCCCTCGATCAACTCCACATCCAGCGAGGTCTCGCGGGCGCCCAGGCGGCGGCTCATCTCTTCAACCTCGTCGTTGCGCACATCGAGGCTTTGCGCGATTTCCGCGGTATCCTCCCGGCCGGTCAGGCGCAAGAGCGCCGCCTGGGTCTGTTTGAGCTTGAAAAAAAGTTTTTTCTGGGCCTGGGTGGTGCCGATCTTCACCAGCGACCAGGTTTTGACGATGTAGTTCTGGATATAGGCGCGAATCCACCAGACCGCATAGGAAATCAGCCGGATGCCCCGATCCGGATCGAATTTTTTCACCGCCATCATCAGGCCGATGTTTCCTTCCTGAATCAGATCGAGCATTTTCATGCCGTAGCCGCGATATTCGTTGGCGACTTTGACCACAAAACGCAGGTTGCCGCAGATCAGGCGATGAGCGGCCTCAAGGTCGCCATCCCGGCGATAGCGGCGTGCCAGGGCGGTTTCCTCATCCCGGTCGAGCAGTTCAAACTGCTTGATTCTTGCCAGATAATGATCCAGGCTATCGATCACCAAAGGAGGATTGGCCAAACTCATCCTTGACTCCTTTCGCGGAAACTTCAGTTCCGTCGGGTTGTTAGCACTCTGTTTCGGTGAGTGCTAAATATATAGCAAATTCTATAAAAGGTTGCAAGAGGAGGGAGTATGAAACCAATCCATCGCTCACCCGGCCGTCCGGGCGGGGAATCAAACGATTCGAGGAAAAAACCGATTCGAAAAACCCTACAGGAACCCTCCCTGATCCGCATGGTGCGTTGGGCGCAGCGGCTCCTGGCCGAAGTGCTCGAACCGGGCGGTCTGGCTATCGATCTCACCGCCGGCAACGGCGCCGATGCGCTCTTTCTGGCCCGCCAGGTTGGGCCCGAGGGGCGGGTTCTTGCCTTCGATGTGCAGATGGAGGCACTGCGCCACACCGGGGCGCGTCTGACCGAGGCGGGGATTTCCTGGACCCTCGATGATCAGGACGATGCCGGGACGGTGCGCCTGGTTCATGACAGCCATGCCCGTCTGGCGCAGTACACCCAGGGACCGGCGCGGGGGATCATGGCCAATCTCGGCTATCGGCCCGGCGGCGACCGCGGCCTGACGACACAGGCGGAAGCAACCCTGGAAGCCTTGCAGCAAGCTCTCGATATTCTGGCGATTGGCGGGCGGATGGCGCTGGTGATCTATATCGGCCACCCGCAGGGGGAAGAGGAATGCCGGGCGGTGGAGGAGTGGCTGCGGGGGCTGTCGTCCCGCCACTGGCACATTCTGCGCGTGCAGGTGGTGAACCGGCTGCAGGCCCCGTATCTGCTGGTGGTGGAGCGCCGCGGATGAAAAAAGGGCCGCCCGTTTTTTCCGGTTCGGCCCTTTTAAATTATGGCGGCAAAAGTTGATCAGCGGCGGATCGGAGGGGAGGGATTCCAGACGAACTCCGGCTTCATGATCGGCGCGAAATCCCCCTCCATGCTGTTCGGGGCGGGGAAGGAGACCGTCTCCCAGGCACCGATGACGGCACGCATGACGGTCATGCCGATGCCTTTGAGAAAGCCCAGGGGAACGCCGAGGCCGCCGCGATCGCGGATGGTCAGCACCATCTGCTTGGGAATCTCGCCGGGGCTGGTGACGATGTTGGTCAACCCGCGCAGGAGTTTGAAGGAGGATTTTTCCATATAGGTTTCCGGCTCCAGCACATCGTCGATGTAATCCTTTTCGGCGTGGCTCGCAGCCAGGGCCGGAGCGCCGGCAGCCGTCAGCAGCAGAAGCAGCAGGGACATGAAGATCAACGGACGTTTCGGCATCGTCTCCTCCTGAGGGATTCAATTATTCGGGCGTGAAGTTGTTTGTGCGAGTCTTTTTGACTATATAGCAGGGCACGCTCGCCGCGCAAGGCGATAAATCGCCGCTATGCCCGTGTCTGCCCAGGCATCATGATCATTTCCTTGTCTTGCTTTTTTCATCCCCGGGGTCATCCATCCACCTTCCTCCTTAATGATCTATCGGTGGCCCCGCCGTTGCCGAATTTCTTTCGAGGGTATCGGTGAAAGATGGTTTCCTGCTATAATTTCAAACAGATATGGTTTTCCGTCAGGATTTTGGGAACGTTTTCTCTCGATGGGGTCTTGCCGGAAGGGGAGTGAATTTCATGAAACACCAATCGTCCATCCTTTGGCTTGTCTTTCTCGGTTTGCTGCTTTCTTTCTCGTCCCTCGCGGGGGCCGCGGCTTCTCCCTCTTCCCCCGTGCGCCTGACCGAGGGACCAGGGGAGACGGTGCTGGTTTCCGATTACCGCCGGCAGGCGATCATTCATGTCGACCTGAAGAATCTCAAGGAGCGGCGCAAACTCAGAATTGACGGCAAGCCCCTCGGCGTGGTCTGGGCCGACGGGCTCCTTTATGTCGGAAACGAGAGCCGCGGGCAAGTGGAAGTTTACGGCACCGGGAGCAAAGTCCTCCGCGTCATCGGCGAGGAGGGCAGCATGATTCCCAACGATCTGGCCATTGACCGGGAAAGCGGCCGTCTTTTCGTTGCGGATTGCCGGGACCAGGCGGTGAAGGTTTTTACCCTCGCCGGCGACTATCTCTTCAACATCGGTGCGGCGGCCCTGGCCCGGCCGGTGGCGCTCAGCTTTGACCCGCAGCGGCGTGAACTGCTGGTCAGCGACTTCGGGCGTCCCGAGGCGGGGATTCCTCCGGCGGTCTATATTTTCGACGGCGAAGGGACGCAACTGGCGAGAATCCCGGGCAGCCAGAAGACCGGCATGTTCAGTTCCACCACGACTTTCCTGCGCCCTCAGGGAGTGGTGGCGAGCGACGGCAGCATCTGTCTCGTCGACAGTTTTCTCGGGCGGCTTCTGGTTCTCGATCGCGCGAGCGGCTCCCTGCTGGATTCCTTCGATACCTCGTCGTCCGGGGAAAAGCTGCTGTTGCCCCTCGATCCGTATTTGCTCCCCGGCGGGGATGTTCTGGTCACCAACAACCGGGCCGGTTGTCTCAGTCGCTTCAATCTTGCGGAGGGGCTGCCATGATCCGTGCCCTGGCTTTTTCTCTGGTGCTCCTCTTCGGGCTGACGCTCGTCCCCGCCGAGCGGGCCGACGCCCTGATTTCCGCCCATCAATGCGCCTATTGCCACACCACCCATCTGGGATTGGGGGATACGCTGCTCCAGGCCGCGAGCGTCGAAGCGCTGTGTCTTTCCTGCCATGGTCCCGGCGGCATTTCCGCGCTCAAAGCCGAGGTGCATACGGACAGCACTACCGCGCCCAGCTTTCGCCACAGCTGCCTCGATTGCCACAACCCGCATGACAACCTCCCGAACTGGAAGGGCGGAGAAAATATCGCGCTGGTCGGACTGGATCTCGAAGATCTCGACGCAGCGCGCATTCCTACCCCCAACAGCGGAATCCGCAACGTCGTCTTCGAGAACCGCACCGCCTTTACCCAAGGCAGCCCCGATTATGACGGGGCCTGCGAAACCTGCCACACGCTGACCCGGTTCCACCGTAACACGGCCGACGGCACCCATACCCATCAGGTCGGCACCACCTGCACAGACTGCCATAATCACGGCAATTACTTTCTGCGGTAGCGGTTCCCTTGGCGGCGAGCCCACCCGGTTGCGCGGGCGGGCTCGCCGCCAAGGGGGCACCGCCCGGACAAATCCCTTCTCTTGCCGTGCCTCCCGATCCCGAAGAACATCCCGAACTCAGACATTTCATCCCCCCTCTGTGGAGGGCACGTGCCGCTGCCGACGGAATCCGATGGGGGTTCTCAACGCAGCTTTCTGCGCAGAAGCAGCTTTTTCGATTCCGAAATCAGGATGATGACGAGGGGGCCCAGGGTGCAAATCCCCAGTTCCGCCGGCTGCAGCGGGGTGGTGCGAAAGACGGGGTTGAAAAACGGGACATAGATAAGGATTAGATGCAGGCTCAGGGTAACGCCAATGGCCAGCAACAGCACCGGATTGCTGAACCATGACTGCGTAAAGAGCGATTGCGTTTGTTTGCGCACACACAGCGCATAGGCCATCTGGCAGAACGTCAGCATGGTAAAGACCATGGTCTGCCAGGCGTTCGAACCGGTTCCGCCATCCCAGAACCAGTAGCCGGTCCCCACCGAGAGCAGGCCGATGATCAGGCCCATGACGAGGATCTGCCTGCCCAGCCCGCGCGCGAAAATGTTTTCCTGGGGATTGTATGGCGGACGCTTCATCACATCGCGCTCGGCCTCTTCGAATCCCAAAGCCACCGCCGGCACGCCATCGGTCACCAGATTGATCCAGAGAATTTGAATCGGCAGTAGCGGCAGCGGCATCCCCATGAGCGGGCCGGCGAGCATGACAACGATTTCACCGGTGTTGCCGGTGAGGATATAGCGGACGAATTTACGAATATTATCGTAAATGCGGCGACCTTCTTTGACGGCAGCGACGATGGTGGCGAAGTTGTCATCCAGCAGGACCATGTCGGAGGATTCCTTACTGACGTCGGTCCCCGTAATCCCCATGGCGACACCAATGTCGGCGGATTTCAGCGCCGGTGCATCGTTGACGCCGTCGCCCGTCATCGAGACGATCTCGTGCTGTGCTTGCAGTGCATCGATAATGATCATCTTATGCTTGGGCGAAACCCGGGCAAAGACGGAAACCTCCTTGATCCCGGCGCTGAGCGCGTCGACGGTCATCTTGTCGAGATCCTGCCCGGTCAGCACCATGCCGGTGGTCGTCAGGCCCAAGTCCTTGGCGATGGCGACGGCCGTCAGGGGGTGGTCGCCGGTGATCATGACCGGTCGAATCCCGGCCTGTTTGCACAGGCGAACGGATTCAACCGCTTCGGGCCGCACCGGATCGAGCATGCAGACCATCCCCAGAAAGACCAGGTCCTGCTCGTATTCCGTCGGCTGATCCAACCCTTCGGCATCCATCAAGCGATAGGCCAAGCCGAGGACCCGAACGCCTTTTTGGGCCATCGCGGTGTTTTCCGCTGAAATTTCCTCTTTTTCCTTTTCGTTGAAGGGATGAACGACACCGTTCGTCAAGATCCGGTTGCACACCTCGATCAAGCCGTCGGCCGCCCCCTTGATCAGTACCAGATGATCGGCTCGGCCCTGGTCGCCATCGGCGGCAAGAACCGGGTGCAGCGTTGCCCGCTGGGACGACGGCGGCAGGGTATGGACGGTGGACATGCGTTTGCGCTCGGAGTCAAAGGGCCATTCGCGAACCCGCGGCAACATGGCTTGCAGATCGCCTTGCACCCATCCCGCCTGTTGAGCCGCGAGCACCAGCGCGCCTTCGGTGGGATCGCCGAGAATGCCGTTTTGGGCATTTTCGGCGATGACGGCATCGCTGCACAGCATCCCGGCCAGCAAGAGCAGGCCAAGGTCGGCATCCTCGCCCGCGTTGGCCGCCGCTTCATCCAGAGAATAGCGGCGCTTCGGCAGCACCACTTCCGAAACCGTCATTTTATTCTGCGTCAGGGTTCCGGTTTTGTCGGAACAGATCACGGTCACCCCCCCCAAGGTCTCCACGGCCGGGAGTTGCCGGATCAAGGCATTTTTCTTCAACATCTGCTGTGCGCCCAGGGCCAGGGCAATGGTGACGACTGCCGGGAGGCCTTCAGGAATGGCCGCCACCGCCATGCTGATGGCCGTCATGAATATATCCTTCAAGCCCGCGCCCTGCAGATAGAGCAAGCCGGCAACAATGACAATCAACCCTCCGGCGGCCATGGCCAACGATCGGCCAAGTTTCGCCAAACGCCGTTGCAGCGGGGTCTTCTCATCCTCCACATCCTGAAGCATGGTGGCGATTTTACCCAGTTCGGTCTGCATGCCGGTGCCGGTGGTCACGGCTTCGCCGCGCCCGTAGGTCACTACCGTGCCCCGGTAAATCATGTTCTTACGGTCGGCCAAGGCCCGTTCGCCGTCCGCCATCGCGTCGGTATCCTTCTCCACCGATTCGGATTCGCCGGTCAGGGCCGCTTCCTGGACTTTGAGGTTAACGGCTGTGATCAGCCTCGCATCGGCCGGTACAATGTTACCGGCTTCGATGAGCAGGATGTCTCCCGGCACCAGGTCCTTGGCCGAAATCTGCCGTTCTGCGCCGTCGCGCCGCACCCGCACATGGGGCACCGTCATTTTCTTGAGGGCCGCCATGGCATTTTCGGCCTTGAATTCCTGCCAAAATCCCAGGATCGTGTTGAGCACCACAATGACGAAAATGACGATGGCATCGATATATTCCTGAAGCGCCATTGAAATAACCACAGCGACCAGCAGGATCAGGATCATGACCTCCTTCACCTGGTCCAACAGAATCCGCCAGGCTTTTTTCTTTCCCTTTTCGATCAGTTCGTTGGGGCCGTACTGGCTGCGCCGTCGCGTCGCCTCGGAGGACGACAGCCCTTGCTGTGGGGATGTTTCGAGGTTTTTCAGCACGTTCTCGGCGTTCAGACGATGGGGCTGCTGCATGGTGTTATCCTTCAAGTATGTGGACAGTTGCTCATTCGGGCGATTCCCTTCGCAGGGAGGAGCGACCTACGCAAAACAGGGTCGAATCCCGCGCTCTTCGTAAGTCGCCGATAATAAAGGGTGAAGTCCTTTCGCACAACCTTTTCCCGGTTGCCCGGCTAAAGAAACGACTTGCTCCCCCGATCCCCCGCCCCGGCGCATCGCAACTTTTTCATCGGCATCTTTTTTTCCTGATCTTGGGGACGGTCTTCAACATCAATCCCACCGGCGGCATAAGGCGACCAGATACTTCGACCGCATCTGCTCACCGGCGAGCAGACGTTTGACCGGCGGGAGGTTGAGGATGGCGCCGAGGAGGGCGGCGAGGGCGCGGTGTCTGAAGAGGACCTGGTTGTCGAAGATGAGGTGTTGCAGGGTCCCCCGTTCAATGGCCATGAGGACGATGCGATGGGCGGCGTTGACCGGGGTGATGACCCGTTGCGGGCGGCGTTCGAGACGCAGGGCGGCGAAGGGGCAGGAGCTGGGGCAGAGGCCGCAGCCGAGGCAGCGGGACTCGTCGACGCGGGCGCTCTTGCGGCCGAAACCGTCGGCCTGGGCGGTGGCGAGAGTGATGGCGTCGACCGGACAGGCGGCGACGCAGCGCCCGCAGCCCTTGCAGCGCTCTTCGTTGACGGCGGCAAGGAAATTGCTGGTGTGGATGGGATGCAGGGGGGCGAAGCGGCGGGCCGCGCCGAGGGCGTCGCAGCAGCAGGCGCAGCAGTTGCAGATGAAATTGACGTCCTCGCGCACGTTCTCGGCGAACTGCACCAGCTTTGCTTCCTGGGCGCGGTGCAGCAGTTCGAGTCCTTCCGCCGCTTCGACCCGGCGGGCGTAGCCGTGACGGATGAGAGCGTCCGCCGCCCGGTTGAGGCTCAGGCAGATCTCCAACGGCGCGGCGCAGGCGGTGCCGAGGTGCTGTTTCTTGTGCCGACAGTAACAGAGGCCGACACCGATATGTTGGGCGTCGCGGAGGATGGCGCCGGCCCGCTCGTCGTCGAGGACGTGCAGCGACTGTTCCGCCGCGAGGGCCGACTCCCGCACCAGCATCCGGCCGATCTGGGTGCCGCCGCCGAGGAAGAGGTTGCGGATGAAATCGTCCTCGACGTCGATGTATTGGTAATACAACTCGCTCAGCAACTTCTGGTCGAGATCCCCTCGCACCCGCATCAGGGCGAATTCAAAAAATCCCACCATCGGCGGCGGCAGCACGAAGAGACGCTCGCCCTTGACCTCCATATCGATCAGCAGCATCCGCGAAGCGAGGCGGTCAAGCAGCGTTTCGGCTTCACTCAGCCCGAGATTCCAGGCGCGTGCCGCCCGCGCCGCCGAGAAGGGACGCAGGGGCAATTGCGCCATCCGCCGCGCTTCCTCGTCGCTGAAGAGCAGGGCGAAGATGCGGTCGAGCAGTTCGGAGGGGGTTGTCCCCTGGGGAAAGAGGTTCAGTCGTTCTTCCAGCAGGCGATAGCCGGAGCGGCTGGTCAGGTGCGCCATGGCAAGCTATCCCTCCCGTGCGACCTCGTCCAAGCGCTTGCGCTCGTTGGGCTTTTCGATGACCGCCAATTCTTCGGGGAGGCGGTCGGCGGGACCGCCGCGCAGAATACCCATGGCGTCGGTCAGGGTCATTTGCGAGACGGCGTCGACCAGTACCGGCTTGGCCTCGGCCGAGGCCTTCTCGGCGGCGCGGTTCATGCCGACTTCAAAGGCATCGACCTGCCCGCCGAAGCCCACCGCCCGCAGGGCCTTGGCCGCCGTTGCCAGTTCATCGGGCATGGCGATGCGGATCAGCTGATTGCCCAGGAAGCCATCGGTCGTCGAGGTCGAAGCCACCGCCCGCTCCGCGCCGACCCGCAACGCCTCTTTCAGCCCGGCCGCGACGGTCGATTCATCCAGCCCGGCACCCTGGGTTCCCGAGGTCGACAGACTCCGCAGGACGTTGCCGGCGAGTTGGCCGCCGGTTCCCGAGCTTTCCAGACATCCGCCCAGAGCCAGCAACAACGCACAGCCGCCGATCAGCCATGAGGCGTTCTTTCTGTTCTTTCTCATGCCGTGATTCTCCTTGGTGTTTGTCCGTTGGATTAGTCCCACACGCCCGCCAGCGGTGTTCGGCAGGTGCCGCAGGCGCCTGCTTCCAGCTGCATCCGCCCCAGGCGGAAGCCGTGCCGTTCGATGAGCTGTTCGCCGCAGTTCGGGCAATAGGTGTTTTCACCGGTGGCGTCCGGCACGTTGCCCACGTAGACATGTTTCAGCCCCGCCTCCAGACCGATCCGGCGGGCACGGCGCAGGGTGGCCGCCGGTGTCGGCGGGCGGTCGAGCATTTGGTAGGTCGGATAGAAGGCGGTGACGTGCCAGGGAACCTGCGGCCCCAACTCCTCGGCGATAAAGCGGGCGATGGCCGTCAGTTCCTCGTCGCCGTCATTCCAGCCGGGAATCACCAGGGTGGTGATTTCCAGCCAGATGCCGAGGCGGCGATAGTCGCGGAGGGTGGCCAGTACCCCGCTCAGGGTCGCGCCGGCGACCTCGCGGTAGAACTTTTCGGTGAATCCCTTCAGGTCGACATTGACGGCGTCGAGCACCGGCGCGATTTGTTCCAAAGCGGCGCTGCCGGTATAGCCGTTGCTGACCCAGATGTTGCCGAGGCCTTTTTCGTGGGCGAGGACGGCGGTGCCGTAGGCATATTCGTAGAAGACGGCCGGTTCGGTGTAGGTGTAGCTGATGCTCCGGCAGCCGGCCTCCAGGGCGGCGCCGACGACCTCTTCCGGCGGCACCTCGCGGCCTGGAATCGCCCGCCCTGTGTGCGGCCACTGGGAGATTTCGGCGTTCTGGCAGTGCCGGCAGCGGAAGTTGCAGCCGACGGTGGCGATGGAGTAGCTGCGGGAGCCGGGACGGTAATGGAAGAGGGGTTTTTTTTCGATGGGGTCGACATTCTCGGCGATAAGCCGACCGTAGACCAAGGTGAACAGTTGCCCTCCCTGGTTCTCCCGCACCCCGCAGATCCCGCGCTTCCCCGGGGGGATGGCGCAGGCGTGGCGGCACAGGCCGCAGCGGACCCGGTCGCCGTCGAGTTTTTCCCAGAACATGGCTTCGCGCATCGGTTTCACCTCCACGAATGGACGGAGCCAAGTATAGCAGAAGATGGATCGAGTGCCCCCTGGCCGGGGATTCGGGCGGGGAAAAAGGGTCAGAACATGAAGCGGCGCATGCTGATATTGAGGAGCAGCCCGGTGCCGATCATGGTCGTGACCATGCTCGTGCCGCCGTAGGAGAAGAGGGGCAAGGGGACCCCGACCACCGGCAGCAGGCCGATAACCATCCCCAGGTTGACGACGATGTGCCAGAAGATCATGGCCGTCACCCCCAGGGCGAGCATCATGCCGAACATGTCCGAAGCGCGGCGGGCGATGTAGATCCCCCAGATGATGAGAAAGAGATAAAGGCCCAACAGGATCAGCGAGCCGGTAAAGCCCCACTCCTCGGCGAAGACCGAAAAGGCGAAGTCGGTGTGCCGTTCCGGCAGAAAGGACAGCTGCGACTGGGTGCCCTGCATGAAGCCCGAGCCCCAGAAGCCGCCGCTGCCCACGGCGATTTTCGACTGGATAATGTGGTAGCCCGCCCCCAGGGGATCATGCTCGGGGTTGAGAAAAGTGAGAATGCGCTGCTTCTGGTAGGGGCGCAGCAGGAACCAGCCGCCGGCGGCCGCCGACAAGCCGAGGAGCGCCAGCACCGCCAGGGTCGTTCGGCGGAGCCCGGCGAAGAGGGACAGGGTGCCGCCGATGAAGATGACCATCATGGCGGTACCGAGATCGGGCTGTTTCATGATCAGCACCGCCGGGACCCCGAGCAGGGCGAAGGGGACGAGCAGTTGCCGCAGGGTATAGCCGCGCACGTTGCCCTTTTGGGAAAAATAGCGGGCCAGGGTGATGATGATGACGATCTTCATGATTTCGCTGGGCTGGAGATTGAAGACGCCCAGGTCCAGCCAGCGGGTGGCGCCCATACTGGTCTTGCCCACCAGCAGGACCGCGAGCAGCAGGCAGAGGGTCAGGCCGTAGAGGAAGAAACCGCAATACTCCAGATGCCGGTAGTCGACGCTGCTGACTGCCAGGGCGATGGTCAGTCCGATCCCCAGCCAGTAGATCTGCTTGAGGTAAATCGGCGGCCCGGCGCCGGTCCAGATCGAGGTGGCGCTGTACAGATTGAGGATGCCGACGCCCGCCACCGTCAGGACGGTGAGCAGCAACACCCAGTCGAAATGGGTCAAAAGCCTGCGGTCGAACATGGCGATCAGTCTCCTTCCGCTTCCGGAACGATTTCTTCGACTCCCGGCGGCAAGCTCCGCTCCGCCCCAGTCGGGGCGGTGGGGGGGATGCTCGGAGGGAGGGCGGGAGGTCCGGGCGGCAGCACGGTTTCAACCACAGTCGGCAGGCCGTTCACCGCGTCGCTCGGAGTGGGCGGCAAACCCTCCGGCGGCAACGGGGAGGGCGCATGGACGGGAATGGGCACGTCGAAGTAGGCGGCAAAAATCTTCTGGGCCACGGGGGCGGCGTTGCTGCCGCCGCTGCCGCCATGTTCCAGCAACACCGCCACGGCGATCTCCGGGGCTTGGGCCGGAGCATAGCCGACAAAAAGGGCGTGATCGCGGAACCGGTAGGCGATCTCCCGTTTCGGCGCGTGATCGTCCTTGAGCTTGACCACCTGCGAAGTGCCCGTTTTGCCGGCGATGCGGATCTCGTCCAAGCGGCTTTTGTAGGCGGTCCCGCCGGGTTCGTTAACCACCGCTTCCATCCCCCTTTTGACGGCCTGGAGATCGCTGGGGTTGAGTTGGGCGTCGTTGAGGATTTCCGGCTGCATCTCCTCCAGGATGTTCCCCGCCAGATCCTCGATGCGGCTGATGACCTGGGGGCGCGGGACGATGCCGTCGTTGGCGATACCGGCGGTCATGACCGCCAGCTGCAAGGGGGTGGTCAGGACATAACCCTGGCCAATGGAGGCGATGACCGTCTCCCCATCGTACCAGCGGGTGCCGTGGCGCTGCTGTTTCCATTGGCGGTCGGGAATCAGGCCGGTCTTTTCCCCTTCGAGGGGAAACCCGAGGGGGATGCCGAGGCCGAGGGCGCGGGCCATGGCGGCGATGCGGTCGATGCCGAGATCCAGCGAGACCTTGTAAAACCAGACGTCGCAACTCTCCTTGAGCGCCCGTTTCAGATCGACCCGGCCGTGGCCGCCCCGCTTCCAGCAGCGGAAACGGCGGTTGCCGTGACTCAGGGCGCCGCCGCAGTCGACGGTGGTGGAGGGATAGGCCACTCCGGCCTTGAGCGCCGCCAGGGCGGTGACCATCTTGAAGGTCGAACCCGGCGGATACTGTCCCTGAATGGTTTTGTCCTGCAAGGGATGGCGGGGGTTCTGCAGCAGCTCGATCCACTCCTTGCCGGAGATCCCCCGGGCGAAGAGCGCGGGATCGAAGGCGGGGCGGCTGGTCAGGGCGAGTACCGCGCCGGTCTTGACATCCATCACCACCGCCGCGCCCGCTTCCTCGCCGAAGGCGGCTTCGGCGGCCGCCTGCAATTTCCGGTCGATGGTCAAAAAGACCTTGTTTCCCGGTTGCGGCTCCTGGGTTTTGAGGATGCGCAGTTCCTGCCCTTTGACATCCACCTCCAGCAGCCGTTCCCCTTCGATGCCGCGCAGATACCTTTCCAAGAGCTTTTCCAGGCCGCGCTTGCCGACAAAGTCTCCGGGCCGGTAGCCGCTGCTGAACGGCTTGCTTTGCAGTTCTTTTTGGGTGATTTCACCGAGATAGCCGAAGAGGTGGGCACCGAGCTCGCCGTGGGGGTAAGAACGCAAGGGGCGCACCTCGGTGAGGACTCCCGGCAGGTTGACGGAATTTTCCTGGATGACTTCGAGGCTTTCGCGGCTGACATCCTCGGCCAGGGGAAAGGGCCGATAACGAGGAAAGTGGGAGCCGCTCTGCCAGCGCTTTTCCAGTTCCGCTGGATCCTCCCCGAGAATTCCGGCGAGACGCGTCAGCAGGGCGTCCTTGTCCTCCACCTCCTGGCGCAGCACGGAAATGATGAAGGAAGGGCGGTTGTCGACCAGGATTTCACCGTTGCGGTCGTAGATCGGTCCACGCGGCGCGGCGACGGGGATGTAGCGGATGCGGTTTTTTTCCGAAAGCCCCCGATAGCGGTCGGCGCTGATGATCTGGAGATACCAGAGGCGCAGCACCAGCAGCAGGAAGATCAGAACCACCGCCAGGGACAGGAGCATGAAGCGTTTTTTCAGGCCGGGGTTATCTTCCCAGCCGCTGTTGAGGCTCATAGCGACAATCCACGGGAGAGGCTTTGCAGCCTGCTTCGGCGTTCCCCGCGGCGGCGCGGCAGGCAGCGCAGGAAAAGCAGGGCAAAAAAGGTGTTGAGAAACGCTTCGGGCAGGATGATGTGCAGCAGCAGCGGCCATTGCCGTCCGGCGTCGGCGAAGAGCAGCAGCAGGACGCTGAGCAGTATGCCTTTAACCATCGTCGCGAAAAAGGCCAGCAGCAGCAAGAGAAGGGGATTTTCAGTGTTGAAGCGCCCCGCCCCGGTTTTGACCAGCAGAAAGATCAGTAAAAAGGTGATGCCGAAGAGGCCGAAGTCGCTGCCGGCGAAGACATCTTCCAGGGAGCCCAGGTACCAGCTGCACAGGCCGCCGCGCAACCAGCTCTGGGTCAGCCCCAGGTAGGCGACTACCAGCAGCAAGAGGTCCGGCTTGAGATGGTCCGGCAGCAGTCGGGGCAGGACCGCCACTTGCAGAAAGAGCAGCAGCAGGCTGAGCAGAAAAAAGCCTGTTCCGCGTTTCACGGAGTCTCCTCCAGCAACACAAGGACCTCTTCGAGCCGGGAGAAGTCGACGGCGGGGGCGACTTCGACCTGCTGGAACATGCCGTACTCTTCCCGCTCGACCCGCACCACGGTGCCGATCGGCAGGCCCTTGGGGAAGACGCCGCCATGGCCGGAGGTGATGACCTGATCCCCGACCTCGATGTCCTCCTCGCGCAGGGCGAACTCGAAGGTGAGGCCGGTGCCGCTCCCCCGGCAGACCCCCCGGCTGCGGTTCCGCTGGATGAGGGTCGCGACCGCCGAGGAGGCGTCGGTGATCAGCAGCACCCGGGCCTGATTGGGGGCGGTGCGGATGATGCGGCCCGCTACCCCCTCGGCGACGACCACCGGCATGCCTTCGCGAATGCCGGCATCGCTCCCTTTGTCGATCATCACCGTGCGAAACCAGCTGGTTGCATCTTCGGTGATGACCTGGGCGGGGAGGGCGGTGAGGGCCTGCCGGTCGCGGAAGTCGAGCAGCTTGCTCAGGCGTTCGTTGGTCAGGCGCAGTTCCTGAAGGGTCCCGAGTTCGCTGCGCAGTCGGCGGTTTTCTTCCCGCAGGAACAGGTTGTCCTCTTCGGTTTCAATCAGCCAGAGATACCGGTCCCAGATGCCGACAACATGGTCGATCCCCGCCTTCAGGCCGATCTGGGCCGGAGCCATGATCTGCAGAATCAGCCGCTCGAAAAGATTGGTCCGCTCCTCGGCCCGGCGCAGATTCTGCGAATAAAGCAGAAGCGCGGCCAGAACCATGACGGCGGCCAGAAGGATGGTTCGGTATTTTCGCAGCAGATCGAACATCCGCGGAAACTTTCGCTACCATGCAAAAGAGGGCCGATGGCCCTCTTCGCGTCAGGATTAATGTAGTGCGGCAAGCGCCGGATCAGGAGGGGACGGTCACTCGCCGGAGCAGGTCGAGCTCGTCGAGCACCTTGCCGGAGCCCAGCACCACGCAGGAGAGGGGGTCTTCGGCGATGACCACCGGCAGCCCGGTTTCGTCCCGCAGCAGGGCGTCGAGGTTCCGCAGGTTGGCGCCGCCGCCGGCGAGGACGATGCCCTTGTCGACGATGTCGGCGGCCAACTCCGGCGGCGTCCGCTCCAAGGCGATGCGCACCGCCTCGACGATGGCGTTGACCGTTTCGGAGAGGGCGTCGCGGATCTCGGTGGAGTTGATTCCCAGGGTTTTAGGGATGCCGCTGACCAGGTCGCGCCCCTTCACCTCCATGGTGTGGACCTCTTCCTCGGGGTAGGCGCTGCCGATCTCGATCTTGATCTGTTCGGCGGTGCGCTCACCGATAAGCAGGTTGTATTTGCGCTTCAGGTACTGGACGATGGCTTCGTCCATCTTGTCGCCGCCGACCCGAACGCTCTTGGCGTAGACGATGCCGGCCAGCGAAATGACCGCCACCTCGGTGGTGCCGCCGCCGATGTCGACGATCATGTTGCCCGAGGCCTCGGTGATCGGCAACCCGGCGCCGATCGCCGCCGCCATCGGTTCTTCGATCAGATAGACCTCGCGGGCGCCGGCCGATTCGGCCGATTCCTTGACCGCGCGCTTTTCCACCTGGGTGATCCCCGAAGGGACACAGATGACGATGCGCGGCCGCACCAGGGTCTTGCGGTTATGGACCTTCTGGATGAAATAGCGGAGCATTTCCTCGGTGATGTCGAAGTCGGCGATGACGCCGTCTTTCATGGGACGGATGGCGACGATGCTGCCCGGGGTGCGGCCAAGCATCTTTTTGGCCTCTTTGCCCACGGCGAGAACCTTGCGGCCCCCCACGCTGTCCTTCTGTACCGCCACCACGGACGGTTCACTGACGACGATGCCCTTGCCTTTCAGGTAAACGAGGGTGTTGGCGGTTCCCAGGTCGATGGCGAGATCATTGGAAAACATCCCCCAGATGGCATCAAATAGATTGAACATAGAAAACCGTGATCTCCTTTCGGGCGCGGGCGCAGGACCTTACAAAAATGGCGTTCACCCTACCAAAAAGCCCCGGGCATTTCAAGCTGGAAAAAGGAAAAAGATATTGCATTTGCACAGTTGATTGTCTAACATATTACGCTGTTTCTAAAGCCCTCAAACCCCACAAAGGAGTCATCAGCGGCATGCTGGATCTGATCCGGAAAAAGCAGAAATCGGTCTTCATAAAACTGGCGTTCGCCATTATCATCCTCAGTTTCGTCATCGGCTACGCCATGCTCACGTCGCCCGGCGACAGCGGTGATGCCCAGGGCAACAGTGTGGCGGTGACCATTGACGATACCGCCATCAGTTTCGCCGACTATCAAACCGCCTACAGTAATCTTTACAGCCTGTATCAGAATATCTACCGCGAACAATTCACCCCGGAGCTGGAAAAACAGCTGGGCCTGCGCCGCCAGACCCTGGATATGCTCGTCGAGCAGGTGCTGCTTTCCCGCGAGGCGACCCGTCTCGGGCTGAAGATCGGCGACCAGGAACTGGTCAGCGCCATCGCCGGGGTTCCCGCCTTTCAGGAAAACGGCGCCTTCAACAAGGACCGTTATCTGCAGGTGCTGGCGTATCAGCGCCTGACCCCGGAGGAGTTCGAAGGCAGCCAGCGCCAGCAGCTGCTGGCGGAAAAGGCGCGGGAGGCGATCATCGGTCAGGTCGAAGTCGGTGAGGCCGATATCGACGACGAATACCGCCGGCAGAATGAGCAGATCAACCTCGCCTTCGTGCGGCTGGCGCCGGCCCGTTTCGAAGCTCGGGTGCGGATCGACGAAGAGGCGCTCAGGGCCTTCTACGAAGGCGCCAAGGAAGGGTTTCGCCTGCCCGAAACAGTGGCCCTGCGCTATCTCCTTTTCGACCCGGCCCGTTATGCCGGGGAGGTTGCCGTCGTCGACGAAGACCTGGAAAAGTACTATCGACGCAATCTCGACAAATTCGATATCCCCGAGCAGGTCAAGGCGGCCCATATCCTGATCAAGGTGCCCCTTGACGCCGATCCGGCGACCCGGGAGAGCCAACGGCAGCGCGCCGGCAAGGTACTGGCCGAGGTCAAGGAAGGCAAGGATTTCGCCGCCCTGGTGCGGCAATATTCCGATGACCAGGGCACCGTACCCAAGGACGGCGACCTGGGCTTCTTCCCCCGCGGCGTCATGGTTCCCGAATTCGAACAGGCCGCTTTCGCCATGAAACCCGGAGAAACCAGCGAAATCGTCACCAGCCCCTTTGGCTACCACATCATTCGCTGCGACGGTTACATCGAGCCGGGAATCAAGCCTCTGGAGGAAGTGCGGGACGAAGTCAAGGCCGCGGTTGTCGCCGAGAAGAGTCGGCAGCTGGCCCTGGAAAAGGCCATGGATGCCTACAATATCAACCGCAAGACCGGCGATCTGGAAAGCGCCGCTCAGGCCAATGGCCTGGAGATTCGGGAAACCGGTTTCTTCGAGCGTGACGGCGAGATCGACGGTCTCGGCGCCTCGCCGGAGATTTCCTCTGCCGCCTTTGCCCTGGGGGAAAAGGATCTGGCCCGGCCCCTCGTTCTGCCGCAGGGGGTGATTCTTTTCGGCCTGAAAGAGCGGCATGAGAGTCGCATCCCCGAGCTGAGCGAAGTGCGCGGCGCGGTCGAAGAGGCCTACCGCAAACAGCGTTCCCGGGAACTGGCGCGCACAGCGGCGGATGAATTGCTCGCCGCCCTGCAAGCGGGGGGCTCGCTGCAGGAGCGGGCGGCGGCCGAGGGGCTGAGTGTCGAAGAAACCGGTCTCGTCAGCCGGGCCTACGGCGAATTTCTCCCCCGTCTCGGCAATGCCCCGGAACTGGCCAAAGCCGCCTTCGCGCTGGAGAAGGAGCAGGCGGCGGTGCCCGCCGTCCATGAAGTCGACGGCACGTTCGTGGTCGCCGTCCTCAAGGAGCGGCAGGCCGCCGACCCGGCAGCGCTTGACGCCGCCGGTCGCGAGGAGCTCAAGAGGATGGTGCTGACCCGCAAGAAAGAAGAGTTGTTCAAAGAGAAGATGGACGCCCTCAAGGCAGCGGCGAACATTGTCGTTTCCCCCGCCATTCAATCCTCGATCGAAAAGGACATTTAAGGCATGTCAACGACTCTGACCCAGAGCAATTTCAGCGATCTCAAGCTCGTCACCCGGGGCAAGGTCCGGGATATCTACGACCTGGGCGAATACCTGCTGCTGGTGACCACCGACCGCATCTCCGCCTTTGACGTCATCATGAACGAAGGCATTCCGCACAAAGGTTTCGTGCTGACCCAGATTTCCAAATTCTGGTTCGAGCAGATGGCCGACATCATCCCCAATCACATCGTCGCCACCGAAGTGAGCGATTTCCCGGCCGTCACCCACCAGTACCGCGACCAGCTCGAAGGGCGCAGCATGCTGGTGAAAAAGGCCAAGCCGCTGCCCGTCGAATGCATCGTGCGCGGTTATGTCTCGGGTTCGGGCTGGAAGGAGTACCAGCAGACCGGAAGCATCTGCGGCATTTCGCTCCCCTCCGGGTTGCTGGAGAGCCAGCAGTTGCCCGAGCCGATCTTCACCCCGTCAACCAAGGCGGAACTCGGCGAGCACGACGAGAACATCCCCTTCGCCAAGGTGGTCGAGCTCTGCGGCCAGGAGATTGCCGAGACCATCAGCAACACGACCCTGGAGATCTACAAGCGTGCCCGCGATCTGGCCGACACCAAAGGGATCATCATCGCCGACACCAAGTTTGAATTCGGCATTTTCGAGGATCGGGTGATCTGGATCGACGAAGCCCTAACCCCTGATTCCTCGCGTTTCTGGCCCAAGGATCTCTATCGTCCCGGCGGCCCGCAGCCGAGCTTCGACAAGCAGTTTCTGCGCGATTATCTCGAAACCCTCGACTGGGGCAAAAAGGCGCCGGCGCCGCCGCTCCCCGAGGAGATTGTGCGCAAGACCGGCGAAAAATATATCGAGGCGCTTTATCGCATCACCGGGATGAAGCCCTGACGGAAAGTGATCGGATAAACCGGGCCGGGGCCATGCTCCGGCCCTTTTTTTTAGGGCATCGTGCCGCGATGGTAAAGATGTTGCGAATATATTTTCCGGCCGTGGTTGCCGGTCTCCTGCTTTCGGGCTGCGCCCTGATTTCGGGCTCCGGCACGACGGCCGAGGAACATCTGGCCCGCGCCGATGCCCTGGCCGAGCAGCGGGATTACCAGGGGGCGGCCGAGGCGGTGGGGCGTGCCTCGCGGCAGCGGCCTGGAGATGTTGCCCTCTGTCTCCGCCAGGGGGAATTGCTGGAAGCCGCCGGCCAACCCGAGGCGGCGCGCAAGGCCTATCTGCGCGGGCTGGGCGAGGAGAGGGCGGACCTGGGCGAAAAACAGGAGCTGCGCTATCGCCTGCTTTTGCTGCTGACGCTGAAACTTGCCGATGCGGAAGCCGCCCGGCCGCTGCTGGCCCAGCTGCCCGCCGGTTCCCCCCGGCACCTCGATGCCCAGGGGGTGCTGGCCTATGTGGGCGGGCGTCTCCAGGAAGCCCTGCTGTTTTTCGAGCAGGCCCGGGATGCCACCGCCGAAGAGGATCCGCGCGCCCGGATCCTCTATCACACGGCCCTGGCCTATGAGCGGGCCGGGGATGCCGATCTCGCCCGTCTGGCCCTCTTTCACGCCGTCAACCAGGCCCAGAGTCTGGGCGTGCGCAAGGATATCGAACGCTTTTTCTCCCGGCTGCAAGCCCCCAACCCCTGAGCCCGCGGAATCCCATGCTCGAACGCCTCTTCCAGCTGCACCGCCACGGCACCACCCCGCGCACCGAAGTCGTGGCCGGCATCACCACCTTTCTCACCGGCGCCTACATCATCTTCGTTCACCCCTCCATGCTCGCCCTGACCGGCATGGATCGGGGCGCCCTGACCACCGTCACCTGCCTGATCGCCGCCCTCGGCACCCTGCTGGTGGCGCTCTGGGCCAACGCCCCCCTGATGATGGCCCCGGGCATGGGACTGAACGCCTTTTTCACCTATACCCTGGTTCTCGGTGAGGGGGTGCCCTGGCAGACCGCCCTGGGCGTCGTTTTTCTTTCCGGCCTGTTTTTCCTGGTTCTCACCTGGCTGGGGGTGCGGGAGCGCCTGGCCCGGGCCATTCCCCTGACCCTGCGCCTCGCCGCCTCCGTCGGCATCGGCCTCTTCATCGCCTTCATCGGCTTGCAGAATCTCGGCCTGGTGGTCAAAAGCGAGGCGGTGCTGGTGCAGTTGGGAGCCTTTGACGCCCCCGCCCGCCTGGGGCTTTTCGGGCTGTTCGTGGTCATCCTGCTCGAAGTCAAGCGGGTGCGCGGCGCCATGCTGCTGGGGATTCTCGGCACCGCCGCCCTGGGCATCCTCCTTGGGGTTTCCCCCTGGCCGGAAGGAATCGTCGCCCTGCCGCCGTCGCCGGTCCCCATCGCCCTGCAACTGGATATCCTCGGCGCCCTGCGGATTTCCCTCTGGGCCAGCATCTTCTCCTTCATGTTCGTCGATCTCTTCGACAGCCTCGGCACTTTGCTGGCGGTCTGCCGGGAGGCGGGCATGGCCGATCCCCACGGGGAAATCCCCCGTCTGCCGCGGATGCTCACCGCCGATGCCCTGGCCACCGTCGGCGGCGCCCTGCTCGGCACCAGCACAACCACCACCTTCGTCGAATCGGCGAGCGGGGTCTCCGATGGCGGCCGCACCGGCTTGACCGGAGTCGTTACCGCCGCGCTTTTCCTGCTGGCGGCCTTCTTCACCCCGCTCATCGCCGCCGTCCCCGCCTACGCCACCGCCCCGGCCCTGATCATGGTCGGCATCTTCATGATGCGCGGCATCGGCCAGATCGACTTCTACGACTTCGAAGAGGCGGCCCCGGCCTTTCTCACCGTGCTGCTCATGCCTCTGACCTATTCCATCGCCACCGGCCTGGCCTTCGGATTCATCTCCTATGTGGCGATCAAAGTCGCCCTGGGCAAGGCGCGGGAATGCGATCCCTTTCTGCTCGGAACGGCGGCATTTTCCCTGGGCAGTCTGCTTATTTGACGGCCCGCGCCGGCAGGGATTATTTTTTCGCGAAAAAGCGTAAAAAAACCTGTTGACACCCTCGCGCCGACTTTGCTATAAGTTGGCTCCGTTGCACGGGGCTATAGCTCAGCTGGGAGAGCGCTTGAATGGCATTCAAGAGGTCGGCGGTTCGATCCCGCCTAGCTCCACCAAAAGAAATCAAAGGGTTGGCTGATTTTCAGCCAACCCTTTTTTCATTCCGGGCCATCGAGGGGCTAAACCATAAAGAAGGCCGGGCGGAATCCCGTGCCCGGTCCAGCGCTGCGGCAACGGGGTGAAATGCGTTACTCCTCTGTGTCGCCGAGCGGCTCCAGGCGGACCAGCTTCCCCCGGCGGTGATCGGTCAGCAGGTAAAGATAGCCGTCCGGCCCGGAGCGCACGTCACGAATGCGTCCGAGCTCTTCTTTGAGCAGATGTTCCTCCTCGACCAGGCGGATGCCGTCGAAACGCAGGCGCACCAGCATCTGTTCGCGCAAGGCGCCGACAAAGAGATCCCCCCGCCAGCGCGGAAAGCGCTCTCCGTCATAAAACGCCATGCCCGACGGCGCGATGGAGGTGGGGACCCAGGTGTGCAGCGGCTGGATCATGCCCTGTCGGTGCGTCCCCTCGCCGATGCGGGTGCCCAGGCCATAGTTCACCCCGTAGGTAATGATCGGCCAGCCATAGTTGTTGCCGGCCCGGACGATGTTGATCTCATCCCCGCCCTGCGGGCCGTGTTCATGGGTCCACAACTCGCCCGTTCGCGGATGCAAGGCCGCCCCCTGTATGTTGCGATGGCCGATGGAATAGATTTCCGGGTGCCACCCGGAACGCCCCGCGAAGGGATTGTCGGCGGGCACCCGGCCGTCATCGTGCAGGCGGATCACCGAACCGGCATGGTCATCCCCCCGTTGGGCCCGCGCCATCTCCCCCCGATCGCCGAGGGTAATGTAGAGATAACCGGCGCGGTCAAAAACCAGGCGCGAGCCGAAATGAATCCCTTTGCCTGATTTCGGCTGCTGGCGGATAATGGTTTCCACCCCTTCAAGCCGATGACCGCTCAGACGGCCCCGGGCGACTTCCGTTCCGATCCCCCCCTCGCCGGCGGCGACATAAGAGGAAGGAAAGAGGGACGCTCTTAAGAAATTAATTTGACTGCCTCAGGCGCTGTTACTAAACTCCCAAAATGCCACGAACCGCACGCCTTGACGCGCCCGGGGTTTTCCATCATGTGATGATCCGGGGCATAGAGCGTCGCAACATATTCCGCAACAAAGCCGATAGGGACGATTTTCTCCAGCGCCTGGAGAAATTGCTTCCGGAAACCAGAACCGCCTGTTATGGCTGGGTTCTGTTATCCAATCATGCGCACTTTCTTTTTCGGACCGGCGATGTTCCGCTGTCCCATCTCATGCGCCGATTACTGACCGGCTATGTTGTTGGATTCAACAAACGCCACTCCCGCAGTGGTCAGCTTTTCCAGAACCGCTTCAAATCCATCGTCTGCCAGGAAGAGATCTATCTCAAGGAACTGGTTCGCTACATCCATTTAAATCCTCTCCGGGCCGGTCTGGTTGCCGATCTGGCCGGGTTGCAGCGTTACCGGTATTGCGGTCATGGTGCGCTGGTCGGCGCTGCCGAAGTGGCGTGGCAGGATGTGGCGCATGTTTTAGCCCTTTTCGGAACAAGAACATTCACCGCCAGACAGGCATATCTTGCTTACCTGGAGGAAGGGCTTCAACAGGGGGTGCGTAAGGATTTGACCGGGGGAGGGCTGATTCGAAGCGCCGGCGGCTGGACGGAAACAAAGTGCAGTGGCCGGGACCACGTAATGAGCGATGAGCGTATCCTGGGCGAATCGGATTTTGTGGAGACGATTCTTTCGCAGGCCGGCGAGTCGCTGAATCGCCAGTATGCCTTGAAAGCCTCCGGTTACGACCTTCAGCGACTTGCCGAGAGGGCTGCGGCGCTTTTGGAGATTGAAGTCGCGGACATCTTCTCCCGCAGTCGCCAGAGCGCCAGGGTCAAGGCAAGAAGTCTCGTTTGCTTCTGGGCCGCAAGGGAGTTGGGCATGTCGCTGTCCGAACTCTCTCGCGCCTTCGGTTTGAGCATGCCGGGCATCAGCTATGCCGTTGCACGCGGGGAAATTCTTACTCGGGACTACGATTTCAAGCTGGAGGTGTAGTTGTTTTATTTCTTAAGAGCGTCCCTAGAAGTCCTATATTTCTTAAGAGCGTCCCTAGAAGTCCTATTACTAGAAGTCCTATTAAGAGCGTCCCTAGAAGTCCTAAAAGTGGAAAAAGAATCAGGCTTGGCACTGATCAGCCAGAAAGTTTAAAAATAGCTATCGACGGTGAAATAGAAAAACACCTAACAACTTAATCAACCGGACGGAAAACGCGAGCTACGTTGCCGAAAAGCAAAATCAAATTGCGGTGATGATCGAATCTTCGCGTCGCCGCCGGTTATCATGAACCGTTATGTGCTTGATTAACTTCGGAGGATTATGAGTAATAGTTTGTATGAGCAATTGACTGAGTTGGAGAAAGATTACGTTTCTCTATCATCCGAATACGAGAGCAACGGTTCTTATGAAATGGCCTTTATATCCTTATGGTCAATCCTTGAACATATAATGAAGCCAATTGCCACTGTGAGTATTATGGCGAAATTAAAAAATTCATTGAATGAGTGGTTAGTCTACGTAGAAAACCCACAATCTGTTACGAAGCCAAAAGAAATAAAGAATTTCCAACTGGAGTACACCAACACGACCATACCGCAGATCGCACAAATAGAAGACGCTGTCGGGGCTCTACCAAAACTGAAAGTCCTTATGGATTCAAACAATAAGTACAGAAAGAAACGAAATAGCATAGCTCACCGTGCCGAGAAATTGTCAGATGGTGTTTATGCTGAATACAAAAATGCGGTATTGGGCGCACTAGACGAGTTAAAAAACACACTTGCCAAATTTGAGAAGCGCACATAACAAGCGCCTTAAACATCGCGGCCTGCGGCCGCTGGACTCGCAACAAGTTGCTCGCCGTTTAGGCGGGCGTTAGATTCAAAAAGGAGAGGGAATGCGCTTAATCCTACTAGCACTTGTATCACTTATTTTTTCAGGTTGTTCCACAACACAGGTAAATATGGAAGCAGCCAAGCCAATCCCCAAGGAAAATATTTACAACAGTGAATACCTAAAACATGAAGACGGAAATGAACTTGTCCACTTCATAAGAGATCGTGGATTCACTGGTGCAGGGTGTTCACATACGGTACATATAGATAACGACAAAGCCTTTGCGATACAACCAGGCCAAGCAATCTCTATTAGCCTGAAACCTGGGAATCACTTTTTCAGGCTTGATCTTGGCGCAGGGTTATGTCCGAATGAATCACACTCTCAATCTACATATTTAAACCTAGGTGAACCACAAACTTTCAGAATATCTACATCATCAAATTTCAACCTTATGCTTACGCGAATAAAGTGAATCTTCTGAGGGGGGGGCTTCGGGGTCAAAACTTGAAACCCAACAAATCGCGAGCATGTCGGAGTCCGGTCTCTGACTGCCGAGCAGCCGTTATTCCGGGTCGGACAAATCTTTCTTCCGCCGATTCCACCGCTGGCTTCTTCCCAGGATATAAGTCGATAATCGCGAAAATCATCCAGTCGCTGCTCGTCCCTTTCTCCCGTTCATCCTGCTCTATGAACTCTTCAACTCGCTGACCCCTGGCCCCCTCGGCCATTACAGATGAAGACAAAACAACCCAGACTGCGCAAGCAACCTGGGTTGTTTTGTCTTCATCTTTGTTCCCCTCCCCCGTGAGGCGGGACGACGACTCAGCGGCAAGGTCGCGCGCTGCCGAACAGGGGTCAGGACCGCGCCCCACGGCGCCCGGCCTTGGCGGCGGGCCGTTGCGCCGCGGCGGTTTTCCGGCGGGACGGGGCGGGCTTGGCCGGAACGGCCGGTTTGGGCGCAGGGGCGGCCTTGGCGGCTGGGACCGGAGATTTCTTCTTGGACTTGGCCGGCCGCTTGCCCGGCGCGGCGGGTTTTGCTTTCACCCCCCGCTTAACCGCAACCTGCGGGAATTCCGCGATGGTTTTTTGCGGGATGGCGTAGCTGAGCAGTTTTTCGATGGCGGCCAGCAGCGGCTGTTCTTGCGGGCAGACCAGCGACAGGGCCACGCCCCCTTCTCCGGCCCGGCCGGTGCGGCCGATACGATGGACATAGTCCTCGGGCACCTGGGAAAGCTCGTAGTTGACCACATAAGGGAGCCGTTCGATATCGAGGCCGCGGGCCGCCACATCCGTCGCTACCAGCACCCGGAATTCCCCGCGCTTGAACTCCGCCAACGTCCGGGTGCGCACCGACTGGCTTTTGTTGCTGTGAATGGCCGCCGCCTTGATGCCGTCGAAAAGCAGCTCCTCGGTCAGCTGGTCGGCGCCGTAGCGGGTGCGGGTAAAAACCAGCACCTGGCTCCACTCCCCCTTGCGGATCAGGTGCGAGAGCATCTCCCGCTTGCGCCCACGTTCCACCGGGTAAACCACCTGCGACACCGCGTCCGCAGCGAGATTGCGCCGCGCCACCTCGATGTGGCGCGGGTGATCGAGCAGTTCATCGGCCAACTGCCGGATGCTCGGCGAGTAGGTGGCGGAAAAGAGCAGCCCCTGGTGCTGTTCGGGCAGATATTCGGCGACTTTGAGGATGTCGTCGATAAAGCCGAGATCGAGCATGCGGTCGGCCTCGTCCAGCACCAGGAATTCGATGTGAGAGAGGTTCACCGTGCCGCGCTCGGCATGGTCGAGGAGCCGCCCCGGCGTCGCCACCAGAATATCGACGCCGCGATGCAGCCGTTCGATCTGGGCCTGGATGTTCACCCCGCCATAGACCGTGGTCGAGCGCAGGGAAAGCCGCCGGCCGTAATTCTGCATCTGCCCGCTCACCTGGGCGGCCAGCTCCCGGGTCGGTACCAGCACCAGCGCCCGGGGCGCCCGGCGCTTCTGCGGCGGCACCTTTTCGCTCAGCCGCTGAATGATCGGCAGGGCAAAGGCGGCGGTCTTGCCGGTGCCGGTCTGGGCCCCGGCCAGCAGGTCGCAGCCCTCGAAAATCACCGGAATGGCCTGGGTCTGGATCGGGGTCGGCGTGGTATAGCCCTGGGCGGCGATCGCGCTGAGCAGTTCGGCGCGGAGGCCGAGAGATTCAAAAGACATGGAGCATCATTTCCTTAAGGGGAGCAAGCGGCGGCCTGCAAAAAACGGCGAGGCGGACGGGATGAGTGCGGGACCTTAGCGGATTGTCTCCGGGCTGTCAATGATGCAAAAGCATAAGTTCTTATTTTGCCGACGGAATTCCAGTCTCAGCGGGACCCACTAATCGACTCTCGCTGAAATATTGACTCGCCGACCGGGCGCTGCTACTTTCGCGGCGGATGCCCCTGGCCCGATATTCCCGGGCCGTCGCAATAACCCATCGACCCTGACCTGAGGATTCGCCGTGAATCAGCCTTCGTCGCCCGCTTCTTCCGTCGACCCGCCCGCCGCGCCGGGGACCATCAGCGCCCATCACGGCGTCGCCGTCGAGGTGCGCTTCGCCGACGGCGCCCGGCGGCTGGTCCGGGTCAAACGCCGCTCCGGCCATGTCGTCGGCGACGCCGTGCGGGTGGTCGGCGAAGTTTTG
>JAVFAR010000015.1:0-34589 GCA_034002365.1 Trichloromonas sp.
GGACGGATTTATTTTTCCCCTCTGGGGAGGAAGTTGTGGAAATTCGATAGTTTATCAAGGTTGATTGCGCTTCGGACCTGATTTTCCGCTCAGTCGATCATCTTAGCAACTTGGAAGCCTGACCCGCCGCTGCTTCTGTGGAAGCCTGACCCGCCGCTGCTTCTCGCCGCTGCTTCTTTGACCCGCCGCTGCTTGTGCACCTTGTGCACTCAATCCGGTCGATTAATTTCAAGAAATTATAAATATTTGCATGAACAGCGAATCATTAAATTTTATCAGAATCAGAACCAAATTTGCCCTTTCTCTTCACCGGCGGTTTTTTCCCGACCGGTTTCGTCCGCGCGGCCTTATCAAACTTTTTCCCCGGTCTTTTCTTGAACGGTTTTTCTTTGCCCGACTCGGGCCTTCCCCCGTCGAGGCTGAGTTGCAGGCGCTGGCCGCAGACCCAGACGTCTTTGAGCAGGCGCACCGTTTCCTTGGGCAGATCGGCGGGCAGGTCGACCAGGCTGAAGGCGTCGTGGAGTTTGATCTGGCCGATGTGGGTGCTGCTCAGTTGCGCTTCGTTGCTGATGGCGCCGACGATGTGGCGCGGCTCGACGCCGTGGATGCGGCCGACTTCGATGCGGTAGCGGCGCATGTCGCCGGACTTCTCGTGAACACGCGGCTTGGCTTCGGTTTCCGGCGCTTCCGTGATTTTCTCTTCGGCGCCCCCCTCCATTTGCAGGGGCTTGTCCTTCTGCGCCAGATAAGCCAGAGCCGCGGCGAGGCGGCGCAGGCCGACGTCGTATTCATCCTGATAGTTGTCGATCAGTTCCTCGAAAAATTCCAGATCCTGCGACTCCATTGTCTCGGCGATCATCTCCCTGAAGAGGCCGATGCGCCGGTCGGTGATATCCTTGCGGCTCGGCAGGGTCATGGGCGTGATCGGCTGGCGGGTGGCCTGTTCGATGGCGTTGAGCATGCGCCGCTCGCGGGGGGCGACGAAGAGGATCGCCTTCCCTTCCCTTCCCGCCCGACCGGTGCGGCCGATGCGGTGAATGTAGGCCTCGGTGTCGTAGGGGATGTCGTAATTGATCACGTGGCTGATGCGCTTGACGTCGAGGCCGCGGGCCGCCACGTCGGTGGCGACGACGATGTCGAGCGCGCCGGACTTGAGCCGTTCGACGGTCTTCTCGCGCATCGCCTGGGTCAAGTCGCCGTTCAGGGGCGCGCAGGAAAAGCCCCGCGCTTCCAGCTTTTCCGAGAGTTCGACGGTCGCGATTTTGGTGCGGACGAAGACGATCATGCCGTCGATCTCTTCCGCTTCGAGAATCCGGGTCAGGGCGTCGAGCTTGTGCAGCCCCTTCACCTGCCAGAAGCGCTGGCTGATGGTCTCCACCGTCGAAGTCTTGTTCTTGATGCGGATTTCCACGGGATCTTTCAGATGGCGGCGGGCCACCTGCAACACCTCGCTCGGCATGGTCGCGGAAAAAAGCGCGGTCTGCCGCGTGGCCGGGGCATGTTCGAGAATCTGCTCGACCTCTTCGATAAAGCCCATTTTGAGCATTTCATCCGCTTCGTCGACCACCACCGCAATCAGGCGATCGAGCTTGAGCGTCCCCCGGCGCAGATGGTCCTGAATCCGCCCCGGCGTCCCCACCACCGCCTGCACGCCCCGCGACAACTGGCGCAACTGCTGGCTCATGTTCTGCCCGCCGTAGACGGGCAGCACCTGAAAATCCGGTAAATGCCGGGCGTAGGTCTGCATCGCCTCGGCGACCTGCAAGGCCAGTTCGCGGGTCGGCGTCAGCACCAGAATCTGCGGATATTTCAGCGCCGGATCGATGCGGCTCAAGAGTGGCAGGGAAAAAGCGGCGGTCTTGCCGGTGCCGGTCTGCGCCTGGCCGAGGAGATCGCGCCCTTCCAACAGCGGCGGGATGCTTTGCGCCTGGATCGGCGAAGGGGTTTCGTAACCGACTTCGTCGATGACTTTGAAAACGGCCGGGGCCAGGGCAAGCTCGGCGAAACTGACGATGGCTTCTTCGCTCATGGGAATCCTTTGCGGAGGGAGTGGTGGGACGATGGAAAATTGCACCATCATAATCGTTCAAGAAGAAAAACAAAAGGCGCCGTGACGGGAAAAGTCAGGACGCCTTGAGAAATCTGAAAAAAGCTGTTCGCGACAATACGGCGATGAAGCGGCGACCGAGTTGATTGGACGCTTACAGGCAAGCCTTTCATCCCCTTCATCCCTGTAAAAAATGTTTTTTTAAGACAACTTACATCCGCTCCAGCGTCTCGATGCCGAGGAGCGCCAGGCCCTGTTGAATCGTCCGGGCGGTGAGGCGGGCGAGCTTCAGGCGGCTGGCGCGGATGGCGGCGTCCTCGCAGTTGAGGATCGGGCAGCTCTGGTAGAAACCGGAGAAAATGCCGGAAAGCTCGTAGAGATAGCCGCAGAGCAGATGCGGCCAGCCGCGTTCGGCGACGCGCTTTACGACTTCGCCGAACTGGGCGAGCTTGCCGCCGAGTTCCTTTTCTACCTCTTCTTCCAGGCGGATGCTTCCTTGCAGCGTCTCGGCGTCGATCTCCCCCCGGCGGAAGATGCCGGCGACGCGGGTGTAGGCGTAGAGCAGATAAGGGGCGGTGTTCCCCTCGAAGCTGAGCATCTGGTCGAAGCTGAAGACGTAATCGCTGGTGCGGTGCTTGGAAAGGTCGGCGTACTTCACCGAGGCGATGCCGACCACCCGGCCGATGTGGCGCAGCTCCTCCTCGCTCATCTCCGGGTTCTTGCCCTTGACCAGCTCATAGGCGCGGGACTCGGCCTCGTCGAGCAGATCGGCGAGCTTGGCGACGCCGCCGGAGCGGGTCTTGAAAGGCTTGCCGTCCTCGCCCATGACCGTGCCGAAAGCCATGTGTTCGAGGCGGGTGTTCGCATCGGCGAACCCGGCTTTGCGGGCGACGGCGAAAAGCTGTTGAAAATGCAGGGATTGGCGATGGTCGACGAAATAGAGCAGACGGTCGGCGCCCAGTTCGCGCAGGCGGTAACGGATCGCCGCCAGGTCGGTGGTGGCGTAGAGATAGCCGCCATCCTTCTTCTGTACGATCATCGGCAGGGGTTCGTCATCCTTCCCCTTGAATTCGTCGAGAAAGACGCAGCGGGCGCCCTGATCCTCGGTGAGCAGCCCGGCGGCGGTCAGATCCGCGATCACCTTGGGCAGATCGTCGTTGTAGGCGCTCTCGCCGCGCACATCGTCCCGGGTCAATGCGACGTTGAGGCGGTCGTAGATCTGCTGGCAGTGGGTCAGGGAGATGTCGAGAAATTCCCGCCAGAGGCGATTGCAGTGGGCATCGCCGGACTGGAGATCGACCACCAGTTGCCGGGCGCGGTCGGCGAATTCGGGGGAAGCGTCGAAGCGTCCCTTGGCCTCGCGGTAGAAGCTTTCAAGGTCGGCGAGCTGCATACGGATCTCGCTCCCCTCCCCTTGCAGCGCTTCCATATGCGCCAGCAGCATGCCGAACTGGGTGCCCCAGTCGCCGACATGGTTGTGGCGGATGACCCTAGCCCCAAGAAATTCGAGAGTGCGGGAAACGGCATCGCCGATGATGGTCGAACGCAGGTGGCCGACGTGCATCTCTTTGGCCAGGTTGGGGGAGGAATAATCGACCACCACCGTCTGCGGCGGATCGGCCAGGGGGATGGTCAGGCGCGGATCGGCCAGGGCATGTTCCAGCTGCTCGGCCAGCCAATCGGGATTGAGATGGAAATTGATGAAGCCGGGACCGGCGATCTCGGCCTGGCGCACCAGTTTCGACGGCGGCAGATGCGCGATGATCTCGGCGGCCAGCTGGCGGGGATTCTTTTTCGCCGCCTTGGCGCCGATCATGGCCAGATTGGTGGCGAGGTCGCCGTGAGCCTTGTCCTTGGTGCGGTCGATCTGAATGGCCGGTTCAAGGTCGGCGGGGAGCAGCCCCTTCCCTTTCAGGGCGGCGAGAGCTTCTTCCAGCAACAGCTGAATCTGTTCTTTCATGATCTTCATCCTTCGCGGCGGGCTTGAAGAACCACGCCGAAAAAAAAGGGAGTGACCAAGTCACTCCCTTTTTCTCGTTGGTCGGGGCGAGAGGATTTGAACCTCCGACCCCGTGCACCCCATGCACGTGCGCTACCAGGCTGCGCTACGCCCCGTCAATCAACGAGGCCGGATTATCGGCGATAGCGCCGGGAATGTCAAGGATAAATTCATCCGGCTTGAATTTTATTTTATCCTATAAAGTCAGGTGGTTGGCAATCAGAGCCGGCGTTTGTCGAGAACCCGTTTGGCCTTGCCTTCGTGGCGGGTGATGGCCGCCGGCTCGACCAGCTTGACCTTGGCGCCGACCCCGAGGGTGGAGAACAAGCGCTTCTCCAGCATCTCGACGAAGGCCCGCTGTTTCTTCATTTCATCGAAGAAGATGCTCTCGCGGACCTCGACCTGCACCTCCAGGGTATCGACATTGCCGACCCGGTCGACGACCAGCTGGTAATGGGGTTCGCAGCCCTCGACCTGGAAGAGAACCTCTTCAATCTGGGTCGGGAAGACGTTGACGCCTTTGATAATCAGCATGTCGTCGCTGCGCCCCATCGTCTTGCGCATCCGCGCCAGGGTGCGGCCGCAGGCGCAGGGGGCGTAATCGAGGGAAGTGATGTCGCGGGTGCGGTAGCGGATGACCGGGAAGGCCTCCTTGGTGAGACTGGTCAGCACCAGTTCGCCGACGGCGCCGGGGGGGAGCACCTCGCCGCTGTCCGGATCGATGATCTCGGGCAGGAAGTGATCCTCGAAGACGTGCATGCCGCAGCGCTCTTGACACTCCCCGGCGACGCCCGGCCCCATGACCTCGGAAAGGCCGTAGTTATCGGTGGCGATGACGCCGAGGCGGTTTTCGATCTCGCGGCGCATCTCCTCGCTCCAGGGTTCGGCGCCGAAGAGACCGACCCGCAGAGAGAGCTGCGATCGGTCGATGCCGAGTTTATCCATGCGCTCGGCCATGGTCAGGGCATAGGACGGCGTACAGACCAGGGCGCTGGAGCGGTAATCCTGCATGATCATCAGCTGCTTGTCGGTATTGCCGCTGGACATGGGGATGACCGAGGCGCCGATGCGCTCGGCGCCGTAGTGCAGGCCGAAGGCGCCGGTGAAGAGGCCGTAGCCGAAGGCGATGTGAACGATATCGTCCTGGGTGACACCGGCGGCGGTCATGAAGCGGGCCGCCAGTTCCGACCAGGTACCGAGATCGTTCCGGGAATAGCCGACCACCGTCGGCTTGCCGGTGGTGCCGGACGAGGAATGAATGCGTACCACTTCGCGCAGGGGCACGGCGAACATACCGTAAGGGTAGTTCAGCCGCAGGTCTTCCTTGGTGGTGAAAGGCAATCGGGCGAGATCGGCGAGACTGCGGATATCCTCGGGGACCAGGCCGAGTTCACGAAATTTCGCCTGATAACAGGGAACCCGTTCCCAGACCCGGCGCACAGTCTCTTGCAAACGGGCAAACTGAAGCTTATCCAGTTGCTCCCGGGACATGCATTCGTTGGCCGGATCCCAGATACGTTCGACCGGGGCTGCGTGCTGCTTATTTTCGTATTTAGACATCAGAAATCATTTCTACATATTGTAGATGCGTTCACCTTTAAGAATCGTGATGCCGCCCTGGGTCAGCACCTGAATGGCCTCATCGGTATTGTCGAAGCGGAAGATGATGACGGCATTCTCACCGCAGCGCTCGACGAAGGCATACATGTATTCCACATTCACCTTGCCCTGGTCGAGAATCTCAAGAATGCTGTTCAGACCCAAGGGGCGGTCGGGCACTTCCACCGCCACCACGTCGGTCTTGTTGACGGTGAAACCCTTGCTTTTCAGCACCGCCTTGGCTTCATCCGTTTTATTAACGATGAGCCGCAAGATACCGAAATCCGAAGTATCCGCCAGGGACAGGGCGCGGATGTTGACGCCCGCCTCGCCCAGCACCCGGGTGACTTCCGCCAGCCGTCCCGATTTGTTTTCTATAAAAATGGAAATCTGTTCGACCTTCATGGTACCCCCTTGACTGGTTGCGAACGGTCACTGTTCCTTGCGCTTGTCGATCACCCGTTTGGCCTTGCCCTCGCTGCGGGCGATGCTCTTCGGCTCCACCAGGCGCACCTTGCAGGTGACGCCGAGCATGTCCTTGATCTCCTTCTGAATGCGCGTGGAGAGGCCTTGCAAAACCTTGATTTCGTCAGAAAAGGATTGTTCGTTGACCTCGACCTGCACTTCCAGGGTATCGAGATTTTCCTCCCGGTCGACGATGAGCTGGTAATGGGGCTCGACCCCTTCGATGGTGATCAGCACGCTCTCGATCTGGGACGGGAAAACATTGACCCCGCGGATGATGAGCATGTCGTCGCTGCGTCCGCTCATCCGTTCGAGACGCACATGGGTGCGGCCGCAGATACAGGGCTCGGGGATGATCCGGGTGATGTCGCGGGTGCGGTAGCGGATCATGGGAATCCCCTCTTTGGTGATGGTGGTAATCACCAGTTCCCCCCGTTCGCCATGGGGAAGCACCTCGCCGGTATCGGGGTCGATGATCTCGGGGATGAAATGATCCTCCCAGATATGCAGCCCTTTCTGCGCCTCGATGCACTCGATGGCGACGCCGGGGCCGAGGATTTCCGAGAGTCCGTAGATATCGATCGCCTTGATATTGAGTTTGGCCTCGATTTCGTTGCGGATCTCCTCGCTCCAGGGCTCGGCGCCGAAAATCCCGACTTTCAGTTTCAGGGCTTTGAAGTCGATCCCCTCCTCGGCCGCCACTTCGGCCAGATAGAGGCTGTAGGAGGGCGTGCAGGTCAGCACCGTCGAGCCGAAATCCTGCATGATCATCAGCTGTTTCTTGGTGTTGCCGCCGGACATGGGAATGACCGAGGCGCCCAGGCGCTCGGCGCCATAATGGGCGCCGAGACCGCCGGTGAAGAGCCCATAGCCGTAGGCGTTATGGATGACGTCCCCCTTGTGGGCGCCGGCGGCGGCGAAGGAACGGGCCATGAGCTCGGACCAGGTGTCGATGTCCCGCCGGGTATAGCCGACCACCGTCGGTTTGCCGGTGGTGCCGGAGGAGGCGTGGATGCGCACGATCTGCTCCAGAGGGACGGCGAAGAGTCCGTAAGGGTAGTTGTCGCGCATGTCCTGCTTGAGGGTGAAAGGCAGACGGCGCAGATCGTCAAGGCTTTTGATCTGCTCCGGCGTCACCCCGGCCTTGCGGAACTGCTCACGATAAAAAGGGACCGTGGCGTTGACCCGCTGCAAAGTCTGACGCAGACGCTTGACTTGCAGCGACTCGATGACTTCCCGGGGCAGGGTTTCAAATTCATCGTTCCAGATCATGAGCAACCCTTTTTGCAAAATGCAACGTTTAAAGAATCAGGCCTGACGCCCCAACTGGAAAGCCGCGAGATTTTCCTTCAGGAACCTTTCCGGAACCATCTTCCGCAAGCCCGCCAGCCACAAATCCTCAGCGATCTCCATCCGTTGCGACAGGGCACCGAGGAGGACGGTATTGACGGTACGGAAGTTTCCGGCCTTCAGGGCCAGATCGAGGCCGTCGACGATCTTGGCTTCGGCGCAGACGGCGCGGATTTTCCCGGGGATATCCTCGGGATAGCTTTCCGTTCCCATGGCCACGGTCGCAGGCATGATTTTCAGGTCGTTGACCACCACCGCCCCGCCGGGACGCAGGGTGGAGAGATAACGGTAGGTTTCCAGCAGTTCGAAACCGAAGAGCACGTCGACCTGGCCGTCGGGGATGAGCGGGCTGTAGACCTTCTTGCCGTAGCGGACATGGGAAGTCACGCTGCCGCCGCGCTGGGACATGCCGTGAACTTCGCTCTTTTTCACATCGAACCCGGCCAGCATCAGGGTTTCGGAAAGGATCTCACTGGCCAGCAGGGTGCCCTGGCCGCCGACCCCGGCGAGCAGGATATTTTTCACATCAGGACTCATGACCGACTCCAAAAGCATCGAATTTACAGACCTGTCGGCAGAGACCACAGCCGACGCAGAGCGCCTGGTTGACATAAGCGCGGCCCTTGCCGCCCTCTTCCCCCACCCGCCATTCGATGGCGGGACAGCCGATTTTCACGCAGGCCTTACAGGCGGTGCAGACGTCGGCCTTGACGAAGAGCGGCGTGCTGCGTACCCCGCGACCGTGACGGTCGAGCATGCAGGAACGTCGGGCGATGACCACGGAAGGCTCCGGGCGGCGCATCTCCTCGTCGATCACCTGCTGGGTCCGGGCGAGATCGTAGGGATCGACGGCCTGGACATGGCGGATGCCGACGGCGCGGCAGATCGCCTCCAGGTTGACGGGAACCGCTTCCAGTCCGGCCAGGGTGTGGCCCGAGCCGGGATTGTCCTGGCGGCCGGTCATGGCGGTGATGCGGTTGTCGAGAATAATGGCCGTGGCCGGGGTTTTACTGTAGGCCATGTCCATCAGACTGGTGATGCCCGAGTGGAGAAAGGTCGAGTCGCCCATGATCCCGACCACCTTGGACCGTTCCGCCTCGCCCAGGGCCTTGGCGACGCCGGTGGCGTTGCTGATGCCGGCGCCCATGCAGACGCAGGTATCCATGGCCGACAGGGGCGGCAGCGCGCCCAGGGTATAGCAGCCGATGTCGCCGGTGACAAAGGCGCCGAGGCGCTTGAGCGCGAAAAAGACCCCACGGTGGGAACAACCGGGGCACATATTGGGCGGCCGGTTGGGGAGCGGCTCCGACGGCACCGCGACTCCCTGGGACTGGGGCAAGCCCAAGGCGGCGGCGACGCGGCTGGGGGAGAATTCGCCGCAAAGGGGGAAGATCTCCTTGCCCTTGACCTCGATCCCCAGGGCCTTGACCTGTTCCTCGATAAAAGGGTCGAGCTCCTCGATGACGTAAAGGGTCTTGCAGCGGGCGGCGAAGTCGCGAATCAACTGCTCCGGCAGGGGGTAGACCATGCCGAGCTTGAGGATGTGGGCCTTGGGCAGCACTTCCTTGGCGTACTGGTAGGCGATGCCGGCGGTAATCACGCCGATCTCCCCTTCTCCCTCTTCGATGCGGTTGATTTCCTGGTCGCAGCCCCAGGTCTTGAGATCGAGCAGGCGCTGTTCCACCAGCGGATGACGCTTGCGGGCGTTGCCCGGAAGCATGACGAACTTGCCGGGATTGCGCTCGATTTTAGGATCGGGCAGACCGGTGACGCGCTCGCCCAGGGTGACGATCGATTTGCCGTGGGAGATGCGGGTATTGGAGCGCAGCAGCACCGGGGTGTCGAACTGCTCGCTCAACTCGAAGGCCAAACGGGTGAAAGCCAGCGCTTCGGCGCTGTCGGCCGGTTCGAGCATCGGCGCCTTGCCCAGGCGGGCGTAATGGCGGCTGTCCTGTTCATTCTGCGACGAGTGCATTTCCGGGTCGTCGCAGACCACGACCACCAGTCCGCCGCGCACGCCGATGTAGGACAGGGTCATGAAGGGATCGGCGGCGACGTTGAGGCCGACATGTTTCATCGCCACCATCGCGCGGGCGCCGCCGAAACTGGCGCCGATGGCGACTTCCAGGCTGACTTTCTCGTTGGGCGCCCAACTGGAATCGATTTCCTGATATTGGGCGATATTTTCAAGAATTTCGGTGCTTGGCGTGCCGGGATAGGCCGAAGCGACACGCACGCCGGCTTCGAAGGCGCCGCGGGCAAAGGCTTCGTTGCCGGACAAAATGGCCTGTGACATAGATCTCCTCGGTTGAGATGAATTGAATAATTGCGTGAATATAGACAATCGGGGGGAAAAGTCAACTTACCGAAGCTTGCGCCAGATCCACAACAATCCCTTCCAAAAGCCCGAAATCACTGACGATAATTTCCCGCTTGCAGAATCTGCGAAGAAGGCCGGAGACGATCGAAAGACCTGGAACGATGAGATCGCCGCGCCCCTTTTCCATCCCCGGAAGAGCTTCCCGTTCGGCCAGGGACATGGGCCGCAGGCGGTGAAGAAAATCCTCGACCCGTTCCCGGGAAACCCGGTGGTTGTTCACTCGCCGCCAGTCGTATTCGGTCATTTCCAGGTCGAGGGCGGCGATGGTGGTGACGGTGCCGGCGGTGCCGACCAGGACGGTATCTTCGGCGATTACCGCACCGGCTTCCCGCAAATCTCGCTCCAGCAGTTCCAGGATGCCGTCGATCACTTGTCCCGGTTTCTCCGACGATTCGGCCAGACGCACCGCGCCCAGGGGATAACTGCGGGCGAAGCGGCGCTGGTCCCCCTCCAGCAGGATAAACTCGGTGCTGCCGCCGCCGATGTCGAAGATCAGAGTGGACGGAGGCCGGGGATGCAGGGCTTCGCATACGCCGAGGGTGCTGAGGCGGGCCTCCTCATCGCCGCTGATGATTTCGACGGCGATGTCCAGTTCCTGCCGGATGGCATGCACGAAATCCGCGCCGTTCGCCGCCAGGCGCAGAGCCTGGGTGCCGACGGCCCGCACCCGGCGGACGGTGTGTGCATCCAACTGCGACTTCATGGCGCGCAACGCGCAAAGGGTCCGTTCCCGGGCATCGGGTGCCAGACCCTTCACGGGACACAACCCGCCGCCCAGGCGGGTTATGCAGCGTTCGTAACGAACAGGCGCCAGACCCTCAGGCCCGACTTCGGCCAGCAACATGCGAACCGTGTTGGTGCCGATGTCGATGGCCGCGAACAATTATTTCTCTCCCACCACCGCTTGCGCCACATTGAAGGTGTGGTCGCCGATCTTCTCGAAGTTGTGCAGCATATCGATGAAGATCAGGCCGGGCAGGACCGCGCACTCGCCGGTATTAAGGCGGGCGATGTGATTGTTGCGCATCGATTCTTCCAGGTAATCGATGTTGTCTTCCATGTGCCGGGCCTTTTCCAGGATGGTCTTGTCTTCTCGCGCCTGGCCGGCGACGACGAATTCCAGCAGGCTCTTGGTACTCTCACCGATCTGCACCAGTTCCGCCTCACCCACCTCCGAAAAGATGATCTTCTGGGAGGCCTTCTTCTGGCCGAGGCGCCAGAGATTTTCACAGTGGTCCCCGACCCGCTCCAGGTCGTTGACCATGTGCATCATCGAGGCGATCTCCTTGGAGGTATCCTGGGTAATGGATTTCTGCGACAGGGCGACAAGAAAGTCCGTGATTTCTTTCTGCAGAAGATCGACAAGTTCTTCTTTCTTTTCCAGAGCAGGGATCCGCTTTTCGTTGCCGTCCTTCAGGAAAAGCAAGGATTCGTCGAGCATTTCCAGGGCAATCTGGCCCATGCGGCGGGTCTCGGCCTTGGCCTGCCCCAGAGCGATGGGGGGCGTATTGAGGACGCGGTTATCGATGTATTTAAGATGGAATTCCATCTCCTCGTCCCGGCCGCGGATGATGATGGTGGTCAGCTTGGCCAGGATACCGACCAGGGGCAGAAAGATGATGGTGTTGACGATATTGAAGAGCGAATGGGTATTGGCGATATGTCGGGCGATAAAGGGTTTGTCGCCGATAACACCCCCCAGGGTCTGGGCCTGCTGTTGGGTCTGAATGACAAAATCGGCATCCCCGGGAGTGATGCTGTTGACGAAGGAGAGAAAAAAAGGCATCAGCAACAGCATATAAGCGACGCCGAGAAAGTTGAAAAGAAAATGAGCAAAAGCCGTGCGCTTGGCGGCGAGGTTGGTGCCGATGGCGGCCAGGTTGGCGGTGATGGTCGTGCCTATATTCTCCCCTAGAACCAGAGCCACGCTTGCCTCGAAAGAAATCAGCCCAGCCCCAGCCAAGGCGATGGTGATACCGATGGTGGCGCTGCTGCTTTGGACGATCATGGTCAAAACGGTGCCGATCAGTACACCGAGCAGAGGATGATCGCCCACCATCACAAAAATATCCCGAAATTCTTGGCTGGTTTTAAGAGGTTCGAAGGCCTGTTCCATAATTTGCAGGCCGAAAAACAGAATACCGAACCCCAAAAAGATCTCCCCGATATAGACCCACTTTCGACTGGAGGCAAAAAGTTTCAAGCCGGCGCCTAGACCAATGGCAGGCAGGGCGTATTTGGTTATTTTAAACGCGATAAGCTGGGCGGTGATGGTGGTGCCGATGTTGGCCCCAAGAATAACGCCGATGGACTGGACCAGGGACATGAGACCGGCATTAACGAAGCCGACCACCATGACCGTCGTGGCGCTGGAAGACTGAATAATACTGGTGACCGCGATGCCGACTAGCGTGCCGACAACACGGTTATTGGTCAGAGCGGCAAGAATCTTGCGCATGCGGTCGCCGGCGATCTTCTGCAACCCTTCCGACATGATTTTCATGCCGAAGAGAAATAATCCCAGTCCGCCGACCAGGCCGAAAATCAGTTTCTCATTGAGAAGAATGTCCAGCATGTTAACTCCCTATAAATGAACGGGCCGACACGCGGAATGAACTCCGCCGGCGTGCGATGCATCGGGCCGTCGAGGAGGATTAAGGGGATGGGCTTCGAAAACGGGGGAACTATAAAGGAGGCATCACTTTTTTTCAACGTAAAAGGGGAGCGTAAAATCGGCATTTACATCCTTGGCCGCCGGGGTCAGATAGCCGCGCAATTCCACGGAACGCACGCGGGTCAGATCGATGGTGAAAAAGACCAGGCCGGTCACCTGCGCATCGGGAACCAGGTCCAGGTTGTCGAGGGCTCCGACCAGGGCATCGGCGGGACGGTTCTGGGCGAAATAAGGTCGCGAGCTGGTGAATCCCCGCGCCGCCGCGGCTTTCTCCATATCTTCCAGATAATAGTAGCCGACGTAGGGATAAGGAAGCAGGTAAGGAGAATTGCGGCGGAGGATTTCGTTGACGCGTTCGGGAGGCAGCGGAGAATACTGCGTTCCGCGATCATCCATCAGCAGAAACGCGGAAAGGGGCAAAGACAAGGATTTCCCAGTCCGATTGCCGACGGTCAGCTCGAAAGCGGTGAGATTCCCCTCGCTCAGGACGGGGGCGAAATCCGGGTCATGCAGACGGGCCTTGACCAAGACGCCGTTGCGGATTTCGCTGATGGAGTTGTCGGCCGGGTCGACCTGGGCGGTCGCGGTGGCGCGGGGAACGACGGTAACGCCGCAGCCGCACAGACAGACAACAAGCACAAGCAAGAACCAGGCTCCGGCGGTCTTCATGGGCAGGCCTCTTTTCGGTTTTAAGGATCAGGACTCTTTGCGCCCAAGGGCAAGATTGAGCAGGGCGCGGAATTCCTCATGCTCCTCGCGCACCCGGCGGGCGAGAATGCGGCTGATGTTACGTAACAGCTTCAGCCCCAAGGCCGGGTGACTGTCGCAGAAACGTTCGAAAGACGCCCGCCCGATGCTCAGCAGGCGGGCATCCTCGATCACCCGGGCGGTGGCGGAGCGGGGGGCGCTGTCCAAAACCGCCATCTCGCCGAAGGTATCCTCGGCGGCGAGAACCACCAGCGTCTGTTCGTCCCCTTCGGCCAGCATCTTGGAAATGCGGATGGTGCCTTCGCGAATCAGATAGAGAGATTCCCCGGGCATGTTTTCGATGAATACCGTCTTCCCCGCCGGAATCGGCTTCTCTTCGAAAAGGCCGCTCAGAGAACCGATTTCCGCCTCGGACATGCCGGCGAAAAGGGCGCTTGCCTTGAGCGGCAAAAGATGGATGTCACTCATGGTCGGTCCGATTCGGACAGAGGTTCGACAAATAAGGGCAAGGACGGATCATTCCACGATCTCCCGGGGGGTCAAGACCCGCACTTCGATCCGGCGGTTTTCGGCACGCCCTTCCGGGAGGGCGTTGTCGGCGATCGGCAGACTCTCGCCAAAGCCCTTCACAAAGACCCGCTTCGGTTCGATCCCCTGACGCAACACCAGATAGCCGGCGACGGCCGCCGCCCGCTGCCGGGAGAGCTCCTCATTGTACTGGTCGGGACCGACGTTGTCGGTATGGGCGTCAATGCGCACCAGCAGCCATTGCCGGTCGGCGCGCAAGGCGTCGGCCAGCAGAGAAAGACTTTCCCGCCCTTCGTCGGAGAGGCTGCGCTGGTCGGCGGCGAAAATTGTGTCGGGCAGACGAAACTGCCGATAAACGGCGGCACGGGTCGGAACAACGGATTCACCCGCCGGCGGAGCCTTCTCGCCGGCATCGAAGGAAGCCACCGCCAGCCCTTCCAGCACCGGCTGAGTCTCGACCTTGAGATTTTCCTCGGGGCCGACGATGATCTCCGGCTCATCGGCGGGAACCGGCAACTCCCACCGGGCAACGGGGGATGTCTCCTGGCCGCCGAGGGAGAGCAGCGGCGTCAGGGTCTTGAGCCGGATTTTTTTCTCCTGATCCTCGCCCTTGTCGCCGTCTTTTTCCGGGGCATCTTCGGTGACCCGCTCGATGGGAGTAATGAAGTTCCCCACGCCCTGGCAGCCGCTGAGGCCCACCAGCGCCCGCCAGTCGGGACTGGCATCGCTCATCCCGAGACCGACACCGAAGTTGAGGGTCAGGTGCGGCATGAGAAAATATTGCAGGCCCAGGGTCGCTTCCAGAGGGGCATCGGCCCCTTTGAACTTTTCCGTCTGGGCTTCAAGTTCGGCGATCAGACGCAGGCGGTAAGCCGGCAGGAATTCCAGGCCGGCTCCGAAAATATATTGATCGTCATAGTCGATATCGGGGGGGGACTCGGTATTGAGATAACCGGTGTTGAGGTGAACCCCAAACTTCCCCGGCTTGTAACTGGCGATCAGACGCCCAAGGATATCGGTCAGGCCGTCGTATTCGGGATCATCCGTCACCAGGCGGCGCATCTGGCCGTCGACGGCGAGTTTGAAGGGAGAAGAGCGTTTACCGAGAACGCGGAGTTTGAAGCCGAGATTGGCGTACCCGCGTCCGCTGGCGAGTTCGTCATCGTTGAAAAGCAGGTTGGGAAAGGAGCCGTAGGCTTCCATAAAGGTTCCCAGCCCGAGGGTGATGGCCGCCGGCAGGATGGTGGCATCGCTCCCCTCTCCACTGGAGGCGGCATGGTTGCCCCAGAGTCCGATGCAGATATTGCCGGCGTTGAGGGTTTCGGCGGAAGGTTGCGACAAAAGGCCGGTGTCGCCATATTGGGTGGGATTGGCCGAGGCCTGACGTAGCGGCCCGCCGATGAGCGCCAGACAAAAGAGGAGGATGATCGGCCAGCGTTTCATGAAGTCCCGAATCGGAATCGCGTCGGCATAAAGGAGAATGGGTCAAGGATGAAAATACCATTTCATCGCCCCGGAATGCAACGTGCCTCCCCCACGTTCATGAAAAAACCGGGGACAACGCCCCGGTTCGGAATTCCGTTAAGATGGGGAAGAAGTAAGAGGAGGCATGTTTAGGGCTGATTGACCCTTTCGCGCAGTTCCTTGCCGACCTTGAAGAAGGGGAGTTTTTTGGGCATCACCTGAATCACTTCACCGGTCTTGGGATTGCGTCCCATGTACGATTTGTAATCCTTGACCACAAAACTGCCGAAACCGCGAATCTCGATGCGCCCGCCTTCGACCAGCGCCTGGGTCATGGAATCGAAAATGAGGTTGACGATTTCCTCGGCTTTCTTGTAGGTCAGATTCTTCTTATTGGCCAGGCTTTCCACCAGTTCCGACTTGTTCATGACGCCTCCTGAAGGTATGAACCCTGCGAACCCGCTCTTCCCCTTGCATCGTAGTTTTCCGTTCCTGCAATGTTTTTAACAATATACTTTCAGGCCGACCCCTGTCAATAGGAGGTTATGAATTATCAGCTACTTACCATAGCGCATCAGGATCTCGTCGGCCTCGTGGCGCAAATCGGGAGCGAGCTCGTCCACGGTCGGCAGCCGTTCCAGCCAGGGACGGCCATCCTCGAACCGGCCCAGGTCCGCGCAGGCCTGGGCCATGCGCAGCGGCCAGCGGGGGTTGGCGGGATCACGAGAGGCCTCGGCACGGAAGGATTGCAGGGCTTTTTTCAGGAATTGTCCCCGGCGCAGCCAGAACTCGGCGAGCAAAACATGGGGCGCCCCGCCGCAGCCCGAAGACGGCAGGCGCTTTAACAACCCTTCCGCTTCGGCGCAGCGTCCGGCCCGCTCATACAGGTTCGCCGTCAAAAGCAGAACCTCCATCTCCGCCGGCCCTTCCCGCAGGGCTTCTTCGCCGTGGACGAGGGCCGCGTCCAGGTTGCCCTCGGCCGCCCGCAGACGGGCCAGACAGCCATGGCAGAAGGCCGGCGTCAGATTCGCGGAGAGCATGCGCTGAAGACGCGCTTCGGCCTCTGGCAGGCGGTTTTCGTGAAAATCGAGGCGCACCAGGGTTTCGTAAGCGAGAGGATGGACGGAATTGATCACCACCGCCTGCTCCAGATCCCGGCGCCCGGCGGCGATATCCCCCATGCGGGCGCGCAGGGCGCCCCGTTCGAAATAAAAGAGGTCATCCCGCTCCTCCGCGGGCAGTGCCTCGAAACCGGCCAGAGCCTCGGCATCGCGCCCTTCGTGCGCGGCCAGAAAGGCCAGACGGAAGGCCGTACCGGTACGCCGGTAACGATCGGCCAGATCAGAAGGATAGCTGGCCAACACCAGTTCCAGGCAGGTTTCCGGATCGGGCATATCGGCCTCCCCGGCCGAAGACGAAGCCGTCGAGGCGCAGCCCGAGGCACAGCAGGATGAAGCCTTCGTTTTGGCGGGAGAATTCACGGCGGCGGGAGCGGAAAGATCGGCAAGACGTTTTTGCGCGGCTGCGCATAAGGCGGGGGCCCGGCCCTGATCGGCGGCCAAGTGAAAATGCTCCAGAGCCCGTTCCCGGTCGCCGGTCCGGAGACAGGCCTCCCCTTCCGTAAGATTGAGTTCGGCCAGGCGATCCCCGGCCTCGGTCACCAGGGAAAGCCATTCGGCCCGGGCCTCGGGGTGCAATCCTTGCTTGGGGTCTTCTCCCTGGCGGAGGAGATCGGCCCAACGTTCGTCACGGGCCAGGTCGCGGAGATTTTCCAGCGGATCCTTGGGGGCGAAGAAGCGGCTGAGCAAGCCCATGAACGGGGCCTTTCATCGGTCAGATGGTGGTGAAGGGGGAGAGGGTCCAGATGACCTTGGCCTCCTGTTCGCCGACATTGTCCCAGCGGTGGGGCAAGTGGGATTTGAAGGAGATGCTGTCCCCCGGACGCAGCAGGTAACGTTCCCCGGCGATGGTGATTTCCAAAGTGCCTTCGAGAACGTAGATCAGTTCATCCCCGGGATGATACATTTTCTGGACCCCGCTTGTCCCGCCTTTTTCCACGGTGCAGAAAAAAGACATGAATTGAGGGTCGCGCAAGCCCGAGGTGAAAGACTCGGTATGCATGTTGTGCTCATCGTCGTAGACCGTCTGATCCCGACTCCCCGGCGAGGTGTAGACGATTTCGTTGGTAGTCGTAACCTCCTCGACGAAGTAGTTGATACTCTTGTCGAAAACCGCCGCCAGCTTCATCAGGATCTCCACCGAGGGGATCGTCAGGCCCCGCTCGATTCGGGAAATCATATTCGACGACACCTTGGAGCGATCGGCCAGTTCCTGAATGGTCAAATCCCGCTTGAGGCGGATATTTTTCAGTTTTTTTCCGACGATCTTCTTGATTTTCATGGCGTTTTCCTTCCGGGGACGGCCTTTGCCGGGCGACGGATCATTGCGCCAAATCCGGCGCCGGAGAAACCACCCACATGACGATCGTCTGGCCGTCGTGGAGGTTTTTCCAGGTATGGGGCATTGAGGCCTTGAAAACCAGGGAATCCCCCTTCTCCAGCACGTAAGTGCCGCCGTTGATCACGAACTGCAAGCGGCCTTCGAGGACCAGGGCGAACTCTTCGCCGGTATGAATCATCCCCCCCTCGCCGCTGCTGCAATCCTTCTCCAGGGCGTCGTAGAATACGGCGAAATTGGGATCGCGGATACCCTGGGTGAGACTGGTGATCTGATGCTTGTCCTCGAAGAAAAAGATCGGCTCCCCCTGCCCGGCTTTGGTAAAAACGACGGTTGATCCTTTCTCCGCTTCCTCGACAAAATAGTTGATACTCATGCCGAAGGCGTTAGCCAGTTTCATCAGAATTTCGACGGAAGGCACGGTCAGACCGCGCTCGATCCGGGAAATCATGTTGGAGGAAACGCGGGAGCGATCCGCCAGATCCTGGATGGTCATCTCGTTCTTCAAACGGGTGGATTTGAGTTTCTTACCGATCATTTTCTTAACCATGAAAAACCCCCAGCGACGGTTAAATAGAATAGCGTTTTATCATCGTCAAAAGAGGCTGTCAATACGAATAGGGGGAATTTATTCCATATTTTGGGTCAAGGTTAGAAATCAGTTGTGAACCTTATTTCTTGAATTGGTTGACAATGCATCTGAAATCCCTATAATCACGACCCAATTCAAAGGAGTGGATATGGAACCCAGTCATCGCCGAATCCTCGACAAAGCCTTCCGCGAGGTAGCGCTCAGCCGCGAGGAAGCCCTTGGCATTCTCAGCGCGCAAGGTGCAAACCTCGGTTTTATCTTTGCCGGAGCGCAACTCCTGCGGGAACAGTGTTTCGGCCGCAAGGTGCGATCCTGCGCCATCGTCAACGCCAAGTCGGGGCGCTGCGCCGAAAACTGCGCTTTTTGCGCTCAGTCTTCTCACCATCAGACCGAAGCCCCGGTCTATCCCCTGAAAAGCGCCGGCGAGATCGTGGCGGAGGCACGAAAAGCCGACGCCGTCGGCGCTCACTGCTTCGGCATCGTCACCAGCGGCAGCCGCGTGACGCCCGGGCGGGAGTTCGACGAACTGCTCGCGGCGATCCGTGAGATCCGGGCGACGACCGCGATCCACCCTTCCGCTTCCCTCGGCATCCTGGACAAGGAGACGGCTGCCGCCCTCTCTGAGGCGGGCTGCGTCACCTATCACCATAATCTGGAAACCGCCCGCTCCTTCTTTCCGCGGATCTGTACCACCCATGACTACGAGGAGGACATCGCCACCGTCAGGGTTGCCAAGGCGGCGGGAATGCGGGTATGCTGCGGCGGGATTCTCGGCCTCGGGGAATCGCCGGAGCAGCGGCTGGAACTGGCCCTGACCCTGCGCGAGTTGAAGGTCGATTCGGTGCCGCTGAATTTTCTCAACCCGATCGCCGGCACGCCGCTGGCGGGCAGCGCCTTCCTGACCCCCCTCGACTGTCTGCGCGCCGCCGCTCTCTTTCGCTATCTGCTGCCGACAACGTCGATCCGTGTCTGCGGCGGACGGGAGCACAACCTGCGGGATCTGCAGTCCTGGATTTTCCTGGCCGGCGCCGACGGCGTCATGATCGGCAACTATTTGACCACCAGCGGACGCAAGCTGGAGGATGACTTGCGCATGTTCCGCGATCTGGAGATGGAATTCGATGAGCGAGACACGAACTAAGAAAGGCCTCTTCGTCACCGGCACCGATACCGGTGTCGGCAAGACCCTGGTGACCGCCGCCCTGGCGCTCTTTCTGCGCCGGCGAGGTTATGACGTGGGGGTGATGAAGCCGGTGGAGACGGGAGTCGCCGACCCTTCCGGCTTGGGTGCCGACGGGCAGTTGCTGCAATGGGCCGCCGACAGCCGCGACGAGACCGGGCTCATCTGTCCCTACCGCCTGCGCGCGCCGCTGGCCCCCTCCCTGGCGGCGGAGAAGGAGGGGAAACGCATTATTTTCGGCGATCTGCTCGCGGCGGCCCAAACCCTCGCCGAGCGCCACGGCTATCTGCTCATCGAAGGGGCCGGCGGTCTCATGGTCCCCCTCTCCGGGGCGGTGCTGCTGCTCGACCTGGTCAAGTCCCTCGGCCATCCCCTGCTGACCGTCTGCCGCCCGACCCTCGGCACCATCAACCACACCCTGCTGACCATGCATGCCGCCCGCTCCCTGGAGATTCCCCTGGCGGGCTACATCGTCAACAACATGCCGGCAACCCCCAGCGAAGCCGAGGCCCAGGCCCCCAACGCCCTGGTCGAGGTCGCTTCCGGCGACCTGCTGGCGGTTCTCGGACAGGTGCCGGGAACGCCCCGGGAGCAAGCCCAGGCCCTGGCCGACCAGCTGGAACGGGTGCCGACCCTGCACTGGCTTCTAGCTGGGCTTGACGTCTGATGATGACGAAAGAAGAACTTCTCCGTCTTGACCGGCGTCACGTCTGGCATCCCTGCACCCAGGAAAAAGACCACGAAACCCTGCCGCCCATCCCCATCGCCCGGGGAGACGGCGTCTATCTCTACGATTTCGACGGCAAGGGCTATATCGACGGCGTTTCCAGCTGGTGGGTGAATCTTTTCGGTCACAACCATCCCCGTCTCAACCGCGCCCTCGGCGAACAGGCGGGCAAGGTCGCCCATCACATTTTCGCCGGGTTCACCCATGAGCCGGCCGCGACCCTTGCCGCCCGCCTTTGCGAACTGGCGCCGCCGGAGCTGGAAAAGGTCTTTTTCACCGACAACGGTTCGGCCGCCGTGGAAGCCGCGCTCAAGATGAGCTTCCAGTACTGGCGGCAGACGGGACATCCGGACAAGACCCGTTTCGTCTCCATCAGCGAGGCCTATCACGGCGAGACCCTGGGCGCCCTCTCCGTCGGCGGCTGCGGCCTCTACAAAGACATCTACCAGCCGCTTCTCCTCGACGGCTTTCAGGTGGCCGGGCCCGACTGCTATCGCTGTCCCCACGGCTGCGAGCGCGAAAGCTGTAACGCCGAATGTTTCGCCGCCATGGAGGAAACGGTCGCCGAGCACCATCGCCGGATCGCCGCCGTCATCATCGAACCGCTCATCCAGTGCGCTGCGGGCATGCGCATCTATCCGCCGATCTATCTGAAAAAACTCCGGGAACTCTGCGACCGTTGGCGGATTCACTATATCGCCGACGAAATCGCCGTCGGCTTCGGCCGCACCGGGCGACTCTTCGCCAACGAACACGCCGGGGTCAGTCCCGACCTGCTCTGTCTCTCCAAGGGGATCACCGGCGGTTACATGCCCCTGGCCGTTGTTCTCACCGGCAGTAAAATGTACGACGCCTTCTACGACGACTACACGACCCTCAAGGCTTTTCTTCACTCGCACAGCTATTCGGGCAATCCCCTGGCCTGCGCCCTGGCCTGCGAAGTCCTGAACATTTTTTCGGAAGAAGAGATTCTGGAGAAAATGAAGCCGAAGATGGCGTTTCTGGCCGGGCAAAAATACCGTTTCGAGGAACTCCCCCAGGTCGGCGAGTTCCGGCAGCTCGGGCTTGTCGGCGCCGTCGAACTGGTGCGGGACAAGGAGCGCAAAACCCCCTACCCCTGGCAGGAACGGCGCGGCTACGCCGTTTATCGCAAAGCATTGGAAAAGGGGGCGCTCTTGCGCCCCCTGGGGAACGTCGTTTACTTCATGCCGCCCTTGACCATTGAAAAAGCGGATCTGAGCCGGCTGACCGATATCGCTTACGAGGCGATTGTCGAGGTCACCGCCGACTAGCCCGAAAGCGCCCGAGGCCCACAAGGATCAATACCGCCAGGATACCGAGCAGATCGGCTGCCAGGTCGGCCCAGTCGGCGAAGCGGCCGGTGCGGGAAACCCCTTGCAGGACTTCGAGCCCGCCGCCCGCCAAGGCTGCGTAGGTCGCGGCCGCCAGCCAGGCCATGCCGGAGGGGATGGCCAGCCGGCGAAAGGCGCGCCCCGCCGCGAGGGTCAAAAGAGCATAGGCCAGGGCATGCTGAAACTTGTCCCAGCCAAGCAGCTCATGGCCGATCTTGGGCGGGGCCGGGGTCAGGGACAACCAGGACAAAAGCGCCGTCAGGAGGGCGAGGACAATCCAGGGCAAGGCGAACTCCGTGGCGGTTGCGCGGGGTTGTTGTTTATGCGGGCTGGTGATATATACAACGAAACTCGGCCTGAAGGCCAAAGGATAGCGCGACAGTAACAATCAAGAATTTCATGAAGAAGGATGGAGGGCGAGGTGAAGGCTTCCCTGGCAAGACGCATCTGGGTCACTTTTTCCGCTTATATCATCGGCATTTACGCATCCCTTTTAAACCATTTTGAAATTGTCGGCGGTGAGCGGATTCCCGTCTCCGGCGGCGTTCTTCTGGCCTCGAACCACATTTCCGAATATGAAACGGTCTTCCTCCCCTGGGCGGTCATCAAGCATCATCCCCTGCAGATGGTCTGGGCGCCGGCCAAGGAGGAACTCTTCCGGCATCCCTTATGGAGCCGGCTCTTCCGCTCCTGGGGGGCTTTTCCGGTCAAACGCGGGCGCGACGTGCGCGCCGGCAAGACCTTGAACGAGCTGTTGCGCACGGATAAGGTCATGCTTTTCCCCGAAGGCACCCGCCATCGGGACGGCCGACTCGGCCCCGGTAATCGCGGCGTCGGCAAGCTCATCTACGAAGTCCGTCCCCAGGTCATCCCCACCGCCCTGAGCGGGTTGAATCACTGGAAGTTTCCGGGCTTCGGCCAGAAAGCGCGGGTGGTGTTCGGCCCCCCTCTCGACTTCTCCGACCTTTTTGAATTGGAGGACTGCAAGGAAACCCACGTCCTCATCGTCGAACGGGTGATGCAGGCCATCGCCCGGCAGCTGGAAAATTGACGTAAAAAAGCCCTCCGATTTCGCGGAGGGCTTTTTTGTCAGGCGACCTCTTTCAATTCGACCCGCTTGTGACGTTTCTGGCGGATGCCGCCGAGGAAGTCGAGGAGGCAGGCGTTAAACCGCTCGGGTTGTTCGAGATTGACCAGATGCCCTGTATCGTCAAATTCCAGACCAAATCCCAGTGGTACCTCTTTGGCCAAATGCTCACCGTGCTCCGAGCTGACCAGGGTGTCGCGATTGCCGGAAATCACCAGGGTCGGCTGGAAAAATTCGCGGATCCCTAAACTGTGATCCTTACGGTCGCGGATCGCCTGCAAGCCCCAGATCAGGCTGCGGGTATCGACCAGCTCCAGCCACTCGCGCAGGGTGGCGGCCAGTTCGGGGCGGGGCCTTTCGCCCAGCAGTTCCGAGGCCAGCACCGCCAGAACCTCCTCCCGGTTCCCCGCCGCGAGCTTATCCACCAGCTCAGAACGGCGAACCTTTTTGAGAATGTCGTCGGTACGGACACGACTCGACACGAAGCAGGCGCCGGTAACCTTATCGGGATGCTTTTCCAGCAGATTCAATAAAATTGAACCGCCCATGGCGAATCCGCAAAAGACCGCACGCCCAATCCCCAGATAGCTGAGCAGCCCCACCAGATCGGCAGCCAGATGACCCAGGGTCCAACCATTGGCAGGCACCTGGCTTTCACCGAAGCCGCGCAGATCGGGAACGATCACCCGATAGCCGGCACGAACCAGTTCCGCCGTCTGCGGCTGCCACATACGCCGATCGAGGGGGAAGCCGTGAACCAATACAATCGCCGGACCCGCGCCGATATCGTCATAAGCCACTGAAATTCCGTGGATGGTTGCCTTCATGGGCGAACTCCTTTGTATATTATTCGATAGGATCAGGGGATAATGACGAAAGCCGATACCGCGCGAAGGACGTCTCCTGGGATTAGCGGCCGGAAGCGCGCTCGATGATCTGCCGAACGATGAGCTCGGCGGCGGCGGCCAGGGCGGCCAGGCCGCCGGCCAGACCGGAGAAATGAGCAAGACGGGTCAGAACCGGGGTGGCGGTCACTTCGCCAAGGAAGTAAAGACCAAAGTAGCCAAGCAGGAGAAAAAACATCCCGCGCACCAGACGGCTGACTTTGACCGCACTTGCGAGCAGCAGGGCGGAAAAAGCCCACCAGAAGAGCAGATAAGCGGAGAGGATCATGCCTTGCGGCGGGGTGCCGAGACCGGCTTCGGGCAGCACCAGCAAACCGACCAGGGAGAGCCAGAAGAGGCCAAAGGAGACGAAGGTAATCGCGCCGAAGACGTTCTGCTTTTGCCATTCCATCAGGCCGACGACAATCTGCGAGAGGCCGCCGTAACTGACTCCCATCGCCAGGATTACCGGAGCAACGGGGAAAAGACCGGCTTCAAAGAGATTGACAAGAATGGCGCATAGACCGAAACCGAAGAGGCCGAAAGAGGTGATGTTGGACTCGGTGGCGGAAATCTGGCCGGCACGACTGAGGTGGGATGTATTGAGCATGGGAACCTCCAGGGTTAGATAAACAAACGGTCTATGCTTTTTCCCCATAAAAAGCAATTCACATACCATTGTTTTAGATATTTTCTAATTTTTTTTATTTCTTTGTATTTCCAATAGTTTACTTGTGTGCAAAACCACAAATGAGAAATTCCATAAACGAAAGGATTTTGCATAAATGCAAATCAGATAACGCAAAACACATCACATAATCATCCGCCGGTCATAAAATAAAACGAAAAAATGTATATTATCTAGTAAATTCGAGTATTTACATATCTTATGCTTTCTTGTTTTAAAAAAATCAAAACAGCTTTATAAATTTTGCATTTATGCAAAAGAGCTGCACCGGCAAAAGGATTGCGCGAAGCGGCCGTTCGCGTATAATGCGCCACCATTTAGATGCCATCCAACAGGCATCGTGCTTTAAGCAAAGAAAGGATTACGCCGATGACCAAACTGACCGGCAAGCAAGGACGTTTCCTCAAAGGCCTGGGCCATCACCTCAATCCGGTGGTGATGGCCGGCAAGGAAGGAGTCACTCCCGCCCTGCTGGCTTCCCTGGAGGAAGCCCTGAAGGTGCATGAATTGATCAAGGTGAAGGTTCAGGAAGGGTGTGTGATGGATCGCAAGGAGGCCGCAGCCCTGCTGGCGAAAGAGAGCGGCGCGGCGGCGGTGCAGGTTCTCGGACGAACGATCCTGCTCTATCGCCCGGCGGAAGAACGGAAGATCGAACTTCCTTGATTGCATAAGGGGACAGGGGATAAAGCGAAAGAGCCTTCGTGAAATCGTTGTACAAGGGGCAGGCCTCCGGGCCTGCCCTCGTTCGAGAAAGAAACGATTCGGACAGCCCCGAAGTTTAGATTTTTGACCCGCCTAAACGTTCGCCGCCACTTCGCAGTCCGTCACGCTGCGTTGCACCAGCATCTCCCGGATGCGTTCCGCCGGCACCGGGGGACTCATCAGGAAGCCCTGATAGCGGTCGCAGTTCTGGTCAAGCAGGAACTGACGCTGTTCGTTCGTTTCCACCCCTTCGGCCACCACTTCGAGGCTTAATGTGTGGGCCAGGGCGATGACCGCGCTGACGATGGAGGTGTCGTCCGAATCCTCGCCGATATCCTTGACGAAGGAACGGTCGATTTTCAGGGCGTGCAGAGGGAAGCGTTTGAGGTAGTTGAGGGAAGAATAGCCGGTACCGAAGTCATCGATGGAAATCTTCACCCCCAGGGACATCAGCCGTACCAGCTGATCGACGGTGGTTTCCATATTCTGCATGAGAATGCTTTCGGTAATTTCCAGTTCGAGGCATTCCGGATCGATCCCCGTCTCCTGCAGGATGCTCGCGACCACGTCAGGCAGATCCTGCTGGTGAAACTGGCGGGCGGAAAGGTTCACGGCCACGCGGATCGGCGCCAGGCCGGCATGCTGCCAGGCCATGCACTGTTCGCAGGCGGTACGCAACACCCGGCTGCCGATCGGCACGATAAGGCCCGTCTCCTCCGCCATGGGGATGAAATCCCCAGGAGGAATCATCCCCCGCTTGGGATGGTTCCAGCGCAGCAGCGCCTCGACCCCGGTAATTCGCTCCGAATCCATAAAATATTGCGGCTGATAATAAAGAACCAGCTCCTGCCTCTCCAGCGCCTTGCGCAGATCGTTTTCCAGCCCCAGGCGGGTGATGGAAATATCGCTCATCTCCACCGCGAAAAACTGATAGTTGTTACGCCCCATCTCCTTGGCGCGGTTCATGGCGGTATCGGCATTTTTCAGCAGGGTATCGACATCGTCGCCATCTTCCGGGGAGATGGCGATGCCGATACTGGAAGCCATGTGGAGATCGTGCCCCTGAATCCTGAAGGGGGGGCGCAGGGAGTCGAGCACCTTGACCGCGATCTTGGCGGCATCCTGCTTGGTTGTGAGCCCTTGCAACAGAATCATGAATTCGTCGCCGCCGAGGCGGGCGATCAGGTCGCCGTGGCGAAGGCTGTGGATCAGGCGGGTGGCGACCGCCTTGAGCAGGAGGTCGCCGACGGCATGGCCGAGACTGTCGTTGATATTCTTGAAACGGTCCAGGTCGAGAAAAAGAACCGCGCGAATTTCCGACTTTTTTCGGGCCTGGGCAAGTATCGGCGCCAACTGTTCGGCAAACATGCGCCGGTTGGGCAGTCCGGTGAGGGAATCATAAAGGGAAAGATAATCGACGGCCTCGCGGCTGAGCATTCCTTCCAGAGCCGCCGCCGCGCGTACTGCAAAAAGTTCGAGCATGGCTTCGGCCAGGCGCTGTTTCTGCAAGGGGCCCTTACCGGTCACGGCCATGACCCCATGCACCTTGCCGGAACAATCGGTCAGAGCGATGCCGACATAACAGTCCACATCCAATTGCTCGGCAAGATGATCCATGGGGAAAAATTGCCGAAGCTGATCGACGACCAACTCGCGCCCCTGTTTGACGGCGATGCCGCAGGGGGTGCCCTCCAGTTCGAATTCAAAGTTTTCCAGAATTTGGCCATGGCCAAAGGCCGCCACCGTGCGCACCCGCCGCTCGCTCTCGTCCGTGAAACGGGCGACAAAGGCATAATCGGCACCGGCAACTTCGCTCAGACTGCGGACCAGGGTAGCGAAAAAATCACTGCCGCGAGCCGAGCCGACATTGCGGATCATGCGATAGAACTCATCCTGCTGGGCGTTGAGCGCCCGGAAAAAACGGGCGACAAACCAGGCCAGGGCGAAACTGCTGAGAATGACCAGAAGAATATCGAAGACGACTTCCAGGCGGGCCTGTTGCAGCGGATCGGCGTAGAAGATGCGAGGCAAATAGTTCGAGCTGAAGATCCAGAGAATCCCCAAACCGACATAGACCGCGACAATCCGCCGGATCAGCCCGCCGGGGCTTCCATAAGGACGCAAACGGTTAAGCGTAAACTTCATCGAACCCCCAAAAGGCGATCAGGATTCCGTCAAATGACCGAACCGGAGGACTCTCTCCGGTTTGAATCCATTTCGTCCAACCTATCAATAACCTAACCTAATAAAAATACAGTATTTTTTCAGCTAACCGCAATTGTGGGTAAACGTTTTTAATCACATGCAATTAACACGCCATAAGGATTAAGCCCGCTCGTAGGGCTCATGGAAGCGAATATATTCATCCATGGCGAAGCGGTCGGTCATGCCGGCGACATAGTCGCAGATGGAGCGCTCCATGCCGTGCTGGGAGAATTTGTCCTGGATTTCGTAGGGAAGCAGGGTCGGATGGCGGCGGTAGTTCTCGAAAAGGGACTCGAGGATACGTTCGGCCTTGACCCGCATCCGTTCCACCTTGTAATGGCGATAGAGCTTGTTGCGCAGAAAGATCTTCAATTCGTTGTTTTTCATACGGATTTCATCGCTCAGCCGAACGAGCCGGCGGGGCCGGCGGCGAACCTCATCCAGGGTCGCGATGCCGTCTTGGCGCAGGTTCTCTTCGGTCGTTCGCACCAGATCGTCGATCAGCACGCCGATGAGATGGCTGATCGTCTGGTGGATGTGCCGCTGGCGATCAATTCCGGGAAACTTCCCCTCTACCCTCCGCCAGGTTTCCCGCCACAGGGAAAGGGTGTCCAGGTCTTCCAGCCCAATGTACCCCGCCTTCAGTCCGTCGTCGATGTCGTGGTTATTGTAGGCGATTTCGTCGGCGAGATCGATGATCTGCGCCTCCAGGGCCGGGCGGAGATGGGGGGCGTATTCGTCGACGGCTGCGTCGGCGGCCTGGTCGTAGTCGGTGGAATGCTTGATGATCCCCTCGCGGGTTTCCCAGCAGAGGTTCAAGCCGGTGAAGCCCGGATAGCGCTCTTCGAGAATTTCCACCACCCGCAGTGATTGCTGATTGTGTTCGAAACCGCCGAAATCCGCCATCAGGCGGTTCAGCACCTGCTCGCCGGTGTGGCCGAAGGGGGTGTGGCCGAGGTCATGGGCCAGGGAAAGCGCCTCAACCAGATCCTCATTGAGGCGCAGCCGCCGGGCGATGCCCCGGCCGATCTGCGCCACCTCCAGGGAGTGGGTCAGGCGCGTGCGGTAGTAATCCCCTTCATGATTGACGAAGACCTGGGTTTTGTATTCGAGGCGGCGGAAAGCGGCGCAATGGATAATGCGATCCCGGTCCCGCTCGAAGGGTGGGCGATCGTCCTTGAAGGGTTCGGGATGACGGCGGCCGCGGCTCTGGGAAGCACGAGCGGCATAGGGGGCGAGATCGGGACGTTCCATGGCCGACTCCTGGTAAAGATTCAAAAAACGCTATTAAACCCCTTCCCCCCCGCCCTCGTCAAGGTGAAAAGCGGCTAAGCTCTTGACCTTGCTGGGGGATCATGTTAGTTTTTTCCGGAACTTACGAGATTTTAACGGATTAATCACGGGGATGGATCTGCCCATGCGCATCATCAGCGGGACGGCGAAAGGAAAACGCCTGACGACCTTTGCCGGCGAGGCCATCCGTCCGACTCCCGACAAGGTGCGCGGCGCCATCTTCAGCATGCTTTACAGCCGCCTCGGCCCCCTGGAGGGACTGAAAGTCCTCGATCTCTTCGCCGGAACCGGCGCTCTTGCCATCGAAGCCCTGAGCCGGGGCGCCGCCCACGCCTGGCTGGTCGATGCCGGTCGCGACGCCGCCCGGGTCATCCCCATCAATCTGGGTGCCTGCGGACTGGAAAATCGGGGCACCCTGGTTCGCGCCGAAGCCGCCGCCGCTCTGAAAATCCTGGGAAAAGACAAACCCTTCGACCTCATCTTTCTCGACCCCCCTTATGGCCGCGATCTGCTTCCGGAGTTGCTGCGCACCCTCGCCGCCGGCCGCTTCCTCGCCCCGGACGGCGTGCTCTGCGCCGAAACGGGGAAAAACGACAGCCTTCCCGAGTCCTTCGAGCCTCTGGTTCGGGTCGATGAGCGCGCCTACGGCATCACCCGCATCCACCTTTACCGCAATTTGGATTCCGAGGAATAACCGCCATGCGCGAACATATCGCCGTCTATCCCGGCTCCTTCGACCCCATCACCAACGGCCATATCGACATCATCCACCGCGGCCTGGAAGTCTTCGACACCCTCATCGTCGCGGTGGCCCGCAATTCGGAAAAGAATGCCCTCTTCACCATCGACGAACGGGTGGAAATGATTCGCGAAGCCCTTGGCGACAACCCGCGGCTGAAGGTAGACTCTTTTCAGGGACTGCTCATCGATTACGTCGCCCGCAAAGGGGCGCGGGTCATCCTGCGGGGCTTGCGGGCGGTCTCCGACTTCGAATACGAATTCCAGATCGCCCAGATGAACCATTCGGTCAATGACCAGATCGACACCCTCTTCATGATGACCTCGGTCCCCTACGGCTACCTGAGTTCCTCCATCGTCAAGGAAATGGCCAACCACAACGGTCCCATCGACCCCTTTGTCCCCCCGGCGGTCAAGCGGGCGCTCGATCGCAAGCACGGACGCTAGCAGTAAAGGAGAACGGCATGATCACCAAGGAGATGATCATTGAAGAGGTGATGCGGCAGCACCCGGAAACGATCGCGGTCTTCAGACGTTTCGGGCTCGACTGCAACGAATGTCAGATTGCCGCTTTCGAGGAGGTGGGGCATGGGGCGGGAGTGCATGCGGTCGGTGTCGAGGCCCTGCTGACCGAACTGAACCGGGCCATCGGCGCCGCCTGAATCAAAATCGTTTCACCACAGGACACCGAGATCACAGAGAAAAACGGAGAGTTAAAGACAAAAGCCGACAGGGCGAAGATCTCTGTGTTCTCCCTCAATAGTCTTCCATCGTTTCCAACTGGTCAACCAGGCGTTCCAGGGCCGCGACCACCCGTTCCTCCAGCCGCGCCCCCTTCTCCGCGCTTGCCTTGCCCGGATCGCCCCAGACCCCGCCGGGCCAGCAGCGGCGCTTGTCGCGCACCAGAATTCCGGCGGGAAAATCGGGAAACTCCCGTGCCGCCGTCCCCTTGATCAGCTGCGGATGGCTGTGCAGAATCCGCGACGTTTCGATCTCCCCCGCGTGCGCATCCCCTTCCGTCTCAATCAGCCCCCTCCCCTCCTTTGAAGCCAGCATGTATTCGGTCAGGACCGCGACGCGACAGTCGGCGAAGCGGACCAGCAGCTCCTCACCGACGTCGATCAGCGCCGACAGATGGGTGCCGCCGGCGTGGCCGGTGAGCAGCACGAAGTGACGCAAGCCTTGCCCATAGAGGGAAGAGACGATATCAAAGGCGAGAGATTTGAGGGTTTCGGTGCGGATGGAAAGGGTGCCGGGATGACGGGAAGTCGAACGGCAGACGCCGTAGGGAATCGGCGGGGCGATGAAGATCGGCCGCCGCGCCGCCAGCTTGCGCCCGACTTCCGTCGCGTGCAGGGTATCGGTCGCCAGGGGCAGATGGGGGCCGTGCTCCTCGGTGGCGCCGAAGGGGATCAGGACGGTACGGGTCTTCTCCAGCCCGGCGACGAACTCGGGCATGGTCAGCTCTTCGATAATCATCCTTTTTCCTTCCCTACAAAACCCCGAGCAGGCGATGGGTCTGGGGGATGACCCGCACCGGCGGATGAATCCGCGCCGCCGCCGCCTGCAGGGCGAGCTGATCCCGGCCGGAAAGAGCCGGCTTGCCGTCGACCGTCAGCGCCTGCAGGATCAGCGGCCACTCCGGAGCTGTCTCCCGCAGCAGCGAGGCGGCCGTTTCGATCTCCTCGACGGAAGTCTCGGGCCCCGCCACCGCCTTGGCCTGCCCCGGTCTGTTCCGGGCGACTTCGAGAAAGCTCCGATGGATTTCCCAGGGGGTCGGGACGCCGGTTACCGACGCCAGCTTGAGATCCATGGAAATAAAGGAAAGGTGCGGCAAGAGCGGCGCCAGGGCTTTGGGCAGGGTGCCGTTGGTCTCCAGATGCAGCGGCAGCAGCCGCGCCAGCTCCGGCAGCCAGTTCCCGAGCAGCTCGCCGTGCAGCAGCGGCTCGCCGCCGGTGAGGCTCAGGGAATGATGCACCCCCGGCATCCGCCGCAGCCAATCTTCGAGGAGGGCGAGGAGCGTGGGCAGGGAAACCGGATTAGGGAGCGCACGGAAGGTGCCCGAACCGGGGGCCTCCTCCACCAGGCAGTCGGCCGCCGGCGCGAAGGGGGTGTCGCAATAGGCGCAATCCAGATTGCAGCCGGACAGGCGCACGAAGATCTGCCGGCAGCCGACCATCAGCCCCTCCCCCTGGATGGAGGAAAAGACCTCGATCAGGTGGCCCTCAGTCGGCGAGGTAGCTGGCGCAGGCATATTCCGATTCCCAGACGTTGACCTTGTAGACCGTCACCTTGTCGGTATTGAGGCGCGCGGAGAGCTTTTCGAAGAGGAATTTGGCAATGTTCTCCGAAGACGGGCTGTTGCTCACGAAAGGTTCGATCTCGTTGAGATACTTGTGATCGAGCAGATCGAGCACGGCCTTGGTCTCGCGTTTGAGGATCTTGAAGTCGATGCCGAGCCCGGCCTTGTCCAGCTCGCGGGCGGTCACCGTCACCTCGACCTTCCAGTTGTGGCCGTGCAGGTTTTCGCAACCCCCCTGATAGTTGATGAGATTGTGCGCGGCGGCGAAATGGGTATGAATTTTCAGGCGATACATGATGTTATCCTCTAATTTTCAATAGGTTTGCGAATCGTCCTCGTCGACCGTCGCCGCCGGTTGCCCGGCGATGCGATATTCCTCGTCGGCCCAGCGGCCGAGGTCGATCAGCCGGCACTTTTCCGAACAAAAGGGCCGGTTTTCATTTCCGGCCCAACTCACCCGCGCCCCGCAGCGGGGACAGCGGACTTTGAGAACTTCAACTTTCGCGGTCATTAGGCGCATCCTGTTGCAGGGTTGGCGTTAATCTTACCCGTTCCCGAAACGGAAGCCAAGCGTTCAAGCGTTGGCGGATTCACATCATTTTCCGGCTTCTTCCTCTGCCGGTTCCTCGGAGGCGATGGTGATGTTAGCTTGTAACCAAATCACGATACCACAGGAATCATTCTTTTTCCCTCAGGTTGCCTGCCGTTGCGGATCCAGCGAAATTTCCCGTTGACAGAAACCGCTTTCTTGTCTTAATGTTCCTGCCATTAAATTTTAGTTAATTAATTTTCAATATTGAAGGGGCGTCCAAACCGTTTCGGGTTCTGCCACAAAATCTCGACCGGCACAAGTCTCTCCCACGACACCCCCATCAAAAAAATCAAATGAACAACGAATCCACTCCTGCCCCGGGAATCGATACCGGACTGGCGTGCCTGGTGCTGCTGGCCCGGTTTTTCGAACTCCCCGCCGACGGCGAACAGCTGCGCCACGAATTCGGCCGCTCCGGGCAGAACTTCGGCACGATCGAAATCCTGCGCGCGGCCAAACACCTCGGCCTCAAGGCCGGAACCACCCGCACCAGTTGGACGAAGCTGAACGGCACGCCCCTGCCCGCCGTGGCGTCCCGCCGCGACGGCCGCTTCGCGGTGCTGGCCAAAGTCGATGGCGAGCGGGTGTTGCTCCACGATCCGGCCCAACCGCGCCCGACCATTCTCAGCCGGGACGAGTTCGGGCGCGATTGGGACGGCGGCCTGATCCTCTTCACCCGCCGCGCCGGACAACGCCCGGAGGAGCGCTCCTTCGACTTCTCCTGGTTCATCCCCGCCATCGTCAAATACCGGAAATTTCTCGGCGAAGTCCTGCTCGCTTCGTTCTTTCTGCAACTCTTCGCCCTGCTCACCCCGCTGTTCTTTCAGGTCGTGGTCGATAAGGTGCTGGTCCACAAAGGCCTGACCACCCTCCAGGTGCTGGGCATCGGCATGATCGCCCTGGCCCTGTTCGAGGTGATTCTCTCGGGGCTGCGCGCCTATCTCTTCGCCCACACCACCAGCCGCATCGATGTGGGCTTGGGCGCGCAAATGTTTCGCCATCTGCTGCGCCTGCCCCTCTCCTATTTCGAGGCCCGCCGGGTCGGCGACTCCATCGCGCGGGTCCGGGAGCTGGAAAACATCCGCAACTTTCTCACCAGCTCCAGCGTTACCGTGGTCATCGACCTTTTTTTCACGGTTGTCTTCCTCGCCGTGATGTTCTACTACAGCCCGCTGCTCACCTGGATCGTGGTCGGCTCGCTCCCCTGCTACATCCTCCTTTCCCTGTTCGTCACCCCGCGCATTCGCGTCCGGCTCAACGAAAAGTTCAATCGGGGCGCCGAAAACCAGGCCTTTCTGGTGGAGTCGGTCACCGGCATCGAGACGGTCAAGGCGATGGCGGTGGAGCCGGCCATGCAGCGCCGCTGGGAAGAGCAACTCGCCGGCTACGTCGGCGCCGGCTTCCGCGCCGGTCAGCTCAACAACGTCGCCGGGCAGATCGCCGGACTGGTCAACAAGCTCACCACCATCGCCATCGTCTGGGCCGGGGCCTACCTGGTCATGGACGGCAAGCTCACCATCGGCCAGCTGGTCGCCTTCAACATGCTGGCCGGACGGGTCAGCGGCCCGGTGCTGCGGCTGGTGCAGCTCTGGCAGGAATTCCAGCAGGCCGGCATCTCGGTGCAACGCATCGGCGACATTCTCAACACCCGCCCGGAACCGGCCTTCAACCCCAACCGGGCGACCCTGCCGGCCATCGCCGGGCAGGTGGTCTTCGACCGGGTCGATTTTCGCTACCGGCCCGACACCCCGGAGGTGCTGCGGCAACTCTCCCTCCAAGTCTCACCGGGACAGACCATCGGCCTGGTCGGGCGCTCGGGCTCGGGCAAAAGCACCATCACCAAACTCATCCAGCGCCTCTACGTTCCCGAAAGCGGCCGGGTGCTCATCGACGGCGTCGATCTGGCGCAGATCGATCCGACCTGGCTGCGCCGCCAGATCGGCGTGGTGTTGCAGGAAAACTTTCTGTTCAACCGCTCGGTTCGCGAGAACATCGCCCTGGCCGACCCCGCCATCCCCATGGAGCGGGTCATCCACGCCGCCCAGCTCGCCGGCGCCCACGACTTCATTTTGGAAATGCCGCAAGGTTACGACACCCTGGTCGGCGAGCACGGCTGTTCCCTCTCCGGCGGACAGCGCCAGCGGATCGCCATCGCCCGCGCCCTGGTCACCAACCCGCGCATCCTGATTTTCGACGAGGCGACCAGCGCCCTCGATTACGAATCGGAGCACATCATCCAGCAGAACATGGCCCGCATCCGACAGGGGCGCACCGTCATCATCATCGCCCACCGCCTTTCCACGGTGCGCGCCTGCGACCGGATCTTCGTCATCGACAAGGGCCGGATCGTCGAAAGCGGCGGCTATCAGGAACTGTTGCGCCAGGGTGGCGCCTTCGCCCAGCTCCACCGCCATCAGGAGGGAAGCCATGCCGCCTGACCTGCTTCCCGGTTGGCTGCGAACGCTGTTTCGCCATCTCGGCGTGTTTCGCGACGCCTGGCGCGCCGAGCGAAACGAACCGACACCACGGGTGCCCCAAGGGCGCGAGGTCGAATTCCTGCCGGCGGTGCTCGAAAT
>JAVFAR010000016.1:0-33932 GCA_034002365.1 Trichloromonas sp.
TTGTGATGAGGGGGCCGCAACTGGCTATGAATGAGTTCAACCGAAGGGAAATCGGTCCTTAATAACTAGACAGAGAGAGAGGGTACGACAAATGCAAATGCTTGTTCCGATTCTGGGTCTGATCGGGTTCGCCATCGCGCTCCTGATCTATCAGCAGGTGAAAACCCAGCCTGTTGGCAATGATAGGATGCGTGAAATATCCGAAGCCATTCATGACGGCGCCATGGCTTTTCTGGCCCGGGAATACAAGGTTCTCGGTATTTTTATCGGCATCGTTTTTTTGCTTATCGCCATCAGCATGGGCTTCTGGACGGCTCTTTGCTTTGTCGGTGGCGCCGCTTGTTCCATGACCTGCGGATTCATTGGGATGAAGGCGGCCACCCGCGCCAACGTCCGCACCTCCGAGGCGGCCCGCGCCCAGGGACAAGCCGCCGCTCTGCAAGTTTCCTTCAATGGCGGGGCGGTCATGGGCCTGGCTGTTGCTTCCCTCGGCCTGGTCGGCGTCGGCATCGCTTTTATCAATTTTGGCGGTGATCCGGAAACCGTACGCTATATCAACGGCTTTGCCATGGGCGCTTCATCCATCGCGCTCTTTGCCCGGGTTGGCGGGGGTATCTACACCAAGGCCGCCGACGTCGGTTCCGACCTCGTCGGTAAGGTCGAGGCCGGAATTCCCGAGGACGATCCTCGCAACCCCGGGGTCATCGCCGACAATGTCGGCGACTGTGTTGGTGATACCGCCGGGATGGGGGCCGACATTTTCGAATCCTACGTCGGTGCCATCATCGCCACCATCGCCATCGCCGCCGCCGCCAGCCCGGAACTGCTGGCCAAGATCGGTTCCGGCACGCCCGAGCAGACGATGGCCAGTGCCCTCTTCATGCCTCTGGGCCTGTCGATGATCGGCCTGATTTTCTCGGTCATCGGCATCTGGTCGATGAAGAAATTCAGCGGCAAGGATCCGGCCAAGGCTCTCCATTACACCACCTTCGTCGCCGCCGGACTCTTCCTGGTCTTCGCTTTCTTCGTCGTGATGTTCTCCAGTCTCAAGTTCGGCGTTTTTCTGGCCATTCTGATCGGTACCCTGGCGGGGATCGCCATCGGCCAGATCACTGAGTACTACACCGCGAAAGGTCCGGTGACCCGTATTGCCGAAGCCAGCAAGACCGGTCCCGCCACCAACATCATCCACGGCCTCGCCGTGGGCCTGGAGAGTACCGTCGCTCCGATCGTTATGATCGCCCTGGCGATTCTCATCGCTAATGCTTGCGCCGGACTTTACGGTATCGGTATCGCGGCGGTCGGCATGCTGGCCACGGTCGGCGTCACCATGACCGTCGACGCCTACGGCCCCATCGCCGATAACGCCGGCGGTATTTCCGAAATGGCCGCGCTCGGTCCCGAAGTTCGTAAAATCACCGACGGTCTTGATGCCATCGGCAATACCACCGCCGCCATCGGCAAGGGTTTTGCCATCGGCTCGGCGGCCTTGACCGCCCTCGCGCTCTTTGCCGCTTATGCCTCCACCGTCAAACTCGAAGCCATCAACCTGATTGAACCCCGGGTCGTGGTCGGTCTTCTTATTGGCGGTGCCCTGCCTTTCTTTATCGGGGCTTTGACCATGACCAGCGTCGGCCGCGCCGCCGGCAAGATGGTGGATGAAATCCGCCGTCAATTCCGGGAGATTCCCGGTCTGCTCGCCGGCGAGGAAGGGGTCAAGCCCGATTCCCAGAAATGTATCGACATCTCGGCCAAGGCCGCGCTGAAAGAGATGATTTTCCCCGGCGTGCTGGCGGTGGTCGCCCCGGTCTTCATGGGCCTGGTTTTCGGTAAGGAAGCCCTGGGCGGTATGCTGGCCGGCGCTACCCTGGCCGGCGTCCTGCTGGCGCTGATGATGTCCAACGGCGGCGGCGCCTGGGACAATGCCAAAAAGTACATCGAGAAGGGGGAACTGGAAGGCGAGAAGAAGGGCGGCGAAGCGCACAAGGCCGCCGTTGTCGGCGATACCGTCGGCGACCCCTTCAAGGATACTTCCGGTCCTTCCATGAACATTCTGATCAAGCTGATGAGTGTCGTTTCCCTGGTCATCGCGCCGCTTCTGGTCTGATCCGGTAACGCCATCGAATCACCTGGATAGCCGGGGCTCAAGCCCCGGCTATCCTTATTTCCGGAGATTGATTAACCCATGGGTTTCAAATGTGGCATAGTCGGTTTGCCCAATGTCGGCAAGTCGACGATTTTCAACGCGATTACTTCCGCCGGCGCCGAATCGGCGAACTACCCTTTCTGCACCATCGAGCCGAACGTCGGTGTCGTTGGGGTTCCCGATCCCCGGCTGAACAAGCTGGCGGAAATCGTCCGGCCCAAGGCGATTCTGCCGACCACCATCGAGTTTGTCGATATCGCCGGCCTGGTCAAGGGGGCGAGCCGGGGCGAGGGTCTGGGCAACCAGTTTCTCGGCCATATCCGCCAGGTCGATGCCATCGCCCATATTGTCCGCTGTTTCGACGATGATAATGTCGTCCATGTCGACGGTTCCATCGACCCGGTGCGGGACGTCGAGGTGATCCAGACCGAACTCAACCTGGCCGATCTCGACACCGTACAGAAACGGATAACACGTATCGAGAAACAGGCCAAAAGTGGCGACAAGAAAAGTCAGGCTGAGCTTTCGGTTTTGCAGACGGTTTTGTCCTGTCTCGACCAGGGGCGCCCGGCTCGTGCGGCCGAATTGACCGATGAGGAACGGCCGGTTCTGCGGGATCTGCATCTGATTACCGGCAAACCCTTGCTCTATGTGGCCAATGTCGCGGAGGACGATCTTGACGGCCGTCACCCCTATGTCGCCGGCCTGCGGGAGTTCGCCGCCGCCGAGGGAGCCGAAATGGTGACCATTTGCGGCAAGATCGAAGCGGAGATCGCCGAGTTGGACGAAGAAGGCAAGGCCGAATTTCTCCAGGAACTGGGCCTTCACCAGTCGGGCCTCGACCGCGTGATTCAGGCGGGTTACCGTTTGCTGGGCCTGCTCACCTATTTCACCGCCGGGGTCAAGGAGGTGCGCGCCTGGACGGTGGAGCGCGGCGCCAAGGCACCGGCCGCTGCCGGGGTAATTCATACCGACTTCGAAAAGGGCTTCATTCGCGCCGAGGTCATTGCCTACGGCGACTTCGTCCGCTGCGGCGGCGAAGCCGGGGCCAAGGAAAAGGGGCTGATGCGCCTTGAAGGGAAGGAATACGTTGTCGCTGACGGTGATATCATGCACTTTCGTTTCAACGTCTGACGGGAAAATCCGCTGGCATTTGCCGGTGGGGTGTGTTATTAAATCAGGATCAATTTTTTGCCAGCGCCAAGCGCCAGCTCCTTGCTCCGGGGTGGTCCGGGGCTAACAACCCATGAGGAGGTTCCATCAATGCGTACCTACGAAACTATCTACATCGTTCATCCCGAGATTGTCGGTGACGGCTACCAGGCCATCGTCGAAAAATTCAAGGGGATCCTGGAGGATCTCAAGGCCAATGTCCTTAAGGTCGATGAATGGGGGACTCGCAAACTCGCTTATCCGGTCAAGAAACAAGCGCGCGGCACCTATGTTCTGATGGCTTATGAAGCGGCTGCCGATGTCATTGCCGAGTTGGAGCGCCGTATGCGGATCGACGAGAACGTCATCAAGTTTCAGACGGTTCTTCTCGAGAACGGCTATCAGGAGACCGCCCCGGCCGCCGGTGAGACTGAAGGCGCCGAGGATGCCGAGGAAGAAGTCGAGGACAACGAGTAATCCATTTACGCTTAAAAGGAGATTGTCGATATGAGCTACCCCAATAAACCGTCCCGTCCGGCCGCGCCCCGCCGTCGTTTCACCCGCCGCAAAGGCTGCCGCTTCTGTGGCGACAAGACTCTGAAGATCGACTATAAAGAGATCCGGACCCTGCGCTACTTTGTCTCTGAGCGCGGCAAGATCGTTCCCCGCCGTATTTCCGGGAATTGCGCCATTCATCAGCGCAAAATTACCGCAGCGATCAAGCGCGCCCGCAATATCGCGCTGCTGCCCTTCACTTCGGCCCACAACGCCGATTAGCCGGGGGAGGAGCCGGTGCCCTTTACCCCTGGGACTTCCGGTCCGGCGGCTCTGTTTCAGCTGCTCGGCGCCGCCGCAACCCTCGGCCTGCTCTGGTCGGCGGGTGTCCTTGGTCCTGCCGGTATGGTTCTGGCGATGCTCAGCCCGTTACCGGCCGCTTATGTGCAAATGCGTCAGGGGCTACCCTCCGCTCTGGGAGTGGTTGCCCTTGTTGCCGGAATTTTGTGGTTGATCGACGGCCCCGGCGGTGGGCTTCTTTACCTCCTGCAGTTCGGCCTGGCTTCCCTGATTCTGCCCCGCTTCCTGACGCGAGGACAGTCCTGGGATCGATCGATCGGGGCAACCGCCCTGATCGGAACGCTGCTCTCGATATCGGTGCTCATCGCTTACGCTCAGTACAGTGACCGAGCCGTGGAAGAGGTGGTGTCCGGCTACATCCAGGGGGAGTTGGCCAAGGTCGACGATTTTTATCAGCAGGCGGAATTGACCCCGACCCAGGCGGAGGAACTCAAGGCGCTGACCGCCGGCACCGCCGATTATCTCCTGGCGGCCTATCCCGCGCTGATCATGGTCGCCAACAGCGCGCTGTTGTTGCTGGTGGTTATTCTCCTGGCGCGATTGTCCCAGGGACATTATCGGATTCCCGGTCCTCCCCTGTCTCTCTGGAAAGCCCCGGAAGTGCTGATCTGGGGAGTCATACTAGGGGGATTTGGGGTTTTCTTCGCGGACGGGCTGCCCTATCAGCTGGCCGTCAACTTCCTGACCTTGCTTCTGCCGGTCTATTTTCTGCAGGGCATGGCGGTGGTCGCGCATTTTTTCCAGCGGCGGGGGACCTCGCCTTTCCTGCGGGTGCTGGGGTATATGATGCTGGTTATCGTCAACCCCCTGCCGGCTGTCGTCACCGGTATCGGCATCTTCGATTTGTGGCTGGATTTTCGTAACCCTAAAGTAAAAAAGACCTAGATCTTTTTGTAGAGGAGATCACGATTCATGAATATCATTCTTACCGAAAATGTGGAGAATCTTGGCACGATCGGCCAGCTGGTCAAGGTCAAGCCCGGTTATGCCCGGAACTTTCTGATCCCCGGCGGGATGGCTATGGAAGCCAATCCTCGCAACGTCAAAGAGCTTGAACATCGCAAGCGTCAGCTGGAGCGCAAGCTGCAGAAGCTGACTCAGGGTGCCGAACTGCTCAAAAAGCAGATTGAGGCTCTGACCTGTTTCTTCGCTCATCGCGCAGGCGAGGATGGCAAGCTCTTCGGTTCGGTCACTTCCATGGAAATCGGCGCTAAGCTGGCCGAAGCCGGGATCGAGATCGATCGCAAGAAGATCGTTCTCAATGAGCCGATCAAAGCTCTCGGCGATTATCAGGTGCCGGTGAAATTGCCGGCCGGTGTCGTTGCCTCGATCAAGGTCATCGTTACCGCCGCCGAATAAAACCGAAGGCGAAGCGGAGCCCGTTGGCGGCTCCGCTTCGTCCATCCGGAGTTACACCCCCTCATGGTAGAACTGCCTGCTCATCGCCTTCCTCCACAAAGCCTGGAAGGGGAGATGTCCGTGCTCGGCGGCGTCCTCCTGGAAAATGAAGCCCTCAACAAGGCGCTGGAAATTCTCCGCCCCGAGGACTTCTATCGTGAAGCCCACCGTAAAATCTTCTCTGCCCTGATCGGTCTCAGTGACAAAGGGGAACCCGCCGACCTTGTGACCCTGACCGCCGCTCTTCAACAGAAGGGGGATCTTGAGGCGGTCGGCGGCAGTGCCTACCTGGCGACCCTGGTTGATTATGTCCCGACTGCCGCGAACATTCTCTACTACTGTCGCATGGTCAAGGACAAGGCGGTGTCGCGCCGGTTGATCCAGGTCGCTACCGAGATTGCCACCCGCGGCTACGACGGGGGGGATGTGGAAGCGGATCTCGACTGGGCCGAGAAATCCATCTTCGAAATCGCCGGTTCCAAGTCCAGGCCTTCCTATTTCTCGACCCGGGAAATCATGAAGGATACCTTCAAGACCATTGAAAAGCTCTATGACCGCAAGGAACTCATCACCGGGGTGCCCACCGGTTTTAATGATCTTGACCTGATGACGGCGGGCTTGCAGGGGGGGGATCTGGTCATCATCGCCGCCCGTCCGTCCATGGGCAAGACCGCCTTTTGTCTCAATATCGTCGAGCATGCCGCCTTGCACGCCGCGAAGCCGGTGCCCAGTATCGTCTTCTCCCTGGAGATGGGGAAGGAGCAGCTGGTGCAGCGTTTACTCTGTTCCGTTTCCCGGGTCGACGCCAGCCGTTTGCGTACCGGCCACCTCGGTGAATCGGATTGGCCCAAACTGACCAATGGGGCCGGTCTGCTCAGCGAGGCGCCGATCTTCATCGACGACACTCCGAGCATCTCGGTGCTCGAACTGCGGGCCAAGGCTCGCCGCCTCAAAGCGGAACATGACCTGGGTCTGGTCGTTGTCGACTATCTGCAGCTGATGCAAGGACGCAACGCCGAGAACCGGCAGCAGGAGATTTCCGAAATTTCCCGCTCGCTCAAGGCCCTGGCCAAGGAGCTTCACGTGCCCGTGGTCGCCCTCTCCCAGCTCAACCGCTCCCTTGAAAGCCGCACCGATAAGCGCCCGATGATGGCCGACCTGCGTGAATCCGGAGCGATCGAGCAGGACGCCGACGTGATCATGTTCATCTACCGCGACGCCGTTTACTGCGAAGCCTGTAAGCGACGGGACAATTCCTGCGACAAAGGGCACGACAAAGACGCCGAGGTCATTATCGGCAAGCAGCGTAACGGTCCCATCGGCAGCGTGCATCTCACCTTTCGGGGAGAGTTCACCCGGTTCGAAAACCAGAGTAAACGGGATGACGCATACTGAGTCGCCCGTAACAAATCTTCGTAAAAAAAGCCCCGGAGTTCATGCTCCTGGGCTTTTTTTACTCTTTTTTCAGATCGATGCCCAAGGCCTGGATTTTTTTCCGCAGGGTGTTGCGATTGATGCCGAGGATTTCGGCGGCCTTGACCTGGTTGCCGCGGGTTTTTTCCAGGATGATGTTGATCAGGGGCCGTTCCATCTGGTGCAGGACCATTTCATAGAGATTGTCCAGTTCCTGGACATTCATCTGCATCAGTGAACAGTTCAGTTTGCGGGCGATCAACGCTTCGAGGGATTCGTCCTGATCGCCTCCGGCGGCCGTCGCGAGGAAGGGAAAATCGTCCAGGGTCAGTTGGGGATTGGGGGAGAGGAGAGCGGCGCGCTGAATGGCGTTTTCCAGTTCCCGCACGTTTCCGGGCCAGGGATACTGCTGAAGAGCTGTCAGGGCGTCGGCGCTGCAGGCCCGGGTTATAAGGTTCTGTTTGGCCTGCAATTGCCGCAGGAAAAAATCGACCAGCAGGGGGATGTCCTCGGCTCGTTCGCGTAGCGCGGGAAGGCTGATAGGAATGACATTCAGGCGGTAGTAGAGGTCTTCGCGAAAGCCCCTGGCGCGCACTTGCTCCTGGAGATCCTGGTTGGTGGCGGCGATGATTCGCACATCAACCGGGATATTGGTGACTCCACCCGTCCGAGTGATTTCCTTCTCCTGCAATACCCGCAACAGCTTGGCCTGCAATTCCAGGGGCATGTCGCCGATTTCGTCGAGAAAGAGACTGCCGCCGTGGGCCTGCTCGAATTTGCCGATCTTGCGCTCGTTGGCGCCGGTAAAGGCCCCCTTTTCAAAGCCGAAAAGCTCGCTTTCCAGCAATTCACGCGGGATGGCGGCGCAGTTGAGGGCGAGAAAGGGCTTGTTGACCCGGGCGCTGTTGCCGTGGATAGCCCGGGCCACCAACTCCTTACCGGTTCCCGATTCTCCGGTAATAAGGACGGTGACGTCGGAGGCAGCGACCTTGCCGAGAACCTTGTAGACCTCCTGCATCGGCCGACTGCGCCCGATCAGGGTGTGATCGAGAAGCTGGGGCGGCGGTTCCGTTTTGCTCGGGGGCGTTGTTTCCATGGCCTGATTGGCGCGCAAAATGATAGCGTCGAGGGCCTCCAGATCGAAGGGTTTGGTCAGGTAATCGTAGGCTCCCCGCTTCATCGCTTCGACGGCGTTAATCATGGTCGATTCGGCGGTCATGACCACAATGGGAAGACCCGGACGTTCCTGGTGGATACGGCTGAGCAGGTCAAGTCCCGAAAGACCCGGCATTTTGATGTCGAGCACCGCCAGGTCAAAGGGTTTTTCCTGTAGCAAGGTCAGGGCCTGATCGCCGCTGGTCGCCAGCTCGACCTGGTAGCCGAGTTTGCCCAGGGACTTGGCGAGAACCCAGCGGATGCTTTCCTCGTCGTCGGCAACCAGGATTCTATGAATGGACATGGCGGACCTCCCTTGATAAAAGATTTATCCGTCCTGCCCGGAATCCGGTGGCGGAATTAACGGCAGAGAAACGGAAAAGATGGTCCCGGAGCCGGGTTCGCTGACCGCTTTAAGCATACCGTCATGCTGGCGGACGATTTTCTGGCAAAGGGGCAAACCCAACCCGCTTCCGAGGTGCTTGGTCGTGTAGAAAGGAGTGAAGATGCGCTCCAGATCTTCCCGGGCGATCCCCATGCCGTTGTCGCGGATTTCTATGGTGACGAAGGGGGCCGGGCGACCCCCCGGAAGATGGAGGTGATAGTCGCCGACGATCTTGCTGGAGATCCGTACAAGTCCCCTGTCGGCGACGGCTTCGGCGGCATTTTTGATCAGATTCAGAAAGAGCTGAGTCAAAAGGTCGTGATCGCCGCGGAATTCAGGAATGCTCGGGTCCAGATCAAGCAGAAAGTCGATCTGTTTTCCCGGATGAGCATTCTTCTGCAGCAGCAGAATGTCCCCGAGGATTTTGCCGAGGTTGACTCCTGACCAATGCGGCTGGCGGGTTCGGGTGAGATCGAGCAGCCCTTCGATGATGGTGTTGATCCGCTCGGTTTCGCGGATCATCACCGCCGTATATTCCCGCAGGTGGCTTTTGCCGGGTAGTTCCAGATCGAGCAGTTGCGCCGCGCCCTTGATGCCGCCTAAGGGGTTCTTGATCTCATGGGCCAGGCCGGCGGCCAAGGTGCCGAGTTGTGAGAGGCGGTCCGATTGGCGTACGGCCTCTTCCAGATCCCGCATCCGGGAGAGGTCGCGCAGGGTCAGAACCACACCGTCGGGAGCCCCCGCCTCGGTCAAAAGGGGAGAGACGCTGACGCTTACCGGCAGCGGTGGGGAAAAGGGGCGATAAAGGTAGATTTCCTCATGGCCGGAAACGGAGCGACCCGCCGCCAACGCCGTCGCAACCAGGTAGAGCAGACTCTGTTGCCCTTGGAAGAGGCGGTCGAATGCTTTGCCCAGCGCCTGACGTTCGGATATGCCGGTCATGGCCTGAGCCGCCGGATTGAACAGATTGATAACTCCATCGCTGCCCAGAGCGACCACGGCACGGTCGATGTTTTCAAGAATCTGAATATAGAGTTTGCTGTTGTTGGCCGGTATTTCGTTCATGGATCGAGCTGCGTCTGAGCGGCCAGAAAAAAATCGGTCATGATCGCTTCCATCTCGGCGATGGACCGCGCATGGTTAATGGTGGCGCGAAATGTCGCCGCTTCGGCAAGCCCTCGGGAATACCAGCACAGGTGCTTGCGCATGTCGAGAAGTGTTTTTCGGGGGCCGAAGCTTTCGAGATGCAGGTGCAGGTGCTGGAACGCGACCTCCATCCGCTCGGCGGGGGAGGGCGGAAGGGGCGTTGGCCGTCCGTCGAGGCGGGCTTTTATGTCTCGGATCAGCCAGGGGTTGCCGCAGCCCCCCCGGCCGATCATGACGCCGTCACAACCGGTTTGCTGTAACATTCGCAGGGCATCGTCGGCGGTGAAAATGTCTCCGCTGCCGATCACCGGGATTTTGACGGCTTCCTTGAGTTTGCGCAGATGCTCCCAGTCGGAGTGACCGGAAAACCCCTGGCAGCGGGTGCGTGGATGCAGGGTGACGGCATCCGCCCCCTCGGTTTCGGCGATGTGCGCCGTTTCCAGATAATTGACGGCCTCCAGGGACCAGCCGGAGCGGATCTTGACGGTCAGAGGCAGACTGGTCGCACGGCGGACCGCGGCAACGATGGCGGCGATTTGGCCGGGATTCCGCAGCAGCGCACTGCCGGCGCCGGAGCGGACCACTTTTTTAACCGGGCACCCGAGGTTGATGTCGATCAAATCGGCCTGATCCTCGGCCTGGGCGGCGCCCCGGGCCAGCAACTGGGGATCTTCTCCGAAGAGTTGAATGCCCAGGGGGCGTTCGTCGGGGGTGGATGTGAGCAGTTCCCGGGTCTGTTTGCCGCCGCGACAGAGTCCGTTGGCGCTGATCATTTCGCTGAAGACCAATCCGGCGCCAAAGCGCTTCATAATGCGCCGATAGGGAAGATTGCTGATGCCGGCCATGGGGGCCAGCCAGATATTATTTGAGAGAGATAATGTGCGAATAATCATGGGATGACTATCTTCTGTGCGTAAATTTTGTGCAGTCTAGCATGGGGGAAGGGTAAAGCCAAAGCGAAAATGCCATCCGGAAAGCTTCTTGAATGTATACCGTATACAAAATAGTGCTTGACAATGTCGGACGCAGTTGCTAAAACTTACCATGCGTAAATGAGATTGAGCCAAGATTGGCCCGGCTTTCCTGGTTAAAAGCAATCCTTTCGCCGCGGTTTATTGCCGTGAGTTACGCCTCCGGGATGCGGTTCAGATTTGGTTTTGTTGGAAAGGGCAGTTTGGCCTGGTGGGTTTTTTGCCCATCGTATTTATTTCACCAAAGGAGAGAGAAGCATGGCGACACTCAAGGAAGTATTGGCTCAGAAGATCGCAGACCATCGCCCCCGTACCACCAAGCTTGTCAAGGAGTTCGGCAAGGTTGTCATCGACCAGGTGACGATTGACCAGTGCATCGGCGGCGCCCGTGACGTCCGTTGTTTGGTAACCGACATCTCCTATCTCGATCCCCAGGAAGGTATCCGCTTCCGCGGCAAGACCATTCCCGAGACCTTTGCGGCCCTGCCCAAGGCCAAAGGTTCCAAGTACCCCACCGTCGAGTCCTTCTGGTATTTCCTCCTGACCGGCGACGTGCCGACCCAGGCTCAGGTGGATGCGGTCATGGCCGAGTGGAAAGTACGTCAGGTTGTTCCTTCCTACGTATGGGACGCCATCCGCGCCCTGCCCCGCGACAGCCATCCGATGGTCATGCTGTCGGTTGCCATGCTGACCATGCAGAAGGACTCCAAATTCGCCAAGTTCTACAGCAGCGGCTCCTTCAACAAAATGACCGCTTGGGAATACGTTTACGAAGACGCCAGCGACATCTGCGCTCGTATTCCGATCATCGCCGCTTTCATTTACAACCTGAAATATCGCAGCGACTTCCAGATCCCCATCGATCCTACCCTGGACATGGGCGCCAACTTCGCCCACATGATCGGCCAGTGCGAAGAGTACAAAGACGTGGCCCGGATGTACTTCATCCTCCACTCCGACCATGAGTCCGGTAACGTTTCGGCTCACACCACCCATCTGGTTCATTCGGCTCTGTCCGACCCTTATTATTCCTACTCCGCCGGTCTCAACGGTCTCGCCGGCCCGCTGCACGGCCTGGCCAACCAGGAAGTTCTCGACTGGACCCTCAAATTCCAGGAGAAATACTGCAAAGACGTCGAGCCCACCAAGGAACTCGTTACCAAGGCCCTGTGGGATACCCTCAACGCCGGTCAGGTTGTTCCGGGTTACGGCCACGCCGTTCTGCGCAAGACCGACCCGCGCTACATGTCCCAGCGTGAATTCTGCCTCAACACCCCGGGCCTGAAGGACGACAAACTCTTCAAACTGGTCTCCATGATCTTTGAAACCGCTCCCGGCGTTCTTACCGAGCACGGCAAAGCCAAGAATCCCTGGCCGAACGTCGACGCTCAGTCCGGTGTTATCCAGTGGTACTATGGCCTGCGTGAGTGGGACTTCTACACCGTTCTCTTCGGTGTGGGCCGCGCCCTCGGCTGCATGGCCAACATTACTTGGGACCGCGGCCTTGGCTACGCCATTGAGCGTCCGAAGTCCGTCACCACCGCGATGCTCGAAAAGTGGGCTGCCGAAGGCGGCCGTAAGTAAGAAGATTTGTTGATCGCAATGATCAACGGTTGAATAAAAAAGCGACCCTGGCGACAGGGCCGCTTTTTTTATGGGAGAAAAGTAGGTGGCGCTAATGTTTGCCTCATTGTTGGATCGTGGTCAATGGAGCAATGGAGCAAATATTTGACCTTTTGCAGCAGTCCCTGCCAGGGACGCCAATTCTCCCGGGCTGTACCGGAACCGCATTCCGGAGGCAAGCGACAATGGATCATGTCGTCCAGCAGGGTTTCCAGTTCCGGGATCAACGCCAAGCACTGGCAGGGACGTTTCGCCGGGGGATAAGAACAGCCTTCCGGACCCAATTCGGCGCAGCCTTGCTCTGTCTCCCGTGGGGCCGGGATGAGGATGCCGCCGACGTCTCGTATGGCAAGATTGTTTTCGCCGAGGATGGTGCCCAGTTCTTGGATTGTCGGTTCATGACCGTTGGCAAAAATCGCGAAAAAACGTTGCGGATCACTCCATACGCCGGGGTGCCCCTGGCAACAACGCCCTTGACATTGCCGGCAGAGGGTATCGTCGATATTCGCATCATTCATTGTTCGCGCTCGAATAGCATGTCTCGATGGTCCTTCGCTGAGGCTGGATCCTGTTTCGTCAAACGGCAGGCGTCTTCCTGTCGAACATCCCCTGCCGACGGCCTTCCCGAGGGTTGTTGCCTGGTTACTTTTTCAGTTCGATCCCGAAACTCTTGATCTTGCGATGCAGGTTAGAGCGCTCGATTTCGATGACCTCGGCCGTCCGGGAAATGTTCCAATCGTTTTCTTCAAGTTTCTGTAGCAGATACTCCTTTTCGAACTCTTCCTTGGCTTCGCGGAAGGTCCCTGCCTCCAGGGCCGGAGAAACCCCCGTTTTCACTGTTTCTGTTTTTTTCGGAATGAGAGCGGCCGGAAGATGTTTTTCGGCAATCAGTGAATCCGGCACCATGATGACGAGGCGTTCGACGATGTTTTTCAGTTCCCGTACATTTCCGGGCCAGGAATAGTTCACCAGGGCCGCCATGGCTTCCGGCGTCAGGGTTTTGATCTCCCGGCTTTCCTTGCCGCAGAAAAATTGCAGAAAATGATCTACGAGCCGGGGGATGTCTTCCTTGCGATCCCGTAAGGGAGGAACTTCGAAGGGGAGAACATTGAGCCGATAATAGAGATCCTCCCGGAAGTTTCCTTTGACGATTTCCGCTTCCAGGTCCTTGTTGGTCGCCGCGATGACCCGCACATCGACTTCGATCGTCCGGCTCCCCCCCACCCGTTCAAATTTTTTCTCTTGCAGGATGCGCAGGACTTTCGCCTGAGTTTTCAGGCTCATGTCACCGATTTCATCGAGGAATAAAGTGCCTTCATGGGCCAGATCGAACTTGCCTTTGCGCAGGGCGGTGGCACCGGTAAAAGAGCCCTTTTCGTGACCGAAGAGTTCCGACTCGATGAGCTCCTCGGGGATAGCCGCGCAGTTGACCTCGACGAAGGGTTTGTTTGCCCGTTGCGAATGGGCATGAATGGACCTGGCCACCAGTTCCTTGCCGGTCCCGTTCTCGCCGGTAATCAGGACCCATCCCGATGTCGGCGCGGCGATACTGATCTGTTCCTTGAGCAGCCGGATCGCCTCACCGTTGCCGATCATCTCGTGTTCCTTGGCGATGCGGGCTTTCAGGGTGCGGTTTTCTTCCACCAGTTGTCCGATGGTCAGGGCATTCTGTACCGAAAGGAGCAGCTTTTCCAGGGACAGGGGTTTCTCGATAAAATCGTAGGCGCCCAATTTGGTGGCTTTCACGGCGGTTTCGATGGTGCCGTGACCGCTCATCATGATGACCAGCTGATCCGGAGTTGTTTCGCGGATTTTTCGCAGGGTTTCGATGCCGTCAATACCCGGCATCCAGATATCGAGGAGAATCAGGTCCGGATCTTCTTCTCTGAGCACGCCCAATCCCTGCTCACCGCTCTCGGCCGACAGGGTCCGGAATCCTTCATCCTGCAGAATTCCCGTCAGGCTTTCGCGAATGCTTTCTTCGTCATCAATAATCAATATCGTTTTCATGGCCGTCCTTTTTAATTCAAGCCTGTAGGCTGTTTTCACTCACGGGCAGTTCGACAATGAATTTCGTCCCCTGTGGCGGGTTGTCCTTAACCCGGATGTAGCCGTGATGGTCGGAGACGATGGTGGAAACAATCGCCAACCCGAGGCCCGAGCCGGTTTTTTTGGTCGAGAAATAAGGTTCGAAGAGCCGGGGCTTGTCGTCGGGATGGATGCCACAGCCGTTATCGATCACGGCCAAGGTCACCATCTGCAGGGATGGGTTATAGCTGGTTTCCACGGTAATGGTGGGGGACGCTGATCCCTGCACGGCACTGACGGCATTTTCAAAAAGGTTGATGAGGACCCGCTTGATCTGTTCCCGGTCGAGATTGAAGGGAGGGATCTCGCGGCCAGGCTCGAAGATGAAGCGGATATCTTTGTGCCCTTCCTGGTAGAGGATCAGGGTTTCGCTGATCAACTCATTGAGATTGTTCAGGGTTGGGTTTCCGGCCGGCATCCGGGCAAAGTTGGAAAATTCATTCACCAGATTCTTCAGTTCGTCTACCTGGGTCACGATCATCCGGGTGCATTCGTCAAAAACCTTGTCGTCATCGCTGAAACGATCGAGATAGCGGCGGCGCAACCGTTGCGCGGAAAGCTGGATGGGGGTCAGGGGATTTTTGATCTCATGGGCGATGCGCCGGGCGACTTCCCGCCAGGCGGCCATGCGTTGGGCCTTGATGATATGGGTCAGGTCGTCGAAAACTACGACCGTACCGAGAAATTCCTGGTTTTCATCCTGCAGGGTGGTGATGTTGAAGAGGAAGGTGACCCTGTTTTCCTGCACGGGGATTGTGACCTGTTTACGAATCGAATCCTTTCCCGAGAGCTTAAGATCCTTGAGGAACTCCTTGACCATGGGCAGGTGTTCAACACTGACCACATCCCAGAAACTGCGGCCGACGATCTGCCCCGGCTGGATTTTTAGGAGGTTTTCCGCCGATTTGTTGATCGTGCTGATGAAGCCGTCCTTGTCGACGGAGATCACCCCGGCGGTGACGTTTTTCAGGACGGTTTCCATATAGCGGCGGCGCTGGTCGATTTCCGCGTAGGTGGCCTGCAAGTCCTGGTTGGCTTTACGAATTTCTTCCTGTCCTTTGCGCAGATCGTTGGTCATCTGGTTGAACGCTTTGACCAGACTGCCGATTTCGTCGTCTCCCAACTGTTCGATCTGCACGGTGAGATCACCGTCGGCGACCCGGCTGGTGGCCTGGGCCAATTCCTGGATCGGCACGGTAATGCCCTGTGCCAAGCGAAATCCGAACCAGGTGGCGAGAAAGACGATGACCAGGGCAATCAGCAACAGAACGGCAACATACCCCTTTTTGATCTTATTTTTTAACAGTTTGGTGTCTTTGTACTGCTCGTAGGAAGACGAGATCTCCTTCATCTTGTTGACCAGGGAATGGGGGACGTAGTAGTTGACGACCACGACCGCTACCACATCTTCGGGCTTCCAGTTGGATCGAACCGGCACGATACCGCGGATCAGATCGGCTTCGCCGATGGGGGTAATCCGGGTAAAGCGCTTGCCTTGCAGCCCTTGGCGGATATTTTCCGAGCCGGGATCGGTAAACTCCCCGGTGGGAATCTGCGGATTGGCGGCGCGGACCAGTTCTTCGTAAGTGGAGGAAAAAACCTCGACGACACCGAGATTGTATTCCCGCTGCTTGGTTTTGATCAGCTCCTTGAGACGCGGCAGGTTTTCTTCATTGAGCAGTTTTTCCTGCCTGATGGTCTGGGCCAGCTGGTCGGCATAGTAGAGGGCGTTGGCCGCCGAGGTTTCGTAATAGGTTTCCGCGACCTCCAGCGCTTCCTGAAGGGAGGTTTCAACCTGGGTATTGAACCAGCTTTCGATGGAACTGGTGATAAATCCGGCGGAAACGAAAAAGAGCAGCAGGGTGGGAATCAGAGAGAGGGAAACAAAGGCCACGACCAGTTTCGATCGCAGTCGCGCCCCGGGGACATTGCTGCGCCGGTCCAGAATCAGCTTGAACAGATTTCTGAAAACCAGAAAGAGAAAGAGCAGGATCAACAGAATGTTGACGTTGATCAAGGCCAGCACGAGGATCGTGTTGGAGAGGGGAAGTTTGGATGAAAGGTCGAGAAGTTGCGACTCGAAGTTGGAAAAAATCGCGACCAGAACGAGGAGGATGAGGATCAACAGCCATTCGCGGCGCCGCTTGCGGTTTTCCGTCGGGTCCGATTGTGGGGCGTGAGGGGTGGACATGCGATGCCTCAAATGACCGAATCAAAATGCAATACTAGAATATTATCAAGTTGTTTGGCAAGGTTTCGCGGAAAATCCCCGATTCTGAACAAAAAAGGCAGCCAAAGGCTGCCTTTTTTTCTGTTCGCCGAAAGAGATCAGGCTTCGGAAAGGGCCAACCCGGCGGCCAGCGCCGGGGGCGCGGCCAGCAGCGCTTCCTGCAGATCCTTCTCGGTAAATTCCACCAACCGCCAGGCGTCGGGGGTCGCGAGAATCTTCTCGATCATCTGGTGGTTGATGTCATGTCCCGACTTGAAGGTCTTGAAATGACCCAGTATCGGGAAACCGGCTAAGCTGAAGTCGCCGACAGCATCGAGAATCTTGTGGCGGACGAATTCGTCTTGGAAACGCAGTCCTTCGGGGTTGAGAATTCCTTCGTCGCCAATGACCACGGCGTTTTCCAGGGAGCCGCCCCGGGCCAGGCCGTTGGCTTTGAGATATTCCACTTCCTTGAGGAAACCGAAGGTCCGGGCCGCGGCCAATTCCCGGCGGAAAAAGTCGGGAGTCACCTTCACCGAGCGATGCTGCAGGCCGATCGCCGGATGGTCGAAGGCGATGTCGGCGGTAATACGGAAGAAGCGGGAAGGAATGACCGTGACCCGCTTTTCCCCGTCGATGACCGTGAGGGGCTTGCGGATGGCAAGAAACTTGCGGCTGCGGGGAAGGGAACGCAGGCCCGCCTTGCGGAGCGCTTTGACGAAATAATGGGCGCTGCCGTCCATGATCGGGACTTCCGGGCCATCGATATCGATGTGCAGGTTGTCGATCCCCAGGGCGCAAAGGGCGGCCATCAGGTGCTCGACCGTCGAAACGGTCAGGCCGCTCTTGCCGATGACGGTGGCGAGGCGGGTATCGATGACATTGGCGGAGATCGCTTCGATGGATACCGTGCGCTCCCCTTCGGAACGATGAAAAACAATGCCATTACCGGCTTCCGCGGGGCGAAGGTGCATGCGGATGGTCCGGCCCGAATGGAGACCGACTCCGGCGAGGGTAATGGCTTTGGCGATGGTGCTTTGATAGATCATCTGGGAATCTCCCTTGGCATACTGAATCGCAGGTTGCGATATTTTTTAATGCAAGGGTCTTGCCAACTGATGAAAATTTGTAAGACACTGAAATAGTTGATGAAAATATTTTCTGTAAAAGCGGTGGCCCGGAGAGGTGTTGCAGATACACACGAACTCTTGTGGCACTGTGGCCACAGTGCCACAGGATGTGGGAGGGGGTCAGAGACGTCCCGAGCGGAGGATGGCGATGGCCAGCCACAGGCCGAGAAAGCCGGCGATGGAATAGCCGAGGAAGCCGAGCATGGGAAAACCGAAGAGCATGGGCCCCTTGTCCGTCTGCATGATCAGCGACGAGCCGATGATCAGGGCGGCGATGAGCATGCTGAAGGAGAGGCGGTTGCTCGATTTATCGAGGCCGGTGATGAGCTTTTCCAGGCCGCGATGTTCCAGGTCGATTTTGAATTTGTTGCGGTTGACGCGATTGATGAACTCCTTGAGATCCCGGGGGAGGTTCTTGGCCAAGGCGCCGTAGGATTGCACCACCCGGACCATTTCCTTGGAAAGGTGGGCCGGCGTGACCTTGTCGCGCACCAGTTTTTCCATGAAGGGGCGCAGGTGGTCGATCATGTTGAAGTCGGGGTCGAGTTGCCGGCCGATGCCCTCGATGGTGATCAGCGCCTTGCCCAGGAGCATCAGGTCGGCGGGGAATTTGATCCGGTAGACCGTGAGAATTTCGATAAATTCGGTGAGCAGGCGCCCGGCGTTGATTTCCCGCAGGGGGATTTCATAGTAGTCGTCGATCAGTTCGGTCAAGTCGCGCTTGAGCTGCTTGTTGTCGATATCCTCGGCGATGTCGCCGGAATAGAGGAGCAACGTGATGACGGTATCGACCTCGCGATGCAGAATCGCCAGCAGCAGATCGGCCAGCTGGTATTTGACTTCGTTGTCCAGCCGCCCGACCATGCCGTAATCGAGCATGCAGATGCTGTTCCCCGGCAGGATGAAGAAATTGCCGGGGTGGGGGTCGCCGTGAAAAAGGCCATCGACCAGCACCTGCTTGAGAAAGGCATCGGCGCCGTTGCGGGCGATGGCCTTGAGATCGTAACCTTCCTCTTGGAGGCGACGAGTGTTCGAAACCTTGATCCCGTCGATGTACTCCATGGTCAGCACCCCTTCGCCGGTCAGGGGCCAGTGCACCTTGGGCACATGTACGGTAGTGGAATGGGCGAAATTGTTGGCGAAACGGTCGATGGTATGGCCTTCGCGGGTGAAGTCCATCTCGCGGTTGATGGTACGGCGAAACTCCTTGACCACCCCGACCGGATCGTAGATATCCGCCTGGGGGATGTGGTTTTCGATGAGATAGGCCAGCCCCAGCAAAATGTCGACATCGGTCTCGATAACCTGCTTGATTCCCGGACGGCGCACCTTGATCACCACCTCGTCACCGTTTTTCAACCGCCCGCGATGAACCTGGGCGATAGAGGCGGCGGCCAGGGGGATGGAGGAGAGTTCGCTGAAAAGCTCATCCACCGGCGCACCAAGCTCCTCGCGGATATAGGCCTCGATTTCGTCGTAGGGGAGGGAGGGAACCTTGTCCTGCAGCTTGCCGAATTCGTCGGCATATTCCTTGGGGATGATATCGGGGCGGGTCGAGAGAATCTGGCCGAGCTTGATGAAGGTTGGGCCGAGTTCGACCATCGCCAGCCGCAACCGCTCCGGCTGGCTGAGCCGCTCGATCTCCTTGGGAGCCGTCCCCAGGGTGACGATGCGGCGGCCCAATTCGAGATAGTAGTTGAGATTAAGCTCTTCGACAATATGCCCAAAACCGTACTTGATAAGGATACCCAGTACGTTGCGATAACGGCGGATGGTGCGGATATTGCGGTTGAGCCGCAGAAAAGAGAGCATGGAGGCGAATTATTCCCCTTTAGCCCGGAGCTTTTCTTCCAGATCCTTGACCCGCTGCTTGAGCGCGGCGTGTTCCTCGCTGGTGGCCACCCCGATCCGCTCACAGGCTTTTTTCACTTCCTGCAGCGCCATTTCCTCCAGCTTCTTCTGGGTGTCCTTGGCCGCGCCTTGCAGCTTGTCGAGCAGGGCCTTGCCCTCTTCCTCGGTGACGTTGAAGCGCTGCTTGAGGTCCTGGATCAGTTCCTCGGCCTTTTTCTGGCTGAGGGAAACGGCGCCCATGCCGGCCAGCAGGGTTTTTTCGATCAGTTCAAACATGGCATTCTCCTTGGTGAATGTGGGGGGGAGGTTCCGTTTCAGCAGCGCGAAGCGCCGCTCTTCGAGTTTTTATGCTGGCCTAAAAATAACATAAATTTCAAAGGTTTCAATGGCCGCACAGAGCACGGATGGCGGCGAGGTCGGCGCGCGCGGCCTCTTCGCCGGCGCGGATGATCACTTCGGCCTTGTTGAATTCGAGCAGGGTGACACCGTTGAGTTCCGGGCGCAACAACACGTCCGCCCCATCCCGGGCCAGGCGCAGGCTGTTGATTTCGTTCTCCATGATGGCGATGCACTGGGCAAAAATACGCAGCAGCCCCGGCGGTTTGCGCCCCTTTTCCAGATGGCGGGGTTCGTCGCTTTCGCCCAAGGGCCAGAGATCACGCAGCAGCCTCTCGACCATGGTCGAATCGAAAAAGTCGAAGAGGGGGTTTTTGCGCGGCTGATCCCGTTTCGGATTGGGCAGAAAGGCCTCCTGGGGTCGTTTTTCCACTTCGGGGATAGCGCAGACGCCGATCACCCGGGTTGCGCCGAGGTCGCGGGCGACATCCACGGGGACGGGATTGCACAGGCCGCCGTCGACAAGAAAACGTCCGGCGAAGGGTACCGGCGTGAAGATGCCGGGGAAGGAGATCGCGGCCCTCAGCGCTTCCCGCAGCAGTCCGCGGCGGATGACCAGCAGTTCGCCGCTTTCGACGTCGGTGGCCAGTACCGCCAGGGGCATGCGCAACTCCTCGAAGGTTTCCACCGGCAGAAGTTTGGAGATGAACTGGACGACTTTCTTGCCGTCGATCAGCCCCGAAGTGGGGATGATCGGGTCGATCAGTCCGGCCATCTGCTGCCAGTCGACATTGCGCGCCACCTCTTCCATCCGCGCCAGCGGCATCCCGGCGGCGTAAAGGGCGCCGATCAGGGCGCCGATGGAGGTGCCGGCGATACAGCCGATGGGAATGCCCTCGGCTTCGAGTACCTTGAGCACACCGATGTGCGCCAGTCCCCGGGCGGCGCCGCTGCCGAGGGCCAGGCCGATCGAATTGCGCGGAATCGCGGGGGTGGTCATAGACAGCGGCTTTCCGGGGGCAGAAGATTAAAAGATCGGGTCATTATAGGAGCCGTCCCCGCCCTTGGCAAGGGGCGTCAGCGGCGGAAGAGCCAGAAGAGCAGGGAGAGAAGGAGGGAGACCAGCAGGCTGGTGGCCAGGGGGAAGTAGAAGGAGAAGTTTTCCCGCTCAATGCGGATATCTCCCGGCAACTTGCCGAGCCAGGGGATGCGCCCGCCGTAGGTCAGGAGCAGACCGGCCAGGATGAGGACGACCCCGAGGATGATGAGCAGACGGCCCGGCGGCATCGGTCACTTCCCCGGGCGCGGCGCGTACCGGTCGTATTCCGAATAGATACAACCGCAATATTGTTGCCGGTAGAGACCGAGACGCTTCGATTCGGCGACACCGAGATTCCAGCCTTTACGATAATCATCATAGATGAAGGTCAGACCGTAACGGCGGGCGAGGTCCTCTCCGGCCAGGCGGATCTCGTCGTGTTTCTGGAAGCGGGAGTAGAGCAGGGTCGAGGTGAAGCCGTCATACCCTTGCTCCGCCGCGACCTTCGCTGTTTCGGCGAGCCGCGCCTGATAGCAATGGCCGCAGCGGTTGGCGGGGTCGGCGGCCACCGCGCCGAGAAATTCGGCGAGCTGGTAGTCTTCCCGGTAAAGCACCGGCAAGTCGGCCATGGCCGCGTATTCCCTGAGGTTATCCAGGCGGCGGCGGAATTCCAGGTAGGGATGGATATTGGGATTATGAAAATAACCGGTCACCGCATGGCCGGCATCGCGCAGACGGTCGACGGGATAGATGGCACAGTTGGCGCAGCAGGTGTGCAGCAAAACGTTCATGACGGCTCGATTCGCGGGTTGATGAGAAAGCCCATTTTCGCCCATTGCAGGCGCTTTGTCAATCGGCCTCGCCGAGGAATGTCACCGGGGGGAGGCTTTGGTCCCGCCACAGTTTCTCGGCGATGCGATCCGCCGTCGCGGCCTGGGGGATGGCGGCATGGCAGGCCTGGATCAACTTTCCACGGAGCGCGCGCAGGTCGGCCCGGTAGCGGGAAAGGATCGCTTCCGTCAACGCCCGCTCGCGGGGCAGGGCGACCTCCCGACGGCCGCCCGCCGCCGCCAGCAGCAGCGCCTGCGCCGTCTCCTCGCCGTCGACGGTCAGGGTCTTGTCGTCGCCGTCAACCAGGGTAAAACGGCCGAAAAACTCTTCACGCAGGGCCAGCGGCGGGGTCAGCCGATAATTGACGAGCTCCGGCCGGTAATGGTCGTAGAGATAATGCTCGGGAAAACGCGGGATGCCGTCGATAAAGACCCGGGCGACGATCCGCGCCAAAAGCGCGGCCGACGGGGGCGCCGGGCGGGGCGGCGCGGGGGATGCCGGCGGCATGTCGCCGGTGACGGATGGCGGCCGGGTCGCGCCGAGCCAGCGCTCGACGGCCTGATCGAGCAGCTCGGTCGCGGGCAACGGCCGCCCTCGGTGCCAGTCGAGCAGGCGCAGTTGGTCGAGAACCTCCCGTCCCGGCAAGGGCAGGCCGAAACGACGGGCGCATTCGCGCAGGTTGCCGATCTCCGGCAGGGGCCGGTCGCCGGCGACGATGGACCAGAGATGGCGGCCGAGGGTCGAACGGCTGAAGAGAAAGGCTTCCGTCCCTCGGTCGGCCGGCCAGTCATCGGAGGTGGGAATAGCGAGCCGACCGCTTTTCAGCAGGGGGAAGAGGCCGCCGTCGAGGCCCAGGGCCAGGGGGAGGAGGGCGCGGTGCCCCGCGACCAGCTCACGCCAGGGGAGGGTGCGTTCCCCCGCCGTCCGGAGAAAGTGTGTCCCCTGCTCCGGTCGGCGCGCCTTCACCAGCTCCAGGCGCAGTCCCCCGGTGCCGGTCAGCGCCACTTCGATCAGGGTGAATTCTTCCCGCAGCAGTTCCACCAAAGCTTCCCCCGCCGGAGCGTTCAGCCAGCCTGCGGGAGTATCGAGGATGATGTGTCCCTCTTCCGCGGCAAGACCAAGCAGGTGCAGAAACTCCCAGTGCCAGCGCGGAGCTTTGGCGTCGAGGCGAAAACGGCGGGTGGGCCAGGAGGAACGCAGGCGGGTGGTCAGCACGGCGCGCTCCTCGCGGTCGGGAATGCGCCGTTCATCGAGCCGTCCCCGGATCAGGCGCGGCGGCATGGCCGGCATCAGGGAGAAGATATCCTCGCTCCGGCGCAGCGACGGCGGCAGACCGGCCAGCTCCCGGCGCAGGGCAAGGAGGGCGAGCAGGGCCGGGCGTCCGGCCTCCATGAGCGCCCGCCGGCCCTGTCTGGCTGCGCTCAGAGGCGGATGCAGCAGCAAAACCGGCTCCTCCCCGTCGGGCAGCGGGGCGTCGTCGGCTCCGGCGCCGAGATCTTCCCCGGCGGCGAAAAGATCCAGAGCCCGAAGCAGCCGCTGGCGATCGCGTCCCACATCCAGTTGCCCCAAACGGCGGGCCAGGTGGTGAAAACGCACCGCCACCGGGAAGGGCAGGGGCATCTCCCACGGGGCCGGAGCCAGCGACTCCCGAAGCCCTTCGGGAAGCTCGGTCAGGGCTTCGCTCAGGGCGGTTTCCAGCTCTTCCGGCGGGCCGCCGTTGGGTAGCCGGTCGCAGGCGGCCAGGGCCAGAAGTCTGAGCAGGGTCAACACCCCCTTGTCGCAGGCCCGTTCTTGGGGATTTTCGCCGGCTTCCCGTCGGCTCGCCCTGAGGGTGCGGAAGCCTTCTTCCAGGGCGTCCCGACTGTCTCTTGGCGCGACACGCCAGAGGTTGGCGAGATAACTCCCTTCCAGGTCTGCGGCAGGAACGGCGCCCAGCACCGACAGGGGTTTGAGAGCCTCCATCAGCTGCCGTAAGGCCTGCTGGAAGGCGCCGGGATGATCCCCGGAAAGGGGAATGTCCCGATGGCGGAGGAGACGGTCGACGCGGATTTCCCAGATGCTCAACTCATGGGGAGCCCAGACGGCAAAGTGGCGCAAGCCGAGCGCGGCGGCGCAGCGGCGTCCGCTCTCGGCTACGTCTTCCAGCGCCGCTGGCGGCAGCAGAAGCAGGCCGCCGGCCATGTGGCTTTCCCGGTTGATCCAGAAGACCAGGGCGGGGGACTCTTCTCCGGCCTCGGTCAGCAGCGGCGGATGGAGATCGACGCGGCGGAAGGGAAAACGGCCTTCCGTAAGAGCCTGGCCGGCCCAGTGCGCCAGTTGTTCGGCGAAACGCTGGAGATGTTCCTGATTCATAGGGGAGATCGCAAGGGCGTGGGTGGCGGCCGCTTAAAAGGCCGGGCTCAGCCCAGGCGGTGGCGGCGGTTGCGGAGATAGTTGCTGCCCGGCAGGGACTTGAGGTGCTCCTTCATGCGGGCGCTTTCCCGGCCGATGGCGGCGGCCGAGGACGTTTCGAGGTTTTGCGAGTCGATGATGGCGATGGAGATGGTCAGCAGCGGGAAGACCCGTTCCACCCCGTAGCGGTCGACGCCGGTAAAGGCGCCGGCGGCGACATCCTCCGCCGAATAGCAGCTGGGAACCATGCGGTCGAAGTCGCGGATAACCTGCTGGGCGATCGCCTCCGCCCGTCCCGGCACGGTCAGCACCACATAGTCGTCTCCGCCGATGTGGCCGAGCAGGTCGTCGACCCCTCCCAGGCTCTCCAGCGTTTCCCGGATCAGGGCGCCGACCCGGGCGATGATCTCGCTCCCCGCCTGGTAGCCGTAACGGTCGTTGTAAACCTTGAAGTGATCGAGATCGAAATAGAGTTGGGAGAAGGGCTCGCCACTCTCGATACGTGCCGTCAGTTCCCGTTCCAGCGCCAGATTCCCCGGCAGGCGGGTAAGGGGGTTGGCGTCGAGAGAGTTCTCCTTGAGCTCCCGCAGCTTTTCCCCCATGCGGGCGAATTCCCGGGCCAGTTGACCGAATTCGTCGCGGCGGTCGAGGGGGATGCTCGGATCGAAACGGCCTTCGGCGATCTGCCGGGTGGCTTCCAGCAGCTCCCTGACCGAACGATGAATGCCGATCACCACCGCGCCGACCACCGGGGCCGACAGGCCGATGCCGAGCACGGCCAAGAGGGCGGTAATGCGGTAGGCGCGACGACTCTGCGCGGTCAGTTCCGCCAGTTGGCGATCGATGGTCCCTTCGCTGTCAGTGATATTCCGGTCGAGGGTGCCAAGAAGATTGTCGCGGGCCTGCCCCAGTTCTTCGGTGCAGCTTCCGGTTTCGTCCCAGCGCGCGTTTTTCAGCAGTTCGCGGCAGAGGTCTTGCGCTGCCCGATAGTGCTCCACCGCTCCGTGCAGGTCGGCAAAAGCATTTCCCGGAATGGTCGCAAGCCGTTGCCACTGGTCGGCAAATTCATCGCTGCGCGCCAGGAAGAGTCCGCCCAGGTCTTCATCCCGAAGCACCAGCGCCTGGCGAAAAAGGCGCTCCTGGGTCAGCAGGTTCTGGCGCAGGGAACGCAAGAGGGTCGAGGCCTTGAACTCGATGTCGACCAGAGCTTGCGATTGCCTGGTTTGCCGGTGCAGGCCGGTCAGGGCGTAACCGAGGGCGATCAGACAGAAGAGCACCAGCAACAGGTAGCCGGCGGCGACTTTTTTGACCAGGGTGAAGGAATGTCCGTGCATGGGCGCCTTGCCGTGATGATCCCCCCGTGGATGTCGATCGGCCGTCGCTCAGGCTGTCTTTTCGGGACTGACGAAGAGCGGGCCGTCCCCTCCCTTGAGAGGACGGTGAAAATGGGCGTAGGCCAGGGGCGTGGCGGTGCGCCCCCGGGGGGTGCGGTTGAGGTAGCCCTGTTGCAGCAGAAAGGGCTCGATCACGTCCTCGATGGTGTCCTTCTCCTCGCCGATGGCGGCGGCCAGGGTTTCCAGGCCGACCGGTCCGCCGGCGAACTTGTCGATGATGGTCAGCAGGATCAGCCGGTCCATGTGGTCGAAGCCGCGCCGGTCCACTTCCAGACGTCCCAGGGCCAGATCCGCCAGTTCCCGGGAGATGACGCCGTCCCCGGTAACTTCGGCGAAATCCCGCACCCGGCGCAGCAGACGGTTGGCGATGCGCGGCGTCCCCCGGCTGCGGCGGGCGATCTCTCCGGCACCGTCCGCTTCCGTCGGAATGCCGAGCAGCCCGGCGCTGCGTCGGACGATGGTGGTCAGTTCCTCGTCCGAATAGAATTCCAGGCGGGCAATGACGCCGAAGCGGTCGCGCAGGGGGGAGGAGAGAAGCCCGGCGCGGGTGGTGGCGCCGACCAGGGTGAAGCGCGGCAGGTCGAGTTTGATCGTTCGCGCCGAAGGCCCCTGGCCGATGATGATGTCGAGCTGGTAGTCCTCCATGGCCGGATAGAGGATTTCCTCGACCACCGGCGAGAGGCGGTGGATTTCGTCGATGAAGAGGACGTCGCCGGCTTCGAGATTGGTGAGAATCGCCGCCAGGTCGCCGGGCTTCTCGATCACCGGCCCCGAGGTACTTTTGATGTGCACCCCCATCTCGTAGGCGATGATGTTGGCCAGGGTGGTTTTGCCGAGACCGGGCGGGCCGAAGAAGAGCACATGATCGAGGGCTTCCTGACGGTTGCGCGCCGCGTCGATGAAAACCTGGAGATTCTCCTTGGCCTTCGACTGACCGACGTACTCCTTGAGGCTGCGGGGGCGCAGGCCGTTTTCAAAGGAATTGTCGTCGCCGCTCAGTCCGGCGCTGATGATCCGTTCGCTCATGGGCCGCTTTCACATCACTTGAGGAGAATTTTCAGGGCGCCCTTGAGAACTTCCTCGACCGGGGTGTCGGGGGCCAACTCCAGCGCTTCCAGGGCTTTTCTTGCCTGTGCTTCTTTATAGCCCAGGTTGATCAGGGCCGACAGGGTGTCGTCCAGGGTGTCCGTCGCCCGCGTCGGCGGGGCGCTCGGGTGGGCGGCCCCAATCGAGGCGGCGAGCTTGCCGACTTTCTCCCGCAGTTCCAGAATCAGGCGGTCGGCGGTCTTCTTGCCGATGCCGGGGATCGCCGCCAGGCGCTTGTCGTTCCCCTGGCTCAGGGCCGCGCGCAAATCGGCGGCGGGGATGTTGGAGAGGATGTTCACCGCCAGCTTCGGTCCCACCCCCGAAACCGAAAGGAGCAGGGTGAACAACTCCTTCTCCTCGGCGGTGAGAAAGCCGTAAAGATGGATGGCGTCTTCCTTGACGTAGGTGAAGATGTGCAGTCGCACCTCGCCCGCCTCGGGGAGGGCGTAGAAACTCGACAGGGGAATCTTCACCCGGTAGCCGACGCCGCCGACGTCGATAATCAGATGGTCGATGGATTTATAGGCGAGTTTTCCGGTAAGCAGGGCGATCATGGGGACCTGTGACTGGTGATGGGTGAATAAACCCCTCTAAATCTCCCCTTGTCAGGGGAGACTTGCAGGCCTCCCCCCTGATAAGGGGGGATTGAGGGGGGGGGGTAGCTGTTACGTCGCCCTAACGAGACTTTCCGGCCAGGGCGTTGGCCAGGCGCTGGTTCAGACCGCAGCTGTGGGCATGACAGATGGCCACGGCCAGGGCGTCGGCGGCGTCTTCCTGGGCGGTTTCCGGCAGGGCGAGAAGGGTGCGGGTCATGTGCTGTACCTGCGCCTTGTCGGCGCGGCCGTAGCCGACCACGGCGCTCTTAACCTGCAGGGCCGAATATTCGAAGACCGGCAGGCCTGAGTTGACTCCGGCGAGGAGCGCGCCCCCCCGGGCATGGCCGAGCTTGAGGGCGGAGAGGGCGTTTTTGGCGACGAAGATCTGCTCCACCGCCACCGCTTCCGGGCGATACTCGGCGATGATGGCGAGCAGGCCGTCGTAGATCTGTTTCAGACGCAGCGCCAGCTCGTCGTCGGAGCGGGTGAAGATCGCGCCGTTGTCGATGTGCCGCAGGCGGCTTCCCTGCTTTTCGATGAGCCCGTAGCCGGTCACGCGGCTGCCCGGGTCGATCCCTAGAATGCGCATAAAGTCGAGGCTGAAGGCCGAAGGCTGAAGAATTTTCCCTTCAGTCTTCAGCCTTCGGCCTTCAGTCTGCTCTCCTCCTACCCCATCACCTTTTCGATATCGTCGTCGGAGATGTCGAAGTTGGCGTAGACGTTCTGCACGTCGTCGTTGTCTTCGAGTTTATCCATCATCTTCAGCATCTGCTCGGCCTGCTTGCCTTCCAAGGCCACCATCGTCTGTGGAATCAGAGTGATCTCGGCGTTGTCCCACTGCAGGCCGGCGGCGGCCAGGGCCTCGCGCACCTCGATGAAGTTGACGGGATCGGTGATGACTTCGTAGGCATCCCCCTCGTCCTTGACGTCCTCCGCTCCCGCTTCCAGCGCCGCTTCGAAGATGGTGTCGAAGTCCTTATCGGTGGTGAAAGAAATCAGCCCCTTGCGGTCGAAGAGGAAGGAGACCGAGCCGTTGACGCCGAGATTGCCGTTGTGCTTGCTGAAGATGTGGCGCACATCGGCGACCGTGCGGGTGCGGTTGTCGGTCATGAACTCGACGATGACCGCCACGCCGCCGGGACCGTAGCCCTCGAAGGTGCCTTCTTCATAGTTGACGCCGTCCAGGCCGCCCACCCCCTTTTTGACGGCGCGTTCGATGCTGTCCTTGGGCATGTTTTCGCCCTTGGCCTTGTCGATAGCCGTGCGCAGGCGCGGATTGCCTTCCGGGTCGCCGCCGCCGATTTTCGCCGCGACGGTGATTTCCTTGATCAGTTTGGTGAAGACTTTACCCCGCTTGGCGTCCTGGGCGCCTTTGCGGTGCTTGATATTGGCCCATTTGCTATGTCCCGCCATGGTCGTACCCTGCTCCTTGCTTGATGCGATTCGTTACGGATCAAGGCCCCGCGGGGCCGGTTTCTCGATTTGATGGTGAAATGGATGCAAAAAGCCGGCGGGGCCGCCGGCTTTCGCGAAAATGTCCGAAACCTTAAGGTCGGTCAGTTCTCCCGGGGGTTGGACTGGAACTCTCGCAACTCCAGGTTGTTGGTCACTTCCTTGATGCCGTCGATCCCCGCGACCACGTCAAGGACCGTTTTGAGATCCTCGCGTTTGTGCAGGTAGCCGTCCAGGGTGACCCGGCCATCGCTGACCCCGACATGGAAATGGTACTGGTGCAGGCCGCAGATCGTCCCCTTGGCGAAGAGGGCCGTTTCGATCTTTTTGCGGATGATCAGATCCTGGAGGATTTTCTTGCAGTGATCCTTCCGCTCGTTCAGGTTGCGGTCCTTGATGGCGTCGCAGATGAGCTTGACGGCGGTCTCCTCGGAGAGGCTCAGGGTGTTGATGATGAGATCGTAGGCGAGGGGATCGTTCCAGTCGCGGTCGAAATAGTATTTGATGAAGCCGGCGCGCTGCTGATCGGATTTGCGCACCAGGACCCGGGCCAGATCGGGATCGAGCCATTCCCGTTCGGCCCAGCGCTCGACCCGGTCTTCGAAGGGAGCGATGATGCGCACCCGCAGGACGCTGTCGATATCCTTGAGCAGATCCTGGCCGCCGCGCCCGTAGATGATGACGTTCCCCTTGAGGGCGTATTCGAGGATGATCAGCTGAATGCGGTGGAAATTGGCCTCGGTCTTCGTATCGACCGTCTGGACGAAGGCCGGCGGCTTCTCGTCGGCATTTTCCAGCGCCTCGGGGGAAAGCCCGTAGTCGGCGGCAACTTTGCGGATGGCGTCGCCGTCGATCAGGGTATAACCGAGTTTATCCGCGGCCTTGTGGGAAATGGGGATGCCCGAGCTGCCCATTTCGCGAGAGATTGTGATGATCGCCATTGCTGCTCCTTACTCTGCCGGGGTGTCCGCAAAATCGGCTTACCATCATAGCAATTTGAAAAAAGGATGAAAAGCCATAAGTTGCCGCCGGAGGTTTTTCCCGTCGACAATTCCGAGCCGGTGGATTAAAGACCCGGTTTGTAGTCGAAATGATGTCGGGACTCAATGAGGCGCACGGTGCGGCTTTTCGATCGCATGACGATGGAGTGGGTGGAGGCGCCGCCGGGGAAATAGCGCACCCCTTTGAGCAGATCGCCGCTGGTGATGCCGGTAGCGGCAAAGAAGACGTCCCCCTTGGCCATATCGTCGATGGAGTAAATCCGGTCGAAGTCGCCGATCCCCATTCCTTGGGCGCGGTTGCGCTCTTCCTTGCTCATGAAGACCAGACGCCCCTGCATGCCGCCGCCCAGGCACTTGAGGGCCGCCGCCGCCAGCACCCCTTCCGGGGCGCCGCCGATGCCCATGAGCAGGTCGACGCCGCTCTCTTCCACCGCCGCCGCGAGGGCCGGGGCGACGTCGCCGTCGCTGATGAGGTGGATGCGGGCGCCGGCCTTGCGGATCTCGGTAACCATCCGCTCATGCCGGGGCCGGTCGAGGATGACCACGGTCAGTTCCTCGATGCGGCGGCCCTTGGCCTCGGCGACCCGGCGCAGATTGACCGCCGGGGTTTCGTTGATGTCGATGGCGCCCTTGGCCAGGGGGCCGACGACGAGTTTTTCCATGTACATGTCCGGGGCATGGAGAAAGCCGCCGCGCGGAGCGAGGGCGATGGTGGCGATGGAGCCGTTCATCCCCTTGGCGCAGATGCTGGTTCCTTCCAGGGGGTCGACGGCGATGTCCACCTCCGGACCGGCGCCGGTGCCAAGCTGCTCACCGATGTAGAGCATCGGCGCTTCGTCCATCTCGCCTTCGCCGATGACCACCGTGCCGTTGATCTCCATCGAGCCGAGGACGCGGCGCATGGCCTCGGTGGCGGCGTCGTCCGCCGCGACCTTGTCTCCCTTGCCGACCCAGCGGCTGCTGGCCAGGGCCGCCGCTTCGGTGACGCGCACCAGTTCCAATGCCAGATTGCGATCCATGTAAAGCCTCCCTGTAGGTCCTTGCGGTATTATTAATCGGGCGGTATCATGGCACGATTGTTCAATAAAAACAAGATTCGCCAGGTTCGCGCCAGGGCGCGGGGAGATATGATGGATTTTTTTGTCTGGGCCCACCGGGGGGCCGCCGCCGACGCGCCGGAGAACACCCTGGTCGCCTTCTCCGCCGCCGAAGCCGCCGGCGCCGACGGCATCGAGCTGGATGTGCATCTGAGCCGCGACGGCGTGCCGGTGGTCATTCATGACGAGCGGGTCGAGCGCACCACCGACGGCCGCGGTGCCGTGGCCGAGCTGCGTCTGGCCGAACTGCGCCGCCTCGACGCCGGAAGCTGGTTTGACCCGCGCTTTGCCGGCGAGCCGATTCCGGTGCTGGAAGAAGTGCTCGACTGGGCCGGCGACCGTCTGCGCCTCAATATCGAAATCAAGGACGCCGCGGCCGGTCGGGCGCTGCTCGAACTGCTCCCCCGCTATCCCCGGGCGCGGGTGCTGGTTTCTTCCTTCAATCATCGTCTGCTCGAAGGTCTGCGGCGGGCCGAGCCCTGCTTGCCCCTTGGCTTTCTCTTTGAGGAGGAGGGCTGGCATCGGGTACTGCGGCGGGCGCTGGCCTGCGGCGCCGAAAGTCTCCATCCCCGGGAGGATCGCATCAGCCGCCCGCTTCTCGCCGCCTGCAAACGTGCAGGGCTGGCGGTCTATCCCTGGACCGTGGACGATCCCGGCCGCATCCGCGCCCTGCGCCGCCTCGGGATCGACGGGCTTTTCACCAATGATCCGCTCGCTGTCGTCCGGCAGCGAAATTGACAGCGCCGGCCGCGCCTGCTAGGCTGGGCCGTCGCGTAACCTGCTTATATAAGGAAGGAATTTTCGGATGCTGGGTGATATGAGTCAGGTGCGTTCCATCGTCTTCGATCTCGACGGCACCCTGTACAAGGACGACGGCCTCGCCGCCGAGATTCAGACCATGGCCGCGCGGCTGGTAGCCGATTCCCGGGGGGTGGGGCTCAAGGAAGGGCGCGCCTTGCTGCGCAAGTCCAAGCGGCGGCTGGCCGAAATGCTCGAAGAGGAACCGACCCTGACCCGCACCTGCCAGACCCTGGGCATCGAGGCCGTCGACTTCCATCGCGCCATGCAGACCCAGGTGCGACCCGAAAACTTCCTGAGTACCGACCCCATTCTGCAAGCCCTGCTCGAATCCCTGGCCGAAGGCTGGGATCTCTACCTCTACACCAACAACAACCTCGCCCTCTCCGAAAAAATCCTCGCCCTGCTCGGGGTCGAAAGCTACTTCAAGCGCCTCTACACCATCGAGTTCAACTGGACCCCCAAGCCCGACGTCGACACCCTGCGCCGCATTCTCGAAGACATCGGCGGCGAGCCGGAAAGCTTCCTTTTCGTCGGCGACCGCGAATCCGTCGACCTCAAAGCCCCGAGAATGCTTGGCATTCCCACCCTGCTCGTGACCGAAACCGCCGATCTGCTGCGCATTCATCAGTGGTTGGGGATGATTCCGTAAGTGGGGGGACTGCGTTTGGGAATTGTACGATGGAGCGAGAAATCATGGCCAAGTCCACTGAATATCAAAAAGATCTGATCGAAGCGCTCAGGGAACCTTGCGAGGCGGCCGCCTATCTGAATGCCGCCATTGTGGAAGGGGATCGGGAGGTCTTTCTTCTGGCTTTACGTAATGTCGCCGAGGCTTGGAAAAGTGAGGATGGTAGCGCTTGAAAGGCTGGCGCCACATTTCTTAGAAAATAGTGGCCGACTGGTAATATGCTTTTTGAATCGGGTGGATGGTATAGGCGGGGACTCAAATTGTTCGATTTTATTAAGGGGAGGATGATGTGTCGAAGAAGATAACAGTGTCGATTCCGGTGGCAATTCAGGACAAGGTGGAGATGTCCTCTATCTACGAGAACCAAACGCAAACAGGGAAATTCTCCAGTTACGGTGTCGACCTGACGTTGAAGGAGCTTCGTCAATTTCGGAAGCTTAAATCATCTGACCTCGACGTACTCCAATGCAAGATCGAGTCTACCCTTGAGTCATGGGCGAAAGCGTACGAGCGCGGCGAGAAGTCCGGCAATGTTGACCAGATGAACCAGGACATCGCCGAACACCTAGAGGCGCTAAACAACATCCTTAAGCACACCCTGGACATCAACGATGCTGTCAACTGGGACTCCATCAAACGCAACGAACCGTTCCGTATCGCCCCGCAAGATATCATCGCCGGATTAAAGAAGGCTCCCGAGCAAATCAGGTTTGCTGCCGATGGTAAGCCCATGGGCTTCATCAAGATTGAGCCCGGTCCGCGCCCTATGCTTGAGCAGGTGACGGCCAGTTACGGATTGTTCACTCGCATGTTTAATAAGCAGAAAATTCAGACCGATTATGAACAGCGTCAGGTCAAATGGCGCAAGGAATGTGGCGAGGTCAACGCTGAGAACGAGCGTCGGCAGACACTATTGACCAGTCTCAAGAAATCCTTCGAGGGGAAACGGGAGGTGTTCGAGAAGGAGAAGGCGGCCGATAATGCCGCCATTGATGCTGTCCGACAGCGCTACCAGACTGGCGACCCATCGGCCATTGAAGAGTATTGTGACCTTGTACTGATGGCTTCGTCTTACCCGGACGACTTTCCGCGCAACTGGGAATTGGAATACCGGCCCGCGAACAGAATGCTGGTTGTTCAGATGGATCTTCCAGCGCCTGGTGACATGCCTGAGGTGGAAAACTACAAGTATGTAAAATCTCGAGATACCATCGAGGCCAAAAAGATGCCCGAATCCGCGCGCAAGAGCCTTTATGACAGCGTCATTTACCAGACCTGTTTGCGCACGGTAGAATCCAGTTCAAAGTGCACCACTGAGGCAAGGGGTTAAAAAGCAGGACATGACAGGGTTTCTGGTAAAGTTGGAAGCGCCAACCACCAACCAATCAGAAGGAGCCCGCCATGTCCTACACCCATCTTACCCTGAAAGAGCGCTTTGACATCAGCTATTTGAAGGATTCGGAGAGCCTGCGCGAGATCGGTCGTCGCCTGGGGCGAAGCCATAGCTCGATCAGTCGCGAGATCAAGCGCAATAGCCCAACGGCTCCGGCGTCGGCTTATCAACCGGAAACTGCGCATAAAAAAGCCTTGCGACGCCGGTCCCAAGCCCGACACTACCGGCGGCAGGAGTATGCTCCCCTGCTGCGCTACGTGGAGAATCGTCTGCGCATCGACTGGCCACCGGCAGCCATCAGTGGA
>JAVFAR010000017.1:0-32756 GCA_034002365.1 Trichloromonas sp.
CATGGCCGACAAGGCGGAAAACCGTTACAGCCAGGGGCGTTACGATTATAACCTCGCGTGGATTCTGCTGACCTTTCTCGGCCTTTTCGGCGTCCATCGCATGTACATCGGCAAGTGGATCACCGGGCTGCTCTACCTCGTTTCCGGCGGCTTGCTCGGGGTCGGCTACATCTACGACTACTGGACCTGGAACGAGCAGGTGGCCGAAGCCAACCGGAGTTGAAGGTGGACGAGGATTTCGAGATACCGGAAGCGGTCGAACTGCCCATCGACGGCGTGCTTGATCTGCATACCTTCCAGCCCCGCGAAGTCGGCACGTTGATACCCGATTATCTGGCCGCCTGCCGGGACAAGGGGATTTTCGACGTGCGCATCATTCACGGCAAGGGGCAGGGTATCCTGCAACGGCGGGTCCACGCCATTCTCGGGCGTCTTCCCGAGGTCGCGGCCTTCCGCCTGGCGGACGGCTCCGGCGGCGGCTGGGGGGCGACTCTGGTCCGGCTCAAGCAGGGCGCAGAGGGGGCAGGGAAGACATGAGCGTTTTCGTCAAGGATTACCCGGTGCGTTTCTATGAAGTCGATCAGCGCGCCCGGTTGCGGCCGGTGACCCTGCTCGATTTTTTTCAGGATGCCGCCGGCGGCCACACCATCGAACTCGGTATCGCCGTCGCCGACCTGCGGGCGCGCAACCTGACCTGGGTCCTGTCCCGCACCCAGGTGCGTTTTCTCTCCTATCCCCGCGCCGGAGCGGTGGTGCGGGTGCGCACCTGGCTTTCGGGGCGCGAGGGACTCTTCGCCCTGCGCGACTTCGAGGCCCGCGACGAACGGGACCGGCTGGTGGCGCAGGCAACCACCTCCTGGGCGGTGGTCGATCTTATCAGCGGCCGCCCGGTGCGCCTGGACAACGCCCTGCCCGGCTACCCGGTACGGGCGGAGCGGGCGCTGGCGAGCGCCTTTCCCACCCTGCCGAAGGTGGAGAACGCCGATGTCGAACTCGATTTTCGCGTGCGCCGGGGCGATCTCGACATCAACCGGCACGTCAACAACACCGTCTATCCGGTCTGGGCGCTCGAAGCCATTCCCGCCGACGTCGACGCCGACTGCCGCCTGTTTGAGCTCGAAATCGCCTACCGCGCCCCCGTCACCTACGGCGACCGCATCCTCTCCCGCCTGCAAGCCCTCTCCGACAGCGACCGCCCGACCTTCCTTCATCAGCTCACCGCCGCCGACGGCCGCGAACTGACCCGGCTGCGTTCGGTATGGGAACGGCGGGGGTAGGGGTGAGCGTTGGCTTGACAAACACCCGGCAGGGATGAAAGATGTTCGCATAGCAAGGAGGTGTGAGTTATGCGTGCGACATTGAACATACCCGATGATCTGATGCGCGAAGTGCAGCAGCTTTCGGGAGAAAAATCAAAGACCTCGGCCATTGTTAGGGCCATGGAAGCCTTTGTCCGGCAGAAGAAGACCGAAGATCTGCTGGCGCTGAAGGGGAAAATCCAGATCGATTACGACTGGGAAGCGGAGGAGGAGAAGGAGTTGGCGTTGCAGGAGGAGCGGGAGAACTATGGCAAATCCTAGACTTCTCCCCGACACCTGTGCCTGGATCGATTTTTTCCGGGGTGACGACAGCGAACCGGCACGTCTTCTGGAACAGGGGTTACGCGGCTCGGCCACGGTTTGCGTGTGCGGGCCGATTCTTTATGAACTGGTCCAGGGGGTGCGTTCGGAAAAAGAAGAAACCGCGATTCTCAATGCCCTGGAAGGGCTCGTTGCGCTGGAAGTGACCGACACCCTCTGGATCGGGGCGGGTCGGATTTCCGCGCAACTGAAGAAACAAGGAATCACCCTCCCCAATTCGGATATTCTCATTGCCGCCGTGGCCTTAGCAAACGATCTCACCGTCTTGACCCGCGACAAACATTTTTTGCGGATTCCCCAACTGGCGACGATGGGCATACCGCCAGAGCCCGCGCATTGACGTCGTTAGTCGGGGAAGAAAGATCGGCGTCATGACAACTCAGAAAAGGTCGCGTTCGAGTTAAAACCCATGAGCGAATCCCCCAAACCCATTCACGAATTCGAATTCGAACTGATCTGCGAATACTTCTCAGCCCTGGAACGGCAAGGGCCGGGCAGCCCTGAAGTCACGCTCAAGGCCTTGAGCTTTGTGGGTAATCTGACGGACGAATCCCGCATCGCCGACATCGGTTGCGGCACCGGCGGCCAGACCCGGGTCTTGGCCGCCCATACACAGGGTCTGATCACCGGGGTCGACCTCTTTCCCCCCTTCATCGATCTGTTCAACAACCAGGCGAAAAAGGCGAATCTACAGGATCGAGTTACCGGCATTGTCGCTTCGATGGACAACCTGCCTTTTCGGGATGAAGAATTGGACCTGATCTGGTCGGAAGGGGCGATCTCCAATATCGGGTTCGAGCGCGGCTTGAGGCAGTGGCGCCGGTTTCTGAATCCTGGCGGGTATATCGCTGTTTCCGAGGCCTCGTGGTTCACCGCAGAGCGCCCCGCCGAGATCGACTCCTTCTGGCACGATGCCTACCCGGGCATCGATACAATCCCGAACAAGGTCGCGCAAGTGCAGAAAAGCGGAGACCTTCCGGTCGCCGTCTTTATCCTGCCGGAAAACTGCTGGACCGAACATTTTTATGCACCGCAAGTCGTTGCTCGGGAAACATTTCTGAAAAAATATGCCGCCAATAAAACCGCCGAAGCATTCATCGCCAACGGGCGGCATGAGGCGAAACTGTATGGGAATACAAAGATTTTTTTATGTCGGGAGGAAAATTTGAGATCTGGGGGGGGGGGAAGATGCTGAATCGGCGAAAGGATAAAATCGGAGGTGGAGCTATCGGGAGGTTTGTCGCGGTGCAAGACGCGACCCCGCCTCCGTCCCGACCCCGCGACCCCGCCTCCGTCCCGACCCCGCCACCATCTGTTTGCCCTTATTCGCCGATGATCTTCAGCAGCACCCGCTTGCGCCGCTTGCCGTCGAACTCTCCGTAAAAGATCTGTTCCCACGGCCCCAGGTCGAGTTGGCCGTCGGTGACCGCGACCACCACTTCCCGTCCCATGATCGTCCGTTTTAGGTGGGCATCGGCGTTGTCTTCATAGCCGTTGTGGCGGTAGCGGGAATGGGGTTTTTCGGGGGCCAGCTCTTCCAGCCAGAGTTCGAAATCCTGGTGCAGTCCCGCCTCGTCGTCATTGATGAAGACGCTGGCGGTGATGTGCATGGCGTTGCAGAGCAACAGCCCTTCGCGGATACCGCTTTCGTCCAGGCACTGTGCTACGGTTGCGGTGATGTTGATCAGTTCGCGCCGCTGTCTGGTTTCGAACCAGAGTTCCTTGCGATAGGTTTTCATCTAAGGTTCCTGGGGAAAGAGGGAAGAATCCCTTTTTATCAGAGTGAAGCTCCTCGGTAAACCCTGTTGTTCCGGAAGGCTTTTCTTGCTTATGAATTTTTGTCAGTTATTATAAGCAGATGCATCAATGTCTCGGACAGGGGCCGGTTGCCGTCGACTTCTGCCCCCTTTCTTCCAGCAAGCATTCTTTATCTGAGGGATTTCCATTATGAAAATTACCTTTCAAGGCGCCGCCGGAACCGTGACCGGTTCCCAGCATCTGATCGAGGCGAACGGCAAGAAGATTCTGCTCGACTGCGGCCTTTTTCAGGGCAAGCGCAAGGAATCCTTCGAGCTGAACCGCGGCGGTCTGTGCCGGGGGGAAGATGTCGACGCGCTGGTTCTTTCCCACGCCCACATCGACCATTCGGGGCGCATCCCCTGCCTGGTGCGCGGCGGTTTCACCGGCGACATCTTCTGCACCTCGGCGACCCGCGACCTGTGCGCGGTGATGCTCATGGACAGCGCCTTCATCCAGGAAAAGGACGTGGAATACGTCAACCGGCGCCGGGCGAAAAAGGGGCAGCGCCCCTTCGAGCCCCTCTACACCCGGGCCGACGCCTCGCGCAGCCTGGAGCAGTTCGTCGGCCTCAACTATCAGCGGCCGCGCGAGCTTTTCCCCGGCATCCGCCTCACCCTGGTCGACGCCGGACACATGCTCGGCAGCGCCCATGTTGTTCTCGACATCGACGACTTTGAAACCGGAAAAAGCCGCCGCCTCGTCTTCAGCGGCGACATCGGCCGCCCGGACATCCCCATCATCCGTGATCCGCAGCCGCTCGTCGAGGGGGCCGACATCCTCATCATGGAGAGCACCTACGGTAACCGTCTGCATCCCCCCTATCCCGATTCGGAAAAGGAACTGGAGCGCATCGTCACCGAAACGGTGAGCCGGGGCGGTTCGCTGCTGATTCCGGCCTTTGCCGTGGGGCGCACCCAGCAGCTGGTCTACGCCCTGCACCGGCTGCACAGCGACGGCGCCATCCCCGATCTGCCGATTTTCGTCGACAGCCCCCTGGGTATCGCCACCACCGATGTCTTCCGCATGCATCCCGAGGTTTTTGACGCCGAGATCCGCGAATTTCTCCTTGCCGACGACGACAACGATCCCTTCGGTTTCGGCCGTCTCAAGTACACCCGCAAGGTGGAGGAATCGAAGGCCCTGAACGCCCTCAAGGTGCCGGCAATCATCATCAGCTCCAGCGGCATGCTCGAAGGGGGGCGGATTCTCCACCATCTGCGCAACCGCATCGGCGATCCGCGCACCACCATCCTCATGACCAGCTGGCAGGCGCCCAACACCCTCGGCCGGAAGCTGGTGGAGCAGCAAAGCCCGGTGCGGATTTTCGGCGAGGAATTCGAGGTGCGGGCCCGGGTCGAGGTGCTCACCGGCTTCTCCGGTCATGCCGATCGTGACGGGCTGGTGGATTTCGTGCGGGTGATGGAGAAAAAGCCGGAACGCACCTTCATCGTTCACGGCGAAGAGGAGTCTTCGACGAATCTGGCGCAGACCCTGCGCGAGGAATTGGGGCTGAAGGGGATCGAAATCCCGGAATCGGGGAAATCCTTCACCCTGTAAAAGAATTCTCTGTGATGAAAAAATCGGGGAGGCGTCTGATCGGCGCCTCCCCGTTCATTTTCCGCTCTGCCGGAAAGTCCGGCGCCGCCTCAGGCGAGGGGCAGGCGCAGAAAGAAGGTGCTGCCTTCTCCGGGGGCGCTTTCGACCCAGGCCTGGCCGCCATGCTCCCGGGCGATTTCCCGGACCAGGGCCAGCCCCAGCCCGGTGCCGCCGACGGCGCTGGTGGCGCGGAAAAAGCGCTGAAAAATCCTTTCGTGCAGCGCCGGATCGAGGCCTTCTCCCTGATCCCGCACCCAGAGCAGCATGTTTTCTCCGTCAAGGCGGGCGCCGAGGGTGATTTCTTTGTCGTCGGCCGTATATTTGACGGCGTTGTTCAGCAGATTTTCCAGGGCGCGGTAGAGATGGGGTTCGTTGCCGCGCAGCGGGGGCAGGTCGAGTGGGCAGTCGAGGCGGAAATTCCGTTGCGCTTGCAGCGACAGGAACCGCTCGCGCAGCCGCGTCAGCAGGGAATGGACCGAAAACTCCGTCAGGTTGCGCTGGTCGAAACCGGCCTGCAGGCGTTGCAGATCGAGGAGGTTCTCCACCAGCTCTTTCAGCCGCTCCCCTTCCTGGCGGATGATGCCGAGGTATTCGAGCTGGGTTGCCCGGGGAACTTCGGTCCCCTGCATGAATTCGGTAAAGCCGAGAATCGCCGTCAGGGGGGAGCGCATTTCATGGCTGACCGAGGCGAGCAGCTCATCCTTGAGGCGCTCCATGCGCTGCCACTCGGTGATGTCGACGGCGACGGAGAGAATTTCGCCGGGGCCGCCGTCGTCGGGGGGTAAGGGGACGTAGGAAATGCGGAAGCTGTGCTCGCCCTCGGGGAGGGGAATGAGGCATTCCGCCGTGCGCGGTTGGCCGCTTTCCCGGGCCGCCAGCAGGTGCGGGTAGATCCGGCTGCTGATTTCCTCGGGAAAGAAGTGGCGGCAGTCACGGCCGATGATGCCTTCCTCGGGCTGGCCGAAAAAGCGGGAACAGGCTTGATTGGCGAAACGGATGCGCAGGTTTGCGTCGTAGAGGGCAAAGGGGAGGGGGATCTGGTTGAGCGTCAGACGGAAGCGTTCCTCGCCGAAGCGCACAGCGGCGGCGGAGATCTCCCGTTCCCGGCGCAGGCGGCGGTTGTCGAGTGACTGGGTCACCGCCGCGGCGAGGCGGCCGAGGCGGTCCTTGAGCAGATAGTCGGCGGCCCCCCGGCGCATCAGCTCCACCGCTTTTTCTTCGCCGATATAGCCGGAAACGACGATCAGGGGGATGTCCAACCCCTTCTCGGCGAGGATTGCCAGGGCGCGCTCGGCGGAAAAGGCGGGCAGGCGGTAGTCGGCGAGGATGACCTCGGGGCGTTCTGCCAGGGCGGCGCGGTAGTCCCCTTCGCCGGCCGCCGGCAAGGGCCGGGGATCGAGCCCCTGGCGCCGCAGTTCGTGCAGCAGCAATTCCCGGTCTTCGGCCAGGTCTTCCAGGATCAAAACGGTGATGGGTGCGGCGTTATTCAATGGTGGGACCTGAATGGTGGGACCTGAAAAGGGTTGTGGTGGCTAGCGCGGCCGGGAAAACCACTGGCTCAGGCGCAGCAGCGTGCCCTGGCGCGTGCTCAGGGCTTTGTGCGGGCAGAGTTCCTGGCAGCAGAAGCAGCCGATGCAGTTCGTGTAGCCGATGCGCACCTTGCCGCCGGCGATTTTCATGGTCTTCGGCGGACAATGCTTGACGCAGAGTCCGCAGGCGGTGCAGCGCTGCTCCTCGACCACCGGCAGGGCGGTCAGGGAGCGCCGCAGGTGCCGCTTGAGGAAGGGCGGCAGGCCGAAGCCCGCATCCCCCTTCTTCGCCGGGCGGAAGCGGCGGATGCGCAGATCGGCCAGGGGATCGCCGAGCAGCTCGATCTCTTCGAGGCGAGTTCCCGCCCGCCCGCTTTCCCGGGCCACCCGCCGCGGCCAGTCCAGTTCCAGGGGCAGGCCCACCAGTTCGGCGGCGGCGGTATCGACGGCCCGGGGATCGGCGCCGGCGAGCAGGGCCCCGATCTTTACCGGATTGCCGCTGCCGGGGCCGTCCCCTTCCATGCCGACGATGGCGTCGACGATGGAGAGGGCCGGGCGGATCTCTTCGGCCAACTCCAGCAGCATCAGGGCGAAAAAGGCCTTGTCGGTGCCGGCCTGCAGGTGCAGGCGCGGCTTGCGCATGCCGACCACCGCGCCGAAAAGGTTTTTGACGGCGCAGGTGAAGCCCATCATCTGATGGGTTTTCAGCTTGGGAAGATTGATGATCACCTCGGCGTCGAGGATGTCCCGGGCGATTTCCAGTTCCTGAAAGGTGCGCCCCTGGGCTTTGATCCGGACCGATTCGTGGAAGGGGGCGAAACTCGCGCCGGTTTCCTCGACCACCGCGAGAATGCCGCAACGGGCCGCCACCTGCCGGGGGCTGCCGACCCCGGGGGAATCCCCCACCGAAACGATACCGCCGGCCCGTTGGGCCAGTCGTATCACCCCTCGCACCACCTCCGGATGGGTGGTGACCGCCTTGTCGGGCGGCTTGGCCGAGAGCAGGTTGGGCTTGATCAGCACCCGCTGTCCCGGCCGGACGAAGGCTTCCATCCCGCCCAGGGGGGCGAGCACGTCCGCCAGTGCCTTCTCCACCACGGCCCGGTCGTAGCTCGCGGCGGCCTTGAGGCTGACACGAAGACTCATGTGCCGATCACCTGGATATGCAGGCGGCGGCTGCGCGGGCCGTCGAATTCGCAGAAGTGGATCCCCTGCCAGGTGCCGAGAACGGGCGCGCCGTCTTCGACGATCAGGGTTTCGCTCGCCCCGAACAGGCTGCTTTTGAGATGGGCGGCGCTGTTCCCTTCGCCATGACGGTAATGGTCGTCGAAGGGGACGATTTTGTTGATTTCCATGCACAGATCGGCGACGACGTCGGGGTCGGCGTTTTCGTTGATGGTCACCGCCGCCGTGGTGTGAGGGGTAAAGACCAGGGCCAGGCCGGAGCGGATGCCGCTTTGGCGGACGGCATCGCGCACCCGCGCGGTGACATCGATCATTTCCACCGGTTGGCGGCTTCTGATGTCGAGGGTAATCATGCGGCCCTTTCGCCCAGGAGCGCGGCCAGCGCCTTGAGGGTCGGTTCGTGGTAGAGCAATGAGGTATGGCCGACCCCCGCCAGCTCGATGTTTTCCGCCCCTTCGAGGCGGGCGTTGGCCGGGGGCAGGACGATGTTGTCGTGGCGGCTGAACAGGGTACTCAGCCGCACCCCGGCGGGGAGGGGTGCGCCGGCCAGACGTTGCAGCAGCTCCGATCCGGGGAGCAGGGATTTGGCCAGGGGGGAAAGGGCCAGCGCCGCCAGCTTCGAGCCGCCGTTGGGGGCGGCGAGCAGGATACAGCGCTCGACCTTGGGTGCGCCGCCGCGCAGTTGCACATAGTTGCGGGCGATGATGCCGCCCATGGAATGGCCGACCAGATGTACCCGCTCGCAGCCGGAGGCGAGGCGCAGTTCATCCACCTTCCTGGCGACCCGTTCGGTGAGGGATTCGATATCTTTCCAGGGGGGCAGGTTAATGGCGTGCAGCGACGGGGTGCCGAGCAGGCGCAGCCGCAGGCGGAGATAGAACCAGCAGGCGCGGTTCTGGAAGAGCCCATGCAGAAAGAGGATCGGCGTGCGCTCCCGGGGGATGCGGCGGCGCCAGGGGGGAAGCCAGCCCCAGGGCAGAAGCAGGATGGTGACGGCGAGCCAGAGCGTCTCGCGGAGCATCAGGCTCAGGGCGAAGACGAGGGAAGCCGGAGCGAAACGCCGCGCCATCAGTTCCGGCCGAAGGTTGGCCTGCTCGTACCAGGCGAAGAGATGGCTGGCGAGGACGAAACCGGCGACAACGGCGAGAAAGACCAGGATCAGGGCCGAAAGAACAATCATGAAACCTCCCTTGAGGAGGTCCGATTATGGCATGGGCTCGGCAAAAGCGTCAACGCTTATGCCAGGGTCGTCCCTGGCAGAGATCGCCGATGTCATTGGTCTTGAGCCCGCACTTGGCGCAGACCGCCGCCGGCCGGGTCGAGCGGCGGTCGAGTTCCTCCATTTTCCCGGCCTGCAACAACAGGCACAGGGAGATGCGGTCGGGGAAGGGTGTTTTGGAGTCGTTTTCCGCCATGAGGCTTTCTGCTCCGGTTTCGGTTTTAGCCGGTATTACGCAATCCGGCGGCGATGCCGTTAATGGTCGCGGCGAGCACGCAGTCGAGCTGCTCGCTCCCCTTGCCGACCCGTTTGCGGCGCAGCAGTTCGACCTGAATCAGGCTCATGGGGTCGGCGTAGGGGTTGCGCAGGCGCAGGGAATGGGCGAGATCGGGGTCCTTTTCGAGCAGCCGCCTCTGCCCGGTGAGTTCCAGCAGCAGGCGCCGGGTGCGGCGGAATTCGTCGATGAGCATCGGCAGCACCCGCTCGCGCAGGGTGTCAAGAAGTTGCCCGGTCTGTTCCGAGGGCGGAGCGGGGGCCTTCCGGTTGGGCCGCATGCGCGGCGCCGACGGCGAGTTCGGCCAGGGCCTGGGCATGGGCCCGGGCATGCTGACGGATATCGAGAGAGTGCAAATGGAAACCGAAGGCCGCCAACTCCCGGCGCAGGGGTTCCACCAGTTGTCGCGCCAGACGCTCGCCGCGACAGGCACGCAGGCTCGCGTTGAGCAGATCGAGGTCGGCGGCGAAGGCGGCGGCGTTCGGGTAGGCCTCGGCGTCTCCGGGCTCGGCCAGGGTCCGTTGCAGACGGTGGCGCATGAGGGTCAGCAGGCGGCGGTTGAGTTCCCCTTCGGGCAGGCTGTCGATTTCGGCCATGGCCTCGGGAAAGGCCGTCCGGTAGTTCTCCAGCGCTTCTTGCAGGGGGGCCTGGATCCCCACCCGGTTGCCGGAGCTGGTGAGCAGTTGACGCAGCTGCTCCAGCACGTCGAGGTAGCGGGAGAGGATCTTTTCCCGGGCCAGGGACAGCGCCTCGCGGGTGCTTGCGGGGGTGACGTAGGGATTGCCGTCGCGGTCGCCGCCGATCCACGAGCCGAAGCGCAACAGGGCCGGCAGTCGCGCCGCTTCCAGGTCGGCATCGAAGACCTCGTTGAGATGACGGGTGAGCTTCTCGTAGAGGGGAGCGATGGGGGGGAAGAGGGAAGCCGAGTAATGGTCGAGCCCCATGATGATTTCGTCGCGCACCGTCGGTTGCTTGCGGCGCACCTCATCCGCCTGCCAGAGGGCGGTGATCTCGGCGAGGATCGCCTGCTGCACGGCGGCGGCGTCGACCGCGGAGAGGGGCAGCTGATCGAGTTTCGCCAACTCGGCGGCGATGCGGCGGCGTTTGAACAGGACGACCCGCCGGGCGACTTCCGTGGGATGGGCGGTGAAGACCGGGACGATTTCGATGCGGCGCAACTGGTCGAGGGTTTCCTCCAGGGTCAACCCCGCATCCTTCATGCGCTGCAGGGTGGCCTTGAAGGTGCCCGGCTTGACCGGCGCCCGGCTCACCCGGTGGGCCCGCCCCCGGCGGATGCGATGTCGGGTTTCGGCCAGGTTGGTCAGTTCGAAAAAGGTGGCGAAGGCCTTGACGATGTGATGGGCTTCCGTTTCGCTCAGCCCGGCGATAATGTCGGCGGCTTCCTGGAGCAGGACCGCTTCCGCCGCGCCGCCGGCCTGGCCGGTATCAAGGGAATTTTCCAGTTCCCGATGGCGGATGGAGAGGCGGCGCAGCTTCTCCTCGACGGCAAAGGCCTCATCCCCCTGCTGTTCGCGGATGACCGTGCCGAGGAGAAAGCCGAGGGAGCGGACATCCCGGCGCAGGGGCAGATCTTTGGTGCGCGGGTCGCTGGAGGTCAATTCGTCGAGGCGGCCGATCTGGTCCTCGCTGTACCAATGGAGTCCGTCGGTCGGCATGGGGTTTCTCCTTGACGGGATCGGTAACGACTGTCGCCTCAGGAATAATGCGCGGAAAAACCCGAGTTGTAAATCCTCCCCCGGGAAAGGACGGATATGCTAATCTTCCGGGGATGAAGAAAGGATTCCCATGCGTGAACTGATCGAGCGTTTTGACCGTCACCTTGCCGTGGAGCGGGGCGTCTCCGAGCACACCCGGCTGGCCTACCGCCGGGACCTGCTGGCCTTTCAGGAATTTCTCGACAGCCTGCCCGTCCCTCGGGGCGAGGGTGGGGTGCGGGCCATCGATACCCTGCTCTTGCGCCGTTACCTGGCGGTGCTGCACAAAACCCACAAAAAGACGAGTATCGCCCGCCGCCTTTCGTCCCTGCGCGGCTTTTTTCGCTTTCTGCAGCGGGAAGAGGTACTTGCGGCCAATCCCGCCGAACTTGTCTCCACCCCCCGCCGGGAACAGTATCTGCCCACGGTCCTCTCCGCCGACGAATCCTTCGCCCTGCTCGACGCCCCCCGGCGTCCGGATCTGCTCGGGCTGCGCGATCAGGCGATTCTTGAAACCCTCTATTCAAGCGGCCTGCGCGTCGGCGAACTGACCGGGCTCGATGTCGGCGCTGTCGATCTGACCGAGGGCCTGGTGCGGGTGCTCGGCAAGGGGAGCAAGGAGCGGATCGTGCCTTTGGGCGGCAAAGCCTGCCGCGCCATCCACGACTACCTGGAAGCGCGGGGGGGCGTTGCTTCCACGGACGCGCTCTTCCTCAACCGGAACGGCGGACGGCTGACGGCGCGCAGCATCCAGCGTGGGCTCAAACAGCAGTTGCTCGATGCCCGCCTGCTCAAGGATGCCACTCCCCATACCCTGCGCCATTCCTTCGCCACCCATCTGCTCGACGGCGGCGCCGACCTGCGCGCCATCCAGGAACTGCTCGGCCACGAATCCCTTTCCACCACCCAGAAATACACCCAGGTCAGCGTTGCCCGGCTGATGGAAGTCTACGACAAGGCCCATCCCCGGGGACGGAAAAAATGACCAAAAAGGTCTTAATTGTCTTGACTCCCGACGACGCCTTGCTAGAATCATGACGTTTCTTCAACACACCTTCAAAGGAGTCATGACAATGAGTGTTCTGGCCGGAAAAAAAGCCCCGAGTTTACCGCCGCCGCGGTGATGGCCGACGGCAGCATCAACGAGCGTTTCGCCCTGACCGATTATGCCGGGAAAGATGTCGTCCTCTTCTTTTATCCTCTCGATTTCACCTTTGTCTGCCCCACCGAACTGATCGCCTTCAGCCGTCGCATCCAGGAATTCGAGGAGCGGGGCGTGCAGGTCATCGGCTGCTCCATCGATTCCCAGTACACCCATGTCGCCTGGCGCAACACCCCGGTTGCGGAAGGCGGTATCGGTCCTGTCGCCTATCCCCTGGCGGCCGACGTCAAGCACGAGATCTGCCGCGCCTATGACGTGGAATTCGACGAGGCCGGGGTCGCCTTCCGCGGATCCTTCCTCATCGATTGCGGCGGCATCGTCCGGCATCAGGTGGTCAACGATCTTCCTTTGGGGCGCAATGTCGACGAGATGCTGCGCATGATCGGCGCCCTGCAGTTTACCGAGAAGCACGGTGAGGTCTGGTCTGCCCTGCGGGCTGGAACAAGGGGGATAAAGGAATGAAGGCGGACAAGCAGGGGGCCGCTTTCTACCTGGCGGCGGAAGCGGACAATCTGTAAATCATCCTTCACCATGTAACAAAAAAAGCGGCCTCTCATCGGGCCGCTTTTTTATGGGGATTTACGGATCAAAAAAGGGGGGGTGGAATCTGTGCGATTCCCACCCCCCTTGGGTCAAGCAGGTGTCACAGGGTTACTCGGCAGGAATAACCGTGCAGCAGATGACTTCGACGCGGCGGTTCTGCTGGCGGCCGGCGTCGGTGTCGTTGGAAGCGACGGGCTGGCTTTCGCCGTAACCCCGGGCAACCAGTTTGTTGGCGCTGATGCCGAACTTGTTGACGAGGTACTTGCGTACGTTCTCAGCGCGGCGCTGGGACAGCTTCTTGTTGTAGGCATCGCTGCCCTTGCTGTCGGTATGGCCGGCGACCAGAATCTGGTTGGCCGGATATTTATTGATGAAGTCGGCGGCTTCCTGGAGTTTGCCGTGGTACATCGGGCGAACGTCGGCTTTGTCGAAGTCGAATTCGATCTGCATGGTGAAGCTCACCGGGCAGCCTTTTTCGTCAACCACGACACCACGGGGGGTGCCGGGGCACTTGTCGAGGTAGTCGGGCACGCCGTCGCCGTCGCTGTCCACCGGGCAGCCTTTTTCGTCAACCACGACACCACGGGGGGTGCCGGGGCACTTGTCGAGGTAGTCGGGCACGCCGTCGCCGTCGCTGTCCACCGGGCAGCCGTCGGCGTCAACCACAACGCCTTTGGGAGTGTCCGGGCACTTGTCGAGGTCGTCGGCAACGCCGTCGCCGTCGGCATCGCCGACAGTCGGGCAGCCGTTGGCATCAACCGCGACGCCGCGCGGGGTGCCGGGACACTTGTCGAGGTAGTCGGGTACGCCGTCGCCATCGCTGTCCACCGGGCAGCCGTCGGCGTCAACCACAACACCTCTGGGGGTGTCGGGGCACTTGTCGAGGTCGTCGGTCACGCCGTCGCCGTCGCTGTCGCGAGGAGCGGGAGCAGCGCTCTCGCCACCGATCTGGAAGTGCAGGCCGGCGGTGTAGAGCAGGTTGTTGTTGGTGTGGTTGCCTTCGTCGAGGCCCTGGTCAAAAGCGATGAAGTGGCGGGCGTCGACGCGGAAAGCGACGTGCTCGCTGACGAAGTACTTGACGCCGACGCCGTAGTTGGCACCGAAGGTGTCGTCAAGGCGGCCGACTTCAGGATTCAGCGCGATGTTGCCGGCACCGACGGCGATGTAGGGAACCAGCGCGTTTTCCGGCATGAAGTGGTAGAGGCCTTCCAGGCGGTAGAGCAGGCCTTCGACTTCCGTGGCCTGGCCCTGGTTGTTGCGGCCGTCAAAGTCGTCGATGTAGTTGACGGCGGCTTCGAGGCTGAAGCTCTTGGTCAGGTTGTAGCCGAGACCGACACCGAAGGTGGAGGTGTTGTCATCTTCGAAATTCTGGTCGCCTTCGAAGAGATAACCGCCGTACATCGGCGAGATGGTAAAGGCGCCGGCGCGGTTCTCGGCCATTGCCGCGCCTGCGGTCAGGCCGACAGCGAGCAGCCCAACCAGAAGTTTGTACAGCATGTGTTTCATTTGATCCTCCGTGCAAAGCAGTTTAGTCAATCTCCCCTTAGGTGGGAACCGGCGAAATCATATCAAGGTTATTAGAATTTGCAAGCGGATAGATTTTGTCTGAAGAAATGTTTAAGGAGAATTCCCCCGCCGTCGCCGCCGGAGCCGAATTCGCTATGTTGGACAACCATCCGAATTATCGAAGTATTTCTTTTTGGAGAAGCCCCTCGGTTGATACTCCAGAAGAGTTCCAGGGAAAGATTGTCGCCCAGAGAGATGCGTAGCAGCGGGCGCAGCAGAAAAGAGTCGTCCCGCAGATTCCAGATGCCGAGGGCGCCGAGGGTGACCAGGGGATGGAGGTCGTGGGAGATGGAAGCGAGCAGGTCGCGTCCACGCAGGTTGCCGCCCAGGGCGAGCAGATCGACCCCGGCCAGGTTCGCTTCGCCGTGCAGCAGATAAGAGTTGTTTTCCTTTTGACGGCCGAAAACCGCGACGGCGCCGATTTCCCCGCCACGGCCGAAGAAACGGCCGTCGCGCAGGGTGTCGATCCCCGGACGCACATCCGTATCGAGAGCATCGGGAGCGAAGGGGGCGATGATGTCGAGGGGGGAGGCGAGGGCAATGCGCCCGAAACCGATGGCTTGGCGGCCGATGTTCCAGGCGAAACCGGAGTGCGGTCCCGAGAGGTTGAGGCGGTCGATTTCCCCCCGCTGACTGAACCGGCGCTCTTGCCGGCGCCGATGTTCAGATCGATATCGGCCAAGGCAACCACCTGCTGACTGCCGAGGGGGTATATTTTACTGACTTTGTTCAGTTACCGGGTTTAGAGCCTCGTCGTAATAATCGACCCGCAGGGGAAGTTTACGGGCCTTTTCGATTTCGTAGACCAGCTTGCCCCAGACCACCGCCGCCTCCGGCTTGGGCAGGCATTCGATGCGCCAGCTGGTCGCCGTCTCCTCCAGCAATGCGAAGGTGTAATCCTCATCCACCTGGCTGCCCTTGACCAGGTCGTCGTTGGTGATGTGGCCGCCCATCCAGGAACCGCCCATCATCGACGGCGGAATCTTGATGACCCGGCCGACCTTGGGCAGGTAATTCCATACCTCCTTGCCCGTTCTGACAATAATTGTGCTATAAGGAATGCGGTCGGCATCTGCCGGGGGTCGGGGGGAAGACCGGGGAGGGGCGGAAGAAAAGAAAAGGGCCGGATCGCGAAGGATCCGGCCCCGTCTGAAGAGGAGGGCGGTTCAGCAGGGGGTGTTGGTCAGCAGTTGCAGGGCGATTTCCTCGGCCCAGTCGTCCAGGGCCATATCCGCCGGCGGGGACAGCGGCTCGGCCTCGGGAGCGTGCTCCCGCAGCCAGGCGTTGAGCGCCTCCAGGGCCTGGGCGATGCGCTCATCCCCCCGTTCCGTTGCCGTCTGCACGGGAGCCCAGGAAAAGGGTTGGACGCTGCTGAAACAGGCGTCGAAAAATTCGTCCAGCAACGCGTTGGCCTGGGGGTCATCCTTGACTCGGCGGCTCATTTCCATCAGCGGCCAGTGACAGCTGCCCATGATTCCCTCCTTCGATATATTTCTGAGAAATATTATTCTTGCGGCTCGAATTATCCGGTGTTAAACTGTCATTTCTTAACATGATTTTTACCGGAAAAGCTTTTTCTGTCAAGACGTAAAAATCTCAATAAAATATTTTATATCTTGGAGATATTTTGCTTTCCCAGCCCTTCGCTTCCGCGGATATCGGTTCCCGCATCCGAAATTTGCGTCAATCCCTGGGCCGGACCCAGAAAGAGTTCGCCTCCGCCCTGGGGATTGTCCAGGGCTTTCTCAGTGCCGTGGAAAGCGGCAAGAAAACCCCGTCCGACACCCTGCTCATCGCCCTTTGCCAGGTTTACGGCATTCGCCGCGAGTGGCTTCTGACCGGGGAGGGCGGGATGAAAACCGTCGGGGCCGCGCGCCCGGCCGAAATCGCTACGGGAAATTCCGGCATCCCCTTGCTGAAACGGATTTCTTCGACCTTTCCCGAGATCGATCCGTCCGAGATTGAAGACGTTTTGCGCCTGCCCGGTCTGCCGCCGGGCTGTTATGCCCTGCGTTTCGAGGGGGATTTCATGGCGCCGACCATCAGCGACGGCGATCTGGTCATCTTCGAACCCGGGCGGCGTGGAGAAAACAAGGATATCGTCCTGGTCACCAATCGTTGGGGGGAAGTGATTTTCCGCCGCCTGCGCCTGCGTGGCGACGAGGTCTATCTGGCGGCGGAAAACGCCTCCTATGTCCCTTTTCGTCCCGATCCCGACACCCGCATTCTCGGCAAGGTGACGGCGATCTGGCGTCAGGTGAAGATCTGAGTTGCAAGTTTTAAGTTTTAGGTTTTAAGTCTTCGATTCTCCGCGAGTTCCTTGTTTGGTGCCGTGGTGAAGAACGAGCTTTTTTCAGGAGATTGACCGAATGGACAAGATTGAACTGCCGGCGGAAAAACGGGTCGGTCATCTGAAGCTGCTGCGCGAACCGCGCCGCATCAGCGCCAAGGAATTTAACGCCCTCTCCCGGAGCGAACGGTTGGATATCATCCGCCGTGAGCACGGGCGAAAAAAATACAACCTGCTCATCGAGGCCGATGACGCCGAGGCTCTGGTCCTGCGCATGGCCGCCCAGGAGGTCTATCTGTTGATCAAGGAGCTGGGGCATGAGGACGCTGTCGACCTGATCCCGATGATCAACGCCGACCAGCTCACCACCTTCCTCGATCTCGATTGCTGGCGGGGGGATGTCTTCGACGGCGCCGTCGCCTTGCAGTGGCTGGCCCTGCTGTTGGAGGCGGGGGACGATCAGGTGGTGCGGGCCTTTCGCCAACTCGACTTCGAACTGCTGGTACTGATGATCAAGAAGCACATCAACATCTTGTGCGGCCCCGAGGATATCGATGAGGATGACGTGCGCATCGAGGCGGTACGCCGGGACGGCGGCTACGAAATCGAGTTCCGTGACGGCGAAAACGCCAAGCTGGTCGGCTCGATTTTGGATATCCTTTTGCGAGCCGACGGCGATTTCTATCAGCATCTGCTCGAATCGGTGCGCTGGGAGCAGGATTCACTTCTCGAAGAAGAGGTCTACGCCCGGCGCCGCGGCCGCCTGCTCGACCGGGGCTTTCCCGATCCCTTCGAGGCGCTGGCGGTGCATGCCCCCATCGATCCCGAGCGCTTCAACGTCGCATCCTATCGCAAAAGCGCTCTGCTTCCGGGCGAAAATGTCGAGCCTCCCGGATTCTACCTTACCCCTGCCCGGCCGAAAGACCTGCTGGCCGAGGTACTTAGCGGCGGCATCCGCGAAGAGGTGGCCTGGGAGTTGACCTATCTGGTCAATAAGGTCCTGATTGCCGAGCGGGTCGATGTCGGGGAGCCGGATCAGGTTCAGGCGGTGACCGAAGAGGTTTATCGCTACTTGAATCTGGCTCTCGAAGAGTTGGGCGACGGCCAGGTCGGCAAGGGAATCTCGCTCGTCGACGAGGTCTATCTCGAAATTCTCTATCGGGTCGGTTACAGCCTGACCCTGCGTCTCGGACAGCGGGCCAAAAAGATACGGCAATCGCCGATCGGGCCCTACCTCGACGGCCCCTTCCGCGCCCTGGTCGAGGCCCTGATGCGAAAGAAACCGCGCTTCTTCGAAGGCCTGGTCGAGGCCGACCGGGGGGGGGAGCGTCCTTTCGCCACGCGTCGTGATCTGCTGTTGACGGGGGAATGGCTGGAGCGGATCGAAGCGCAGATGCGTCTTTTCGACGGCCGCCTCGGCTTCGAGCTGCCGGCGCCGGAAAATCTCGATCTGGCCGGCTGCCATCCCGATCATGGAGACGATCTTGCGCTCTCCGATTTCTTTCTCACCGCCCTCGCCAACCGCGTGCTCGGACGGCCCTTTGTTCCCGCTCCCATTCCCCGGGCCGAACTGGCCGAGCTGCACGGCCGGGTCTGCCGCGAAGGCAAGCTGGATGCCTCCTTACGGGAGGAAACCCTGCGGATTCTCGAAGGGTTCGAAGCCGGGTCCGGGGAATTCGGTGCCTACTGTCTCGATCTCTGGGAAGAAGAATTCTGCCGCCTCAAGGTCACGGATCTTGACCCCCGCTACGGTTGCGGGCTGATCGTCAGGGATTGAGGAGGTGGACATGCGTTTTCCGCTCTTTTTTCTGCTGCTCTTGCTTGCCGCGCCCGTGCCGGGACTGACCCTGGACAAGGAGGAACCGATGCCGAATTCGGATGCCACACAAGCGATCGCAACCTTCGCCGGCGGCTGTTTCTGGTGCATGGAGCCGCCCTTCGCGCAACTCGACGGGGTGCTTTCCGTAACCTCCGGTTACACCGGCGGCCGCCAGGAGAACCCCAGTTACGAAGATGTCGCCCGGGGTTTTACCAACCACCGCGAGTCGGTGCGCATTCTCTTTGATCCGGCGCGCATCGGTTTCGGCGAACTGCTCGAAGTCTTCTGGCGCAACGTCGATCCCACCGACCCTACCGGCCAGTTCGCCGATCAGGGAGAACACTACCGCACCGCCATCTTCTATCATGACGAATCCCAGCGCGAACTGGCCGAAGCCTCGAAAAAGCGGATGGAGGCGTCGGGACGTTTCGACGATCCCATCGTCACCGATATTCTTCCCGCCACGACCTTCTATCCCGCCGAGGAGTATCATCAGGAGTATTACAAGAAGAACCCCCAGCGCTACAAGATGTACCGCCGGGGTTCCGGCCGGGAACGGTATCTGGACCGGATGTGGGGCGGGGAAGGGAAGTAAGGGGGACTCTCCTCATTGCGGGGCCGGCGGCGGCGGTGCTGGCCCGTCCGGCCTCCGTTTCGGCGGCGCGGCTTCTCGACATTCCCAATGTTTTCACCGGGGAGTTCGTCGGGACCGATCCCGAAGGGGCGGCGCTGCTCAACTGGGGAGCGCACCGGCTGCGGCTGACTCCCGCGCCGGATATTGCTGTCGGCAGCCTGTTGCGCTGGGCGGTAATCTCCTCCAACCTCCTGCTGGTGCGCCCCGACAAGCCCTGGGGGGAGCATCTGGAAAATCCCATCCCCGGCCGGGTCTGTGAGGTGCTGGAACTGGGGGGCGAGGCGCTGGTCTGGGTCGTGCCCGACGGTCTGCCGGAAACGCGGATGCAGATGCGCATCCCGGTCCGCTCCCTGCGCCGCTCACCGTTGCAGGTCGGCGATCCTTTGACCCTGTGCCTGCGCGCGGCGGACATCGTCCCGCTGGCTGATTCTCCTGCCCACGAACCGTAATTCCGCCAATCCATCCCTGGAGTTGTTCCCATGTCCGCGTCCCTTTCTCCCCTTCGCCGCTCCCCGGAGGAGCAGTCCCGCCTGGAAACCTTGCTGCGCGAGATTTTCGAGGAGCGTTTCCCCTTCAACGCCCTGCTCGGCCTGCGGGTCGAGTCCTTCGCCCCCGAGGCCCCCGGCCTGACCTTCGCCATGCGCCCCGATCTGGTCGGCAGTTATGTCCATAATCGGCTGCATGGCGGCGCCATCGCCACCGCCCTCGATACGGTGGGCGGTTTCGCGGTGGTGATCGCGGTGGCGGAAAAACATGCCGACGAGTCGGCCGATCAGCTGGTGACCCGTTTCGGCCGCTTCAGCACCATCGACCTGCGCGTCGATTACCTGCGCCCCGGCGTCGGCCACACCTTTCACGCCCGCGCCGAGGTTAGCCGCCTGGGCGGCCGCATTGCCTCGGCGCGTATGGAGCTGAAAAACGAATCCGGTCTGCTCATCGCCACCGGTTCGGCCGCCTACGTGGTCAGTTGACGACGCCGAATACCCCTCATTTTCCCCACCGAACATCTTGATTTGCGGACAATAACGTCCTGGAGGTGTCTTTTTCTGCTACTCGGTCTTCGAAGTGTATAAAAAAGATAGACTCTTTATTTATATAAAGAATCATTAATTCTTTTACTATGCCTCGTTATTACAGTGATTTAGGCTTTTCCGGCAGGGTCCAGGTTTTTGTTTGCGTATAAAGAAATTATACTATTTCGGCAGCATTAGCATTAATTGGCATCGTTTAATCCAAAATTATCAATATGATCAGTATTTTATCTTGTTTTTAATGTTTTGGCACAAACACTGCTTTAGAGACTGTCGACTCGAATAGCTGTTCTTTCCCGTTCCACGCTCCCGTCAGGCGGGAGTGATGGGAATCGCGGGGAAAACGACAGGACAGGAGCGGGTGACGGAACCTTCCGTCGGGCTCCGCCATCCGGAGGAGACAAATGGCCAATCGAGAAGGGGCAGGGACGAAGCGCGGCGTATCGAGAAGAACCTTTGTGGCCTCGGGGATCGCGGCGGGAGCCGCCTTGCTCGGCGGCAAACTCTACGCGGGAATGGAGAAGAAGAAACCCGAGCCGGTTTCTTCCAGTACCGAACTGCCCTGGCCCTATGTCAGACTCGATCCCTGGGAGGCCGCCCGCCGCGCTCATGACCACTATCTCGGCAAGGACGGCTGCGGTAGCGGCGCCTGGCTGGGGCTGCTCAGCCTGCTGCGGGAGAAGGCCGGTCACCCCTACACCACCATGCCGGACATGATGTTTGATCATGCGAGCAACGGCTACGCCAATCAGGGAACCCTGTGCGGCGCCTTGGGCGCCTGCGCGGCCGTCATCAACCTGGCCGCCTATTACGAGAAGGGCACCCACGAAAAGCTCATTCAGAACCTCTTCCACTGGTATGCCCATACTCCCTTGCCCAGTACCCGCTTCGATGCAATCAGCGCTTATCCCGATCAACCGCAGGTGGTGCCCCATTCCCCCCTGTGTCATGTCTCCGAATCGACCTGGGTCAGCGCTTCCGGAAGTTCGGTGAACTCCGAGGAAAAACGCGCCCGTTGCGCCAAGGTCACGGCGGAAACGGTCTATCAGACGGTGGTGATTCTCAACGAATACCTGGACGGAAAGTTCGCGCCCGTCTCGGCCGGGCTTTCCGCCGAAACCGAATACTGCCTTTCCTGTCACGGTCCCCAGGGGGCCGACAACCAGCAGGGGATGATGACCTGCTCGGTCTGCCACGACGATCATACTCAATAGACACAGACAGGATCTTTTCTAAAGAAAAAGCCGCCGCGATCAGCAACGTCGCGGCGGCTTTTTCTTTTTCGTGAAGGCTAGCTCGGCAGGGGGATTTCCGCGACTCGAAACCCCCGGCCGGTCTCGGTGAAGTAGAGAAACAGCAGCACGGTGCGTCCCTTTCGGTCGGGCAGCCGGCGGAAGACGGCGGCGAAGTGTTGCAGCTTGATCCCTTGCCCCTTGATCGCCTCCTGTTCCTGCCGCACCCGCTCCCGGACCCCGTGCTGTTCGTCCGTATCGAGATCGGTATCGAAAAAGTCCGGAGCGTTGCCCGGCACCACCCGTTCGCTGTGGGCGAAATCCCGCGCCAGCTGCTCCCGCAGGTCCTCTCCCGTCTCTCCGCGGAACTCCGCCGCGGCAAAGGCCGCCAATCCTTCGAAAACTCCCCGCTGCGACAGGGGATGGCGGAAGAGTCCGGCCCGCCGCCAGTACGCTTCCAGTTGCGCCAAACCCGCCGCCAATCCGCCGCATGCGTCGCTCAGCCCTTCCATAAACCGGTCGCAGCGGCCGCTGTTGAAGGTCAGATCCATGAGCCGGCCGATGCCGCGCAGGCGTTCCAGTTCCGGGAAATCTAAATCAGCGGTGGAAAGGACCGTATAGGGCGGATGGGGGTCGAAGCGGATGGCGAAGTCCTGGGCCTGGAGGCGCAGCGGCGCGCCGGGCAGCAGTTTGACCGGCTCGATCTGCAGATGATGGGGCTTCAGGGCCGCGACCCGGTCGATGGAGGCGAGGAAATCGCTGAAGCCTTCGCCGGGCAATCCGGCGATGAGATCGAGGTGCAGATGGATATTGCCGGCGCGGCGCAGGCGGCGGACATTTTCGGCGAGCCGGTCGAGAGGGGCCTGGCGGCCGATGGCGGCGAGGGTTTCCGGCAGGGTCGATTGAACGCCGATCTCGAACTGGAACATCCCCTCGGGAACGGTTTCGAGCAGGTCGAGGGTGGCGTCGTCGAGGAGGTGGGCGCCGATCTCGAAATGAAAATGGCTGTGGCGGTTATGGGCGAGGATATAGGCGAAAATCTCCCGGGCGCGGGCAGAGTCATAATTGAAAGTGCGGTCGACCAGTTTGATCTTGGGGATTTCCCGCTCCAGCAGCCAGTCGAGGTCGGCGCGGATGCGCGCCATGGAGAAGGAACGCACCCGCCGGTCGAGGGCGCTCATGCAGAAGCTGCAGGTGTAGGGGCAGCCGCGGCTGGTCTCCAGATAGACGAAGCCCCGCCCGGTATCGACCAGCCCGAGTTGAAAGGCGGAGGGGAGTTCATCGAGAGGATCGAGCAGCGGCCCGTCGGGGCCGGCGATTAGCTCGTCGCCATCGCGCCGCAGGACTCGGGGGATGACGCCCGGCTCCTCATCCCGTTGCCAGGCCCGGAGCAGGGCGCGCAGGGGGATTTCCCCTTCGCCGCGCACCAGGGCGGTGAGGCCGCCGTGGCGGGCGAAGAGTTCGGCGCCGTCGAAGGAAACTTCCGGTCCGCCGAGGACGATGCGCAGTTCGGGGCGCGCCACGGCCAGGGCATCGACCAGTTCCAGGGTTTCGCGGCGGTTCCACAGGTAGACCGAGAAGGCGACGACGTCCGGCGCTTCGGCGAGCAGGGCGGCGAGAATGTTTTCCTTCGGCTCGTGAACGGTGAATTCGCGGATGAGCAGCTCGCCGCATTCACCGCCGCCACAGGCGGCCAGGCAGGGGAGGGCGAGGCCGGCATGGATGAATTTGCTGTGCAACGTGGTCAGAAGAGTGCGCATGGCGGCAAGGATAACGGATGGCGTCGATGAAGCAAAGAGGATTCCGCCCCTTGCCGATTTCCCTTTGTTCGCCAGTGTGCTATGTTACATCCCCTTTAAAAAACGCCATAACGAAGGATGGGATTGTCATCATGGCCGCCAAGAAAACCATCCTCGCCGTCGTCGCCGACGCCCAGGGCGAGGTTTTTGAACATCCCGAACTGCTCCTGGCCGGCATGAACGGCCTGACTCCCCGGGCGCCCCGGCCCGACGAACTGATTCCGCTGCCCGAGGGGAGCCGGCTCTTCACCATCCCCGATACCCCGCCCATGGGTTTCGACCGGCGCGGGCGCAAGCTGTGCACCGTCGAGACGCTGCCGCGCGGTTGGGGCGGCGGGCGCATTCAGGCGGTGTCGGCCTTTATGACCCCCGGCTACACCCGCACCCTGCTCCCCGCCGCCGACTACCGGCGCAAGGCGGTGCAGCTGCCTCTCTGGTCGTACACGGCGGTCGGCTGGTGCGTGGAGGAGGAGCGTTTCTACGTGGCGGCGGCCAAGGTCGACCGCAATCCCCAGTGGCGCCCCGAGCACTACGACGACCGCCAGCTCGATCCCCTGGTGCGGGCCGCGCTCAAGGCCCATTCCGAAAATCGGCTGATCGAGCAGCTGGCCCGCTGCGCCGTCGACTACCACTGCTTCGCCGCGAAAAACCTCTTTTTCCGCCGCTGGGAAGCCCCCCTGCCGACCTCGCCGACCTGCAATTCCCGCTGCCTCGGCTGCATCTCCCTGCAGGAGGCGCCCGAATGCTGCCCGGCCAGCCAGGAGCGGCTGACCTTCGTGCCGACCGTGCGGGAACTCTGCGAGGTGGCGGTGCCCCATCTGCAAGAAGCGGAAAACGCCATCGTCTCCTTCGGCCAGGGCTGCGAGGGCGATCCGATCCTGCAGACCGACGTTATCTGCCAAGCGGTGCGGGAAATGCGCCGGGCGACGACGCGGGGGACGATCAACTTCAACTCCAACGCCTCGATTCCCGGCGCCATCGACCGGCTCGCCGCCGCCGGGGTCGATTCCATCCGCGTCTCCCTCAACTCGGTGCAGGAACCGTTTTACAACGCCTATTACCGCCCCCGGGGCTACCGTTTCGCCGACGTCATGGAGTCGATCCGCCGGGCCAAAAGGGCCGGGATGTTCACCATGCTCAACTATCTGGTCTTCCCCGGGCTCACCGACCGCGCCGACGAGATCGAGGCGCTGGTGCGCCTGCTGGAGGAAACCGGGGTCGATCTCATCCAGTTGCGCAACCTGAGCATCGATCCGACGATGTATCTCGACGCCATGGGGGTGACGGATGAAGGGCTCGGCATGAAGACGATGATGGATCGGGTCAAGGCCGCCGTCCCCCGCCTCCAGTACGGCTATTTCAACCGCACCCGGGAAACCTTTTATCCTCCGGGATATGAAACCGGTTGGCCGCTTATGGACTGAATTCGACCGCCATGCGCTGCTATCGACCGAAATCATTTTTGAGTCTGGTGCTGATCGGTTTTGTCCTGGTCTGTCTCCCCCTGGTTCTGTCGCTGGTCCAGGCCCAGCGGTCGTTGGCCCTGTTGGCCGGGGAGAGCGGCGCGGTGGTCGACCGCTCGGTGAAGGCCACCGAGGGGAGCCGGCTGCTGGTCGACGATCTGATCGCCCTGGAACGCAAGGCCCGCCAGTACGAAGTGCTCGGCGACAAGGGTTTGCTGCAGGAAATGATCGATCAGCACCGGGAGATTCAGCAAACCCTGGCCCGGTTACTGAATCTGGGACTGGCCCCTCCCTTGCCCGAACGGCTGGGTCAGGTGGTGGGGCTGGAATCCCAGATTTTTGAGCAGTTGCGGGAAGAACCACGCAAGTCGCCGACCCATGAAGCGGCGTTGCAAGGGTTCGCCGAACTGAATGAACGGGCCAACGCCATCGCCGGTCAAAGCAACCGTCTGATTTACGACGAAGTGGACCGCATCCAGCAGGCCACCGCCCAGGCCCGCCAGACCCTGCTGTGGTGGGGAGGCGCCCTGGTTCCCGTGTCGCTGCTGTTCATCGGATTGTTCGCCCGCCTGATTTCCCGGCCGATCCAACAGATTGTGGCGGCGATCAACCGTCTCGGCGAGGGGGATTTCGCTTCGCCGGTCTCGGTCGGCGGTACCCGCGATCTGGCTTTTCTCGGGCAGCGGCTCGACTGGATGCGTGGTCAGCTGGCTGACGTCGAGCGTTCCAAATCCCGCTTCGTCGCCCAGATCAGTCACGAGCTCAAGACCCCCCTCGCCTCCATCCGCGAGGGGAGCGAACTGCTCAACGACAAGGTGAAGGGGGATCTGAACGGGCCCCAGCGCGAGATCGTGGAAATCCTCTGCAAGAGCAGTCTCGATCTGCAGAAGCTCATCGAAAACCTGCTGGGCTTCAGCCGATTCCAGGCGGAAGGCGTCGCCCCTCCGGAGCTTGTGCCGGTAGCGCCGGCGCTGCTGGTGGACGAGGTGCTGGCCGATCACAAACCGTCGATCATGAAAAAAGGTCTGCGCTGCGAGGCGCGTCTCGAAACGCCGACGGTCGCGGCCGACCCCGGCCGGTTGCGGATCCTCATCGACAATCTGCTCTCCAACGCCATCAAGTTCACCCCCGAGGGGGGGCGTATCGTCATCGTCGACAAGTGCGATGGGGAGGACTGGGTTTTTGAAGTATGCGATTCCGGTCCGGGGATTCCCCCGGGGGATCGGGAGCGGGTCTTTCAGCCGTTTTTTCAGGGGCCGTCGCCCAATGCCATGCACGTTAAGGGAACCGGCCTCGGCCTGTCCATCGCCCGGGAGATCGCCCGCGCCCACGGCGGGGAACTGAGTGTGCCGGAAGGGGCGGGAGGGCGCATTCGCCTGACCTTGCCCCTGAACCGGAATCCGGAGGAGATATGAGTCGTTGGTTTGTGGTGTTGCTGTTGGGGGGATTGCTCCTTGCCCTGGCCGGCTGCGGTCGGCTGCGTTTGATTCCCGTGGAAGAGCCCGGGTGGAAAGCGGTCCCCGAAGGGGAGACGGCGAGTGCCGAAGTGAAACCGAAGGAGGAAAGCCCCCGTCCGGTTTTCGAGCCCCTGACCTATCTCGATATTCTGCGGCGCATGAACGATGCGCAGCGGGCCAAAGAGTACGATATCGTGAAAAAACGTTTCGCGCGCAGAACCGCGGAAGATGACCGTTGGCGGTTGATTTTCCTCTCGCTCTGGCCGGAACAGTCCTTTTCCGATCCTGAGCGGGCCCGACACCTGCTTGCCGAACGCAGTGACCGGGCGAATGATCCCCGCCTTGGCCTGGGCCTGCTGCTGGAGGGTGTGCTGACACGGGAGGGGGCGTGCGTCCGCCAACTCGCCGCCGAGAAGACCCGGGCCGACACCCTGAACCGCCAGCTGGAGGAACTGAAAAAGATCGAAACCATTCTTGGCGAACGGGAGAAACTGCGCCCGACAAGCCGGTGAGGAACCATGAACGCTGAAGCCCGACGCATACTGCTGGTGGACGACGATACCGATCTGCTGCGCCTGCTTTCCATGCGCCTTTCCGCCGCCGGCTATGCCGTGACCCAGGCCGAGAGCGCCGAGCAGGCCATGGCCCGCTTCCCGGTGCTGCGCCCCGATCTGGTCGTCACCGACCTGCGCATGGCCGGCATGGACGGCCTCGGCCTCTTCGAGGAAATCCGCAAGGTTAACGCCTCGGTGCCGGTCATCATCCTCACCGCCCACGGTTCCATCGCCGAGGCGGTGGAGGCCACCCGGCGCGGGGTCTTCTCCTTTCTCACCAAACCGGTGGACAGCCGGGCCCTGCTGGAGGAGGTGCGCAAAGCCCTGAATCTGAGCGGCGCCCAGCCGGGTGTCGCTCCCGCCGGCAAGGATGTCGCCTGGCGGCGGGAGATCATCACCTGCAGCCCGCTCATGGAAGATCTGCTCGGGCGGCTCAAGCTGGTGGCGGAGAGCGAAGCGAGCGTCCTGCTCCTGGGCGAAAGCGGCACCGGCAAGGAGCTCCTCGCCCGGGCCATTCATCTGGCCGGCCCCCGGGCCGCCGGCCCCTTCGTGGCGGTGAACTGCGGCTCGATTCCCGAGGCGCTGCTCGAATCGGAGCTCTTCGGCCATACCAAGGGCGCCTTTACCGGGGCGACCCAGGACTACGCCGGGCTCTTCAAGTCGGCCAACGGCGGCACCTTGCTCCTCGATGAAATCGGCGACATGCCCCTGGCCCTGCAAGTGAAGCTGCTGCGCGTGCTTCAGGAAAAACAGGTGCGCTCCGTCGGTTCGGCGCGGGTGGAGCCGGTGGATGTGCGTATCGTTTCGGCCACCCACCGCGACCTCGAAGCGGCGGTCGCCGATGGCCGGTTTCGCCAGGACCTTTATTACCGGCTCAACGTCGTCTGCCTCGAAGTGCCGAGCCTGGCCCGGCGCCGTGAGGATATCCCTCTCTTGGCGGACTATTTCCGGAAAACCCTGGCGGCCCGTTCGGGCAAGAAGCTCACCGGCTTCGCTCCCGAGGCCATGGAGATGCTGCTCAACGCGTCCTGGCCCGGGAACATCCGGCAACTGATCAACGTCATCGAGCAGGCGGTGGCCCTGTCGACCACCCCGGTGATTTCCGCCGACCTTCTGCAGGCGGCCCTGCGCGTGAGTCCGGAAAAGATTCCCACTCTGGCCGAGGCCCGGCGCACGTTCGAGCAGGACTATCTGGTGCGCCTCATGCAGATGACCCGGGGCAACGTCTCCCAGGCGGCGCGCATCGCCGACCGCAACCGCACCGATTTTTACAAGCTGCTGCAACGTCATCACATCGTCCCCCAACTCTTCAAGCCCGAATAGCTCTTCGCTCTGTCGCCGATGTGCGACAGGGTGGACCCCCTTTCCTCCATCGTTTTTTTTCGATGGTCCTCTTTGTTCCGGGTAAATCACGCATCTGTCGCATATTGGCGACAGTTTCTTCCGAAATAGGCCCCGGCGCTTCCCTTCCGCTTCTTACTGCCCCTCGCAACCTGTTGCTATCCCATGGTTTCCTCTGCTTGGCCCGAGCCTTGCTGAGGTCTGGAATGGCGCCCTTTGCGCGCCGATGCTATTTTTCCAAGGAGAGAGTTTGATGCCATATCATCCGCTGCGCCCGCTGCTCATTCTCGGCTGTGGGCTGTGCATGGCTTTGGTCGCTTATGTGGGGCAGGCGGGCAACGGCCCGGGGCGTTATTCCCTGACGAGCGAACGAAGCGGTGGCGTTTCCATCCGCCGCCATCTGGTGGAGCCCTGGCGTCTCGATTACCGCCTGGTCACCCCGTTGCCGGCGGAGGAAGAGTCCGACAAAGAAAAGGAACCTGATCCCGAACTGGTCCTCTATCTCGACGGCTCCGATTTTCTTTTCGGGGAGGATGTCGACGTCTTTTTCCGCGTCCTCGGCCCCCGCGGGAACGAAATCCGCGCCCTGGGCCTTTCCCTGCTGGGCGGATACGGGGCGAATCTCTTTCTGGAAAATGCGGGGACCTATCACATCAGCGTGCGGGTTGTAAGTCCCCTGGGCGGTTTTACCGACAGCTTTGATTACCGCCGTCCTTGAACAGGAAACCGCCTCCCCTGCAATTCCGCCTTTGCCGAGACGCCCGCTCCGGAGTAAACTGTGCGAAAAGATTCCGCGAAAGACAGCGGCATTCGTTCTCTGGATATTCACTCGACGCGGGAGGGTTGGAATATGGGCAAACATCTGGTGCTGATCGGAGGGGGACACGCTCATCTGCCGGTGTTGCGGCAACTGGGGCGGATGATCGGACTTGGCCACCGGGCAACGCTGGTGACGCCCGATGATCATCACTATTATTCCGGCATGGGGCCGGGAATGCTGGCGGGCATCTATACGCCCGAGCAGGGATCTTTCGCCGTCGCGCTCATGGCCGAAAGGGCGGGGGGGACCGTGGCGCGGGCGGCGGCGACGAGATTGGATGCCGAGGCGCGCACCCTGTATCTTGCCGACGGCTCGGCGCTTGAATACGACCTGATTTCCTTCAACCTCGGCAGCCGGGTGGTCGTCGATCTGCCCGATGACGGCAGCTGTCCGGTGCTGCCGGTGAAGCCGATCCAGCGCCTGCTGGAGGCGCGTAAACGGCTGCTGGCGATGCTCCCCGAGGGGCGCAAAAATCTCGTGGTGATCGGCGGCGGCCCTTCCGGGGTCGAGCTTTCCGGTGCCCTCTGGCGCTTGCTGCGGGATGCCCGGGGGCACGGGGAGATCACCCTGGTCGGCGGCAGGCGCCTGCTCGCCGATTTTCCCGAGCGGGCCCGGGAGCTGGCCCTGGCTTCGCTGGCGGAACGCGGTATCCGCATTCTCGAAGGGGTGCGGGCGCAACGGGTGGCGGATCGGCATGTTCGGCTCGACGACGGCGACGAACTCCCCGCCGACCTGGTCCTATTGGCCGGGGGAATCGCTCCGCCGTCTCTTTTCGCCGAATCGGGGTTGGCGGTGGGTGACGACGGCGGGTTGCTGGTGGACGAGACGCTGCGCAGTCTGAGTTATCCCGAAATATTCGGTGGCGGCGATTGCATCAGCCTGCACCATAATCCCCTGCCCAAGGTCGGCGTCCACGCCGTGCGCCAGGGACCGGTCCTCGCTGAAAATCTGCTGGCCGCGCTGGAGGATGAGCCCTTCGAGCAGTTCGTGCCGCAGCGCATGTTTCCGCGGATTCTCAATCTCGGGGATGGCCGGGGCCTGCTGCAACGGGGAGAACTGGTGCTGAAGGGACGCTGGGCGTTTCTGCTCAAGGACTGGATCGACCGGCGCTTCATGGGCCGGTATCAAGGGTGACGAGTGACGAGTGACGAGTGACGAGTGACGAGTGACGAGTGACGAGTGTCAGGCGGGGAGGGTGCGGGCGTGGGCCACGGCCTGGGGCAGAAATTCGGTGAAATCCCCTTCGAGCTCCCGGTAGTGACGGCGTAGTTCCATTCCCCCCTGGGCCAGCGGCGTAGGGCGGGAGAGGCGTCCGGCCAGGCGTTGTAACACGATCTCCACCGTTTCCGGGTCGCGGTAGGATTCAAGCCAGCGCCCGGCGATCATGCGCGGGGCGGTGCGTTGCAATCCCTGGGGAAGCAGGTCGTGGTGCTTTTCGAGAATCCGGTAGAAGCGCCGGGCGAACTGCTCCAGGGGGACCTCGGCGTGGTGGAGCCAGTTCCGGGCGAGGAAGTGATCGTAAAAGACATCGACGAGGAGGGAACGGCAGTGGCGGTAGGAGGGGTCGATACGACGCAGGCTGCGGCGCGAGACGGCATTGACCTGGGCGAAGCTGTCGATGCCCCGGTGCCGCTCGATGCCGCGCCGGATCGCTTCCGGCCAGCGGTCATCGAGCCGCCCCTTGACGAAATCCCCGAGCAGGCCGCCGAGCAGACTCTCTTCCGTCGGCTCGGCGAGATAGAGGTGAAACAGGTAGTTCAAAAAATCGACTTTCACAGGTAGGGGCGCGGCATGCCGCGCCCTCACTCCATCGCCAGCTGCAACTTTTCCGCCTGCTCGGCCAGGTGTCGGCAGACCTCGGGTTTCTCCCGGTGCAGATCCCGCGCGCCGTGGTAGAAGCGCAACGCTTCCAGTCGCCGCTCGTCGCCGAATTTGCCGATGATTTCCGCGAAAAACCAGCCGTCTTCCTCTTCCCTGGCCATCAATTCCCGGTAACGCTCCAGAACTTTCTGAGTCTCGCCGCGCATGACGTGCAGTTTGGCCATGCCCAGCAGGCTGAACTTGTCGTAGCCGCGCGCCAGATTCTCAAGGTAGAGTTTTTCCGCTTTCCCGATGTCGCCGGTGTTGCGGTAGGCGTCGGCCAGACGGGTGAGCATGTTGACGGTGCCCCGGTCCCGTTCGAGAATCCGTTCCCAGTATTCGATGGCCCGCTCGAACTCCCGCCGCCAGCGGTAATAATTGCCCATCCCGTACAGGGCGTAGGAGTTGTGACTTTCTATTTGCAGGGTTCTTTCGTAGTACTCCCGGGCTTTTTCCTGCTCCCCCCGATGCCAGTGGAGATTGCCGACGATGGTCAGAATGTTGATCATCCGCGGGCTTTTGGCCAGAACCTTTTCGTAGTGGCGGATGGCCTGCTCGTCCTTTCCCATCTTCTGGTAAAGATCGGCCAGGCCCATCAGCGCGTAACGATCTTCCCGGTCGATGCCCAGGGCCTGTCCGTAGCATTCCTCGGCCCGCTGGTGGGCGCCGAGGGTTTTGTGGGCGTCGGCGATGCGGGTCATGACGAAGATGTCCCGGGGGCGGAACCGGATGTAGCGCTCCCACAACTCCAGGGCTTGATCCGTTTGCCGCTGGCCGCGGTAGGTGTCGCCCAGCCCGCGCAGGGCGAAGAGGTTGTTCGGATCGTTGTCGAGGACTTCCCGGTAGCAGCGTTCGGCGGCGGGAAAATTCTTCAGCGAGCGCAAGGCGTCGCCGCATCCGGTGAGGATATAAGGATTATGCGGTTCCAGCGTGAGTGCCTCTTCGAACAGGGCGCAGGCTTCGCGGAAACGTTTCTCCTTGAGCAGTCGGTGTCCCTCCTTGGACAGTTCAATCACCTTGCCGTGGGGGGCTGGGGTTGCTCCCCGGGGGGTTTCCATATTCATGATTTCATTACCTTGTTGGTCAGTTGCCTGGTTGCCGCCGATAACCGGCGCCAGGACGGATGTTGGGGGGATGACAATTTCTCAGGTTTGCAGAATCTTGTGTTTGAGGATGAGAATCTCGAAGGCCATGACCGCCTTGGCCGCCAGGCGCTGGAGTTCGGGAAGTTCATCACCTAAGGATTGCTCGTCGCTGTCCACATAGATGATGCCGACGACGCGCCCCATCATGACCAGCGGCACCAGAAGCACGGTTTTCGGAACGCGCCCGCCGAACTCCTGGAGCATCATCGAGTTGAAGGGGGAGCGGGGAACCGGGCCGAGATAGTAGCCGGCGGTCCGCGCCACGGTCTTGAGAACCGAGGCTTCGTCCAGGGGAATCTGCAACTGGGCGAAGGCCGGAACCGGCTGTTTGTTGAGCACCGCCTTCCAGCCCATGGCCAGATCCCCCCGCACCAGGAACATCGCCCCGCAGTTGAGCTTCTGTCCCAGGTACTGAACGATGGCGTCGGCGATATCGTCCCGCTCCGCCGCTTCGGCCAGCTCCCGGGAAAGTTCGTCGATGGTATGTTCCTTGACGAACTCGGCGTGCCGTTCCGGTTCCAGCGGCAAAGAAGGTTCGCCGGCCACCTGCTCCTCGATCTCCTCGAACCAGAGATCGTCCGAGACCGGTTCCGGGGGCTTGGGCGGCTCGGGATAGCGTTCCTCGCGCAGCAGCGGGGTATTGATATAACGCAACTTGCGCTCGATCTGGTAGTACTTTTCCAGGGCCAGGACGATACGCACTTCGGGGACGACGATGGGGCGGATGACGAAGCCGGTGCGAAAGGCGACCTCGTCGATGGCCTTGAGGTCCGAAGGATCGACCATGCCCAGGGACAAGCGCCGTCCTTCCATGCGCAGGGGAATGATCTGATAGCGGGCGGCGTCTTCCGGGGAGATCAGCTCGATGACATCCCGGGGGATGTTCATCAGCAGTCCCGGGGGATCGAGAAAGGGGACCCCCAGTTTCTTGCTGAGAATGCGGGCGATGTCCCCTTCTTCGAGCAGGCCCATCTCGATGAGGTTGGTGCCGAGGCGCCCGCCGAAGATGACCTGACACTTGAGAGCTTCCTCAAGCTGGGCCAGGGTGATGAGTTTTTCCCGTACCAGCAGTTCGCCGATTC
>JAVFAR010000018.1:0-31777 GCA_034002365.1 Trichloromonas sp.
GGTGACTTCCTGGGTATCGCCGCCGATCGCCTTGACGATCTGCTGGATGTCCTGGGCGCTGGTCGTGGTCCGGTCGGCGAGGTCGCGGATCTCTTCGGCGACGACGGAAAAGCCCTTGCCTTCCTCACCGGCTTTGGCGGCGATGATGGCGGCGTTAAAGGCGAGCAGTTCGGTATCGGAGACGAGTTCCTTGATGACCTCGATGATTTTGGCCACTTCCTTGGTCTGGCGGGAAAGGCGTTCCATCGCCTCGGTGGCCTTCAGGCTCTCCTCCTCGATCCGGGCCATTTCCGCCATCGAGCTGCGTACCACCCGCAGGCCGTTTTCGGCGTCTTCCTTCACCATGTTCGCCGAATGGGCGCTGGCGACGGCTCCGGACTGCACCCGGGCCAGGGTTTCGCCGATGGAATCGAGGTCGTGAGCGGTCCCCTCCACGGAACGGGCGACGGCCTCGGCCTGGGTGACGATTTCATGAATGCTGGCGGCCATCTGGTCGACGGTGGCGGTGGTCTCCAGGAATTTGGCCGTCGAATGTTCCATGGCGCCGCTCATCTCCGCCAGGGAGGCCGACAGTTCCCGGGACCAGGCCGCCTCATCCTGGGTCTTTTCACTCAGGGATTCGACTTGCAGGATGACCTCCTGCTGGCGTCCCTCCATCGTTTGCATGTCCTGACGGGCGTGGACGGCCGCCTCGATCCCCTCCTTGAAGCGTTCGGAGAGGAAGCGGCTGAGTTCGGTCAGTTCCCGGTGATGGGGAAGAAACAGGTCGGTGGTTCCCAGCAGCCGACGCACCAGGCCGTCGGCCCGATCGACGGCGGCGGTTAACGCTTCATCCAGCGCTTCGACGCTCTCGTTGGCGATGACGATCTCGCCGACCAGGGGACGCAGGCGGTCGATCTGATGGCGCAGCTGTTTTTTCAGGGTCAGCCGCCCCAGGCGGAACATGGCGGTGGCCAACAGCAGGCCGCCGATCAGACAGGCGCCGAAATAGAGGGGGAAGGAGCTTTCCGGGGCGAGCAGGGGCGCGGTCGCCAGGGAGACGAGAAGGCCGGCGCCCAGCCCGACGAAATGGGTCAGATAAAAGAGTTTGCGAAGATAGGAAATTCTGCTGAAACCCTCGCCCGGCATAGATCCTCCCCGTTTCTGGTGGTGCTTTCCATGAAAAATCAGTGTCTTGCCAGATAACACAGAATGGCGGCCGTGACAAGGCATTTATCTTGAGCGACCTCCTTGGAAAGCGAGGAGCCTTTCGCCGGAAGGGGGGCTGTGTTAGCATCGAAAAATGGAGACCGCCCCGCCGTTTTTTTTCGATACCCATGCGCATCTCGATTTCCCGCCCCTGCGCGAGCGCCTGGAAGAGGAGCTCGCCCAGGCTCGCGCCGCCGGCGTCGGCGCCTGGGTCGTCCCCGGGGTTCGCCCCGACGGCTGGCCGGCGCTGCTGGCGACGGTCGCGAAAGTTCCGGAAGCGCTGGCGGCGCCGGGGGTGCATCCCCTGGCGGCGGCGGACTGGAACGAAGAGACCGCCGCCGCCCTGACGGATCTGCTCCATACGGCGGTGGCGGTCGGGGAGATCGGCCTCGACGGAACCCTTTCATTCCCCTCCCAGGCCGTTCAGGAGCGGGCTTTTCGCGATCAGGTGCGGCTGGCGGTGGCGGCGCGGCGGCCGCTGTTGATTCATTGCCGCAAGGCCATGGGGCGCACCCTGGAGATTCTGCGCGCCGAAGGCGCGCAGCGTGTGGGCGGCATCTTTCACGCCTTTTCCGGCAGTCCGGAGTCGGCCCGGGAGGCGCTGCGGCTGAATTTCGCCATCGGCCTCGGCGGCGCCCTGACCTTCACCGGCGCCCGGCGCGGGCCGGAGTTGGCGCGCATCCTTCCGGCCGAGTGGCTGGTGCTCGAGAGTGACGCCCCCGATCTGGCCCCGGAACCTTACCGGGGGCAGATCAACCGTCCGGCCTATCTGCCCCTGATGTCCGCCCGTCTGGCCAATCTGCGGAGTTGGTCGCCGGCGGAGACAGCGGCGATCACCACAGACAATGCCCGGCGGGTACTGGGTTTGCATCCTTATTGACGCAACAGGAGACCTTGTTTTTGTCCGAAAATCGTTTCAGCCGTATGGAGTTGCTGGTCGGCGGCGACGGCCTGCGCCGCCTGGCGGAGGCCTCGGTGGCGGTCTTCGGTGTCGGCGGCGTCGGCGGCTACGCGGTCGAGGCCCTGGCCCGCGCCGGTGTCGGCCGCTTGACCCTGGTCGATTTCGATGTCGTCGCGCTAAGCAACATCAACCGCCAGATCCATGCCCTGGAGGGGACCGTCGGGCGGGCCAAGGTGCAGGTCATGGCCGAGCGCTGCCGGGCGATCAATCCGGCGATCCGGGTCGAGCCTCTACAGGAATTCTACGGGGCCGACAGTGCCGAGATGCTGCTCGGGCGCGGTTTTGACCAGGTTCTTGACTGCATCGATCACATCACCGGCAAACTCCATCTGATTCAGAGCTGCAAGGAGCGGGGGCTGCCGATCATCTCCTCGATGGGGGCGGCGAACAAGCTCGACCCCACCAAGGTGGCGACGGCCGATCTCTTCCAGACCCAGAAGTGCCGGCTGGCCAAGATCCTGCGCAAGGAGCTGCGCAAACGCGGGATTACGTCCGGAGTACCGGTGGTCTATTCCACGGAGGAATTTCGTCCCCTCTCCGAGTCCGGGACGGGGGAGCGGGCGCGGCGGGTAACCCTCGGCAGTTCCTCCTATATCCCACCGATCTTCGGCCTGACCATGGCCGGTGAAGTTATCCGCGGATTGCTGGCAAAACCTGCCTGTCGCGGAGCGAATGAAATCTGATGGAACAATTTTTCGGAGGTAGATAACCTTGTCCCCTTCCCTTTCCCAATCCGACCCCGTTCCGGCGGCGGAGAGCGGCGTCCGGTGCCAGGAGGCCTGTTTTGCCGGCGGGGAACTGGCGCGACAACTGCTCGATGCCCTGCCGGGGGTGCTGCTGGTGCTCAACGGTCAGAGGCGCATTGTTTACGCCAATCGCGCCCTGCTCGACCTCTGCGGCTTGGCTGATGGGGCCGACTGCATCGGCCGGCGCATTGGTGACCTGCTGGACTGCGAACACGCCGGACAGGCGTCGGGCGGTTGCGGGTGTGCCGAGCCTTGCGAAGCCTGCGGCGCGGTTCTCGCCGCGCTCTCCGGTCTGGCCGGGGCCGGCACCATCCGCGAGTGTCGGCTGACCCGCTTGCGTGGCGAGCGCCTGGAGGCTCTCGACCTGCGCGCCGAGGCGACCCCTTTGCAGCATCAGGGAGAAAGCTTTGTCGTCATGGCGCTGACCGACATCAGTCACGAAAAGCGGCGCCAGATCCTCGAAAACATCTTTTTTCACGACGTTCTCAATCTGATGGGGAGCGTGCGCGGCTTCACTGAGCTGCTGCAGAGCTACGATTTGGAGCGGCGACCGGAAATCTACCGCCTGCTGCACGAGGCCGCCGACCAGGTCATCGGCGAAATCGAGGGGCAGCGTCTGCTGGTCGCCGCCGAGCGCGGCGCCTTGCGTCTTACGGCGGAACCCTTCGAGGGCATGGAACTGCTGCAGAGCCTGGCGGAGCTTTATCGGGCACACCCCGTCTGCGGCAAGCGGCGCATTGAAGTTTTTTCCGCTGGGGAAAGGGTGCCGCTGGTCAGTGATCGCACCCTGGCAGTCCGCATCCTTGGGAACATGCTCAAAAATGCTCTTGAGGCCTGTGCCGAAGGGGAGACCGTGACCCTCGGCTGTCGTGGCGAGGGGCCCTGGGCGGTGTTTTTCGTGCATAATCCCGGCGGAATCCCCCCCCGGATCCAACGGCAGATCTTCAAGCGAAATTTTTCCACCAAGGGGGATGACCGCGGTCTCGGCACCTACGGCATGCGCCTGCTCAGCGGTTACCTGCGGGGGGAGGTCCATTTCACCAGCGCCGCCGAAACGGGAACCCGTTTTTTTCTGCGCTTGCCCCTGAGTGGGCCGGAATCCGAGAGGAAGGTCGGCGATGACGGCGAAAAATGAAAACCGGTTGCGGCGCATCGGCGGGTTTGTCCTCCCCCTGCTTCTGGTGCCGCTCATTGCCTGGGGGGAGGATTCGGCCATGGGGCGTGTGACGGGGAGCCTGGCCCTTCCCGCCGGACGGGAGTGCCGGGGAGTAGCCTCCCTCTGGCCGGGGGATGAAGGACGAGTGCCCGATCCCCGGCGCTATCTGATCATCCCCTTCAGCGCCGTGCCGCTGTCGGCCTCCTGCGTCTTCGAGCTGGCGGCACCTCCCGGCGACTACTATCTGGGGGCCCTGGTGCGGGCCACGCCCGGCCCGGAGATCGGCCCGCCCCGGGAGGGGGATCTGGTTTTCATGACCCCTGATCCCGATGGCAAGAGCCTTCGACTTGAGCTCGTCGCCGGAAAGCGCATCGACGTGGGGCGACAGGACGACTTCTGGATTTATGCCGGGATGGAAGAGCTCCGGCCCCCGGGGGTGACGGGGCGGGTGCGCGACATCGAGGGGCAACCGGTGGCCGGCGTGCTCGTCTTCGCCTTCGCCGACCCGGAATTGACCCGACAGCCGCTGGCGGTTTCGGCCCGAACCGGCGCCGACGGGCGTTACGCCCTGCGTCTCGACCAGCCCGGCGGCATCTATCTGCGGGTCAAGGACGATTACCGCGGCGGGGCGCCTCTGGACGGGGGACATGTGGGGGTTTACGGCGGCGCCGCGCCGGTTCGGGTGGATGTGGGAGCGGAGAAGCTGATCAGCGATCTCGATATCGAGGTACTCCGGGTTCCCGCCGGGCGGACCGGAAAGCGTGATCCGGCGACCCCACGCCCCGAAGCGCCCTGAAGGTCGAGGATTAAGACGGCTTTTCGGCCCTCTGGCGGCCCTTTATTTATGTAGATATTACTATAGTTTGCTTTTGCATTTAGAAAAGAATCCACTTGACAAGGCTTCAAGAAATTAATTACACGTTAGGATAAATTCGTTTTCGGCCCGGCTGCCCACGGGACGAAGCACCCATCGCGACCTGCCACGAAATTAAACACGCGAGACCAAAATGAAAACAGGGGGAAAGTTATGGCGGAAGGGAAGTTGCCGGCCCAAGGGGCTGGAGTAGCCGGAGTACGTCTTTTTTTGTGCCTGCTGGTTCTGATCGGCGGACCGGAACTGGCTTTTGCCTGGGGGGGATGGACGAGCGATTCCTCCACGACTTCCACGACCACGTCGACGACCACCTCCTCGACGGCCACGACCGCCGCCATGACGGCGAGCGACTGCGCCGAATGCCATGGCGCCAACGTCGCCGAAAATCACCACGCGACCAGCTATTTCGACCAGGGGGAGTGTTCCTACTGCCATCAGGGGATCACCACCACCGGCGATTGCGCGAGTTGCCATGCTTTCGCCGCCGAAAACCGGCATCATGAAACGAGTGCCGCCTTAAGCGGCGATTGCGCTCAGTGCCACACCGGCGCCGGCGAACTCGGCGATTGCGCCGGCTGTCATCAAGGCAAACTCCGCACCCCCCACCACGAAGCCGCCGCCGCCCAGACCATTGACTGCCGTTCCTGTCACACCACCCTGCAAGGGGGGGACGGCTGCCAGAGCTGTCACGGCAGCGATACCCGCACCGCCCACCATGCCGCCTCCGCGACCAAAAATATCAGCTGCGCTTCCTGCCATACCACCATGGCGCCGGTGACCGGCTGCGCCAGCTGTCACGATGCCGAATACTGGGGGGAGGACGGAGACGCCCGCACCCGCCATCATGTTCAGGCCGCCGCCGGCGGCAAGGACTGCCAGGCCTGTCATGCCGGGGTAACTTTGCAGCAGGACTGCCATGTCTGTCATCAGGGGGAATCGGCTTCCCGCCATCACGATGTCGCGGCCGAGGCGAGCATCGAATGCGGCGTCTGCCATACGAGCATCATTCCCAAAAATAATTGCCAGGATTGTCACCAGGGGGAGGCCCGCGATCTCCATCACAATCAGGTGGCCGTCGAATCGAACCTCGACTGCTCGGGCTGTCACAGCGATGCGCCGAGCGGCGATCCCGCCTGTGTGAGCTGCCACGACGGGGCTTACTGGGCCGAGCAAGGGGATGCCCGCGGCGGTCATCATTCCCTGGCGAGCGAAGCGCAGATGGCCTGTACTCTGTGCCATACCACCCTCGATCCGAAAGAGGATTGCACCGCCTGTCATATCCGCGGCGAGGCCCGCCCCGCCCACCATGAGATGGCCGCTGCCACCGGTATCGAATGCGGCGCTTGCCACGCCGGCCTCGCCGGCGCCACCTCCTGCGCCGGCTGCCATAGCGCCGCCACCTGGACCGTCGATGTTCGCACCGATCACCATAATCTCCTCACCGATCCGACCGTAACGGTCAACTGCAACAGTTGCCATAGCGGCATCGCCGCCACCGAAAACTGCGTCGATTGCCACGGTACGGGCTCCTGGAGCGTCGGCAGCGCCCGCGATCAACACCATGCCACCGCTACCGCCCAGAACAGCCCCTGCACCGCTTGCCACACAAGCATGGCCGGCGCCGAGGGTTGTCAGGATTGCCACCAGGGGGAGGCCCGTGACAGCCATCATGATTTCGCCGCCGCCAACGGCAAGGCCTGTGTCGACTGTCACACCGCTTTGGCGGTGGTGACCGGCTGTGAAAGTTGCCACACCACCTGGAGCGACGGCAGCGCCCGGGATCAACATCACCATACGGCCACGGCCGAGACCGGGAATTGCGTCGCCTGTCACACCACCCTGGCGGCCGTCGCCGGTTGCGCGAGCTGTCATGACGCCACGTCCTGGAGCGCGGGCAATGCCCAGGATCAACACCACCAGACGGCGTTTGCCCAGAACGGGGCCTGTACCGACTGCCACACCGGCATGCCCGGTCTCGGCGGCTGCCAGGACTGCCACGACCGCGGCGAGGCCCGCCCGGCCCATCATGATATGGCCGGCGCCACCGGCATCGAATGTGGTTCCTGCCATGCCACGTTGGCCGGGGTCAACGAGTGCGTGAGCTGCCATACCGCCGGCACCTGGACCAGCGACGCCCGTAGCGATCATCACAGCCTGTTGAGCGACCCCGCTGTTTCGGTCAGCTGCAATACCTGCCACCCCAGCATCGTCGATGCCGGTGGTTGCGACAGCTGTCACGGCGACGGGTTCTGGAGCGCCGGCAACGCCCGTAACCAGCACCATGCCACCGCCACCGCTCAAACCCAGGAGTGCGCCGTCTGCCATGTCGGCATGCCCGGTGCCGGCGGTTGCGCCGATTGTCATACCGCCGCTACCTGGACCGCCGATGTTCGCACCGATCACCACAACCTGCTCAGCGATCCCGCCGTTTCGGTGAGCTGCAACAGCTGTCACACCAGCATCGTCGCCACCAGCGGCTGCGAAAGCTGTCATACCGCCGCCAGCTGGTCCGCCGGCAATGCCGCCGCCCAGCATCACGCCACGACGTTTGCCACCGGCGGCAACTGTGCCGAATGTCATGCCGGTATCGTCGAGGTCGTCAACTGTGAAAGCTGCCATACCAGCTGGGGGACGGACGTCACCGCCGAGGCCCGCCACCATCGCCTGGCCGATGCCAACAATCGCTCCTGCAACAGTTGCCATTCGGGGGTCGAGGAAACCAACGGCTGCGTCGGCTGCCACTCCTTTGTCGACACAAACATCCATCATCTGACGGAAACGAAGAACACCTGGGGCATGGCCTGCCTCGATTGTCATGTCATCGGCATGGTTGACGGGGCCTACACCATCCTCGTGCCGACGCCGGAAGAGTGCGAAAGCTGCCATACCCAGACGGTCAACAAGCAACCGATTCCCACCTTCCATCATGCTTCGGCCCCGGCGACGGCGGGAGATTGCGCCGCCTGCCATGCCGGCATCGACAGTGTCGCCGGAGGGCTCGACTGCGCCGCCTGCCACGGCACCCAGGCCGCCGCCATCGACGGTTCGCCGCTCATGCACCATGCCACCGCCCCGGCGACGGCCGGTGATTGCGCCGCCTGCCATATCGGGGTGGACGGCACGGCATTGGCCGATTGCGCGGCCTGCCATGCGACCAAGGCCAAGGACGGCTCGGGAACCATGCATCACGCCACGGCCCCGGCCCTGAACGACCAATGCGGCTCCTGCCATCAGGGGATCGATGAGGCCGCCGGCGGTCTCGACTGCGCCGTTTGCCATCAGGACAAGGCGCGGGACGGTTCCGCCGCCATGCATCACGCCGGTGACCTTTATCAGGTGAACAACGGCGATAATTGCGCCGCCTGTCACAGCGGCGCCGATGCGGCGGTGGCGGATGGCGCTTGCGCTTCCTGCCATGCGACGCAGCCGGCGGCCAAAGACGGTACGGCGGCCATGCACCATGCCACGGCTCCGGCTCTCAGCGACGATTGCGGTTCCTGCCATCAGGGGATCGAAGGGGTCGCCGGCGGTCTGGATTGCGCCACCTGTCATGTCGGCAAGGCGCGGGACGGTTCCGCCGCCATGCATCACTTGAACCCGGCCTTTGCCGCCCAATCCTGCGCCACCTGTCACAGCGGCGTGACCTTTGCCGCCATCGACTGCGCCGGATGCCACGAAAGCGCCAACGCCGTAGCCATTCCTGAGCGGCATCACACCGCCGCCGAGCGGGACGGGCTGGCCTGTAATCAATGTCACACCGGTGCCGCCGAGGCCATGGTGGCCGGCGCCTGCGAAAGCTGTCACGGGGCGCAGCCGGTCCGGAACGGCTCGCCGGAAATGCATCATGCCACCGCCCCGGCCGTCAGCGATCAGTGCGCGGCCTGTCATGCGGGCATCACCGAGGCCGGCCTCGATTGTGCCGCCTGCCACGCCGGGCGCGCCAACGACGGTTCGCCGGCCATGCACCACGCTTCAGCGGCCTATGCCGAAAACAACTGTGCCCTCTGCCATGCCGGGGCCGTGGCGCTCGACTGCGCCGGCTGTCATGATGCCCTGCCGGGCAAGGACGGTTCGGGGGCCATGCATCACGCCACCGACCTTTACGCGCTGAATAATGGCGACAACTGCGCGGCCTGCCACAGCGGCGCCGATGCGGCCATCGCCGCCGGCGCCTGCGAAAGCTGCCATGCCGCCCAGCCGGTCCTGAACGGCTCGCCGGTCATGCACCATGCCACGGCGGCGGCGGTCAACGATCAGTGCGGTTCCTGCCACCAGGGGATCGACACGGCCGGGGGCGGCCTCGATTGCGCCACCTGCCATGTCGGCAAGGCCCGCGACGGCTCGGCGGCCATGCATCATACGAATCCCGCCTTTGCCGCGCAGACCTGTGACATTTGTCACGGCGGGGTGACCTTCGCGACCATCGATTGCGCCGGCTGCCACGAAAACGCCAACGCCGTGCCGTTGCCCGAGCGTCATCATGCGGCCGCCACGGCGGATGGTCTGCAATGCGGCGCTTGCCATACCGGCATCGCCGCCGCCAGTCTCGACTGCGCCACCTGCCACGCGGCCCAGGCGAAGGACGGCCAAGGGGCGATGCATCACGCCACGCCCACCTATCTGGTGAACGACGGCAACAACTGCGTGGCCTGTCATACGACCATCATTGCCGCCAATCTGACCTGTGCCGCCTGCCACGACGGTCTGACCAAAAACGGCGGCGCGGACATGCATCACGCCACCGAACTCGCTGTCGGCGGCGGCTGCCTCGATTGCCATACCGGCGCCGAGTCGGCCGCTATCGAATGTGCCTGGTGCCATTCCGGGCCGGGGGCGCCGGCGGTGGACGAACGCCATCACTTTGCCGCCGCCCGTGACGGCATCGCCTGCAGTGCCTGCCACGCCGATGTCGATACGGCGGCCCTGGACTGCGCGACCTGCCACACCTCCGGCGAGCAGGCCTCGATCGTCGATCAGCACCACATGACCATCCCCTATCAGATGGGCGAGTGCGCCGTCTGTCATGTCGGGGTCAATGTCGAAGGGCTGGATTGCTCCAGCTGTCATAACGGCACCCTGGCCCTGGCCGGGACGGCGGCGACCCACCATGCCACCGATCTTTTTGCCCTTGGCGACTGTTCGGCTTGCCATGTCGGGGCCGAGATCGGCGGTATCGTCTGCGCCTCCTGCCATGCTCCCGATACCAGCCTGCCGGCCAATCATCACGGTCAGCCGCAATTTGCATCCGGCGATTGTACCTATTGTCACAGCACCATCGCCCTCAACGGCGGCAGCTGCCAGGCCTGCCATACCGCGCCGATTCCCGAGATTCACCACGCCGATCCTCTGGCCAGCGTGAGCGGGGACTGCTCCGTCTGTCACGCCACCACCAATGACCCGAGTATCTGCGCCAACTGCCACCAGGACAGCCCGCATCACACCACCACCTGGTCGCAGACCGGCGATTGCGCCCATTGTCACAAGATCCCCGCATCCGCCACCGACCGCCCTGCCCAGGCCGCCTGCCGCCAGTGTCACGGCAAGTACATGCACGACAAGGGCGGGCCGATCCAGCATTACGGCGCCTGCGCCGCCTGCCACGACACCACGCCCTTTCACGCCAAGCCCACCGATAGTGGATCTAGAGACCATGATGGAGGCCGTTTCCGCAGTGGTGGCGGAGGTGCCGGCCGTGGTATCTTTAATTTGTTTGTCTCGCAGTTTTCCGGCAGTGAAAGAAGAAGAAGAACTAGTGATACCGTTGACTTTAGCCTGACCCAGATCGAACATGCGGGTCAGGTCTATACGGTGCCCTACTTCAACGACGGCACCGCCACCGCCGCCTTGGCTGTCTGTACCTCCTGTCATGGCGACAATTCCGCCAAGGTGAGCTGCGACAACGTCAAATGGCGGGATCACCTGACCCTCAACCGGGTGCCCCTGGCTACTTACCAGTTGGCTGAGGCGACCTACATCGGCAGCCTCTGCCCCGGTGTGACGCCGCCGGCGCCGGCGAACCTGGCGCTGAACAAGATCGCCACGGCCTCCAGGGCGGAAAGCAGCACCTACAACGCGGCCAAGGCCATCGACGGTAACGCCGCGACGCGCTGGTGGACCAGGAGTGACGGCGGCCAGTGGTTGATGGTGGATTTGACGCAAAGCTCTCGGGTCAATCGCGTGGTGATCAACTGGCACAGCAATTATGCCAGGGAGTACGAGGTTTACGTGTCGACCGACAACCGTAACTGGACCCGGGTGAAAACGGAGAACTATGGCAACGGCGGCGTGGACGACATCACCTTTACCGCCCGGGACGCCCGCTATGTGCGCCTGCTCTGTAAAAGCGACCGCTATGACGGCTACTCCGTCAATGAGATGGAAGTCTATGCACCCTGATAGGGTCACATCATGAAACGAAAAAGACCTGCCTGGGCAGGTCTTTTTCGTTATGGAATCGTGCCTTTACGACAAATCGTGGGATCCCCGCGAGGCGTAACCCGAATGGCGCGATGAACTTGCCCTCCCCTGGCTGGAATTGGTTCCAATATTGCATACAAGACTAGGCGGGTGTTGCTAACGCATGACGATGGGAGGTCTCGAAGATGAAAAAGGTTCTGATTGTGGACGACAGTATCGCCGTCGCCCGACAGCTTGAAAAGATCTTGACGGGTTCCGGTGACTTTGAGGTGGCCGGACACGCTAAAAATGGCGCCGAGGCGATCAAGATGAAGCAGACGACCAAACCGGACCTGATCTGCATGGATATGAACATGCCGGTCATGGACGGATTGACCGCCCTGCGCACCCTGATGGCCATGGATCCCAACGCCAAGGTGGTCATGGTCACCTCCCTTGGCGGGGTGGGAGACAAATTCGCCGAGGCCTTGCGGTTGGGGGCGAAGACCGTGATCTCCAAGCCATTTGAAACAGAAGGTGTGCTTAAGACCCTGCGGGAACTCTGATCTGTCTCATCGCGTCGGACGTTTCCTTCGGGGGGATGGAAAAAATATTTTTTTGACAAGGGGGCCGTTCATGGCTGTCAAATTTTTCGGTCAGTTTTTGCTGGAACAACGTGCCGTCAAACAAGAGGATCTGTTGAAGGCGATCGAACTGCAGGAAACCACAAACCTCAAGTTTGGCGCGACCGCGCTGGCGATGGGCCTGATTTCCCTGACCGCTTTCGAACGGGTTCATGACGCGCAGCGCCTTGAGGATCTCAAGTTCGGGGATATGGCGATCAAACTCGGCATTTTGACCGAGGAACAGGTCAATCAGGTGCTGATCCGGCAGAAAAACAACCATCTGTATATCGGCGAAGCCTTGGTGCGCATCGGCGCCTTGAGTTCCGAGTCCCTGAAGCACTACCTTGAGGCCTTCAAGGAAGATCAGGCTCCCTATATCGTTGATCGTATCGTCATTCCCGCCGGACTTCCCCAACCTCAGGTGTGGGAAATCTGCGCCGATTTGACCTTCAAGATGCTCTTGCGGGTGGCGGGGCTCTCGACGCGCCCCAGTGCAAGTCAAATTTCCGACAGGTTGGATCCGGTATTTCTGGTGGGAGTTATGCCCTTTAAGGGAACGGTGCAGGGGCGCTATGCCTTGGGTGTCACCGAGGCGACACGACTCGCCATCGCCAAGGCGATTCTCAAAGAGGAGTCCGTGGACGGCGAATCGGAGGAAGTGCTCAACGACACGGTCTTGGAGTTTGTCAATATCGTCTGCGGAAATATTGCCGCCAAGGCGGCCCAGATGGGTGTTTCTTTCGAAATTGATCCTCCCTACACCCACTTCGCCTCGGCCGGCCCCTTGGCCGCCGTAGCGGGGGAAAGAATTCTGACCTTTCCTATTCATGTGGCGGATGGCGACCCGATTTGCCTGGCACTTTTCATCCACGGCTGAATGTAGCCATTGGCGAGTTGATCCCAATAGCGGCGGAGTGTTAGACTTCGCCGCTATTTTTTATTCGGGGGCGGGCGATTCCGCCGGTGTGTATACAATCCTTGACTTTTCCCCCGGCTACACGTTAGAAAGAGTCCATCGCTCAGAGCCTCAAGCACTTTCCGTTCAAATGTCGCAAAAGGGAGAACTCAATGAAAATCAGAATTTTTCTGGGAAGTCTCGTCGCCCTCATGCTGGTAACGGGCGGTGCCTGGGCCGGTCAGGCCAGAACGAATTGCGGATGCGGACTGGGTACGCTGTTGTGGGCGGATCGCGCGGATGGGTCGATTCTTTCCCAGACGATGCAGGTAAGTACCAACGGCTTTCTCGGGAGCCAGACCTTCGGCATCACTTCCGGGACCCTGGGCTGTGAACAGCCCGAGAACATCGGCGCGGACGACCAGCTTTTCGCCTATGTGCGCGACAACCTCGATGGCCTTGCCCAGGATATGGCCTTCGGCGAGGGCGAGCACCTTGATACCCTGGCAGAACTGATGGCTGTTCCTGAGGGGCAAAGAATTTTTTTCTCCGGCAAACTGCAGGCCTCTTTCGGCGATATTTTTGTCACCGGCACGGAAAGCCCTGAACTTGTCCTGGATCGTATCCGCATGATCGCCGGTTAGTCCCTCTCCTTGCTCTTCGGCGGCAAACAAACGTATGCGAGGCACAAGGCCCCTTGGTGGGTCTTGTGCCTTGTTTTTTGTCTGCAGGTCTCTGCGGCAGCGGAAGTATGGGCCGAAACAGGGGATTTCTCGCGGTTGCTCCGCCAGGCGCAAGATCGACAGCTTCATGAGCAGCGTTACTGGCAAGTGCTGTTGCATTATCAGCAAGGCTCTCGGGGGTGGGTCAGTCCGGTCGATGACCCGGACTTTTTTTTGGCGTCCGGCGGAAAAGAGGATCCGGCGGCGGAACTTGAAGCAACGATTCAAGCCTTGTTCGGGAAGGACGAACAGGGGCGAAATGTTTTTCGTTGTCGGTTCCCTGCCCGTTTTGAGTGGCTGAGCCAAGAGCTGGGTGTAGCTGCCGACCTGTCCTTCGCCGACTGTTCCGACCTGAGCCTGACCCTTGAGCGGATCGCACCGCGCCGTGCGACCCTGGTCTTTCCGGGGAGTTATCCGAACAGTCCGGCTTCGATGTTCGGCCATACCCTGCTCAATTTCTCCGGGCCTCACGAAAGCAAGCTTCTGGCCCACGCCGCCAATTACTCGGCTTTTACCGATGAAAGCAATGGTTTTACCTATGCCGTTAAGGGGTTGACCGGTCTTTATCGAGGCTATTTCTCGCTTTTGCCCTATTATGAAAAACTCAAGGAATACAGTGGCCTGGAGCGGCGGGATGTCTGGGAATATCCATTGAACCTGACGCCCGAGGAGACGCGGCGGATGTTCCTGCATCTCTGGGAACTGCGGGATATCTATTCCGATTATTTTTTTTTCGACGAAAACTGTTCCTACAATCTGTTGTTTCTTCTGGAGTCCGCACGCCCGTCCCTGCGGCTGACGGACTCCAAGCCGATGTGGGTATTGCCGGTCGATACCATCCGCTGGCTGGATCGGGAAGGTCTGCTCGATGAGGCGTGGTTTCGCCCCTCCCTGGCGACCCTGCTGCAGCAGGAGATGGCGTCGCTGTCAACGGAGGATCTCCTGGTTGCGCGCTCCCTGGCGACGGGGGCTCTCCCCATGGATGAGCTCGATCTGTCCGTTACGGATAAGGATAGGCGCCGCCGTATTCTTCAGGTTGCAGCGCGGGTCTTGGAGCAGGACTTTCTTTCCCGGCGCATCGGTTTGCCCAGCTATCGCGCCCGAGTTCTGCAACTGCTTACGGCTCGCAGCCGGCTGGGGCGGAGTGTTGATGCCGAGGAAAAGAGCGAGCCTCCCGTACGCCCCGATCATGGGCACGGGCCCTCGCGGTTTTCCCTGGGTGTGGGTTATGCTGACGGGGAATGGGTTCAGGAAGTCCGCTACCGTCCCGTTTACCATGGTCTTCTCGATGAAGAGGCCGGTTATCTGTCCGGTGCGCAGATCGTCCTGGGACAGGTTGCCGTGCGTTATCTTCACGACGACCAGCGCCTCCGGTTGGAACGGCTTGATCTGGTCGACCTGCTCTCACTGACCCCGGTGACGGCCTGGCAAACGCCGATTTCCTGGCAGGTCCGGGTGGGGGCTCGGCAGATAGGGATTGGTGAGGACGGAGAGCATCTGGCGCTGCATTTGAACCCGGGAGCCGGGTATTCCGCGCGCATTGGTTCATTAACCGGGTACGTGCTGATGGAGAGCGAACTGCGGGCCGGCGGGGTTCTGGAGGAAGGATACGGGATGGGGGTTGGCGGAAGCGCCGGTCTGCTTATGCAGTGGGGAGGCTGGCGTGGCCATGGACGCATCCGGGTTCTCGACTCCCTGTTGGGGGATCGTCATGAATCCGCCCTTTGGGCTTTCGATCAGAACTATCGACTGCATCGCGATCAGAGCGTAAGCCTTGAATTCGCCCGGCGGCTGGAGTTGAACCGCTGGGCATCGGCGGTTCTATTATTCTGGAACCGCTACTGGTAGGCGGCTGTCCCCAGGGTGAAAACCGGGGCGGCCAGGGAGCTGTGGCCGGCTTTTCCGTCACGCACGTAAGGGCTCCCAATATGTTGTATACGCACATCCACGGAAGGGCACCGGTTGTGTCCATGAGCCCCCGAATGGACCTGATAAAAGAGTTTTGGATTGCCCATAAACCCCCTTTTTAAGCCGCTTTTCGGGTGCCCGGAGTGCATACTGTATACTGTATTTTTTCCTTGACAAAGAATTTAATTTGTCTTAACTTGCAATCCGCGAAGCAGCGTAAACAGTAGCGTATCAAGTCACAGACCATCAACTAGGAGGAGCTTATTCATGCTTGAGGTTTATCTACCGATACTCGTCCTCATCCTCTGTGCGATTGCCCTTGCTCTGGGGTCCACGGTCTTCTCGTTTCTCGTGGGGCAAAAGAAGCCGAGCGCAATCAAGCTCGCTCCTTATGAGTGTGGCATGCCCTTGGTGGGGACGGCACGGCAACGGTTTCCGGTGAAGTTCTACATTATCGCCATGCTCTTTATCCTGTTCGATATCGAGGCGGTGTTTCTCTATCCGTGGGCGGTTGTGTTCAAGCAGCTCGGGTGGTTCGGATTCATCGAGATGGGCGTCTTCATCGCCATCCTTCTCGTTGGCTACATTTACGTCTGGAAAAAAGGAGCACTGGAATGGGAGTAGATAAAACGCTGGGAAACAATGTCGTCACCACCAGTCTTGACAAGCTCGTCAATTGGTCCCGGTCCAGATCGCTGTGGCCTCTGACCTTCGGTCTGGCCTGCTGCGCTATCGAGATGATGGCGACGGGTGCGGCGCGCTTCGACCTTGACCGTTTCGGGGTTATCTTTCGCGCTTCCCCCCGCCAGGCCGACTGTATCGTCATCGCCGGCACGGTGACTAAAAAAATGGCGCCGGTCATCAAGATTCTTTACGAGCAGATGCCCGAGCCGAAATATATCATCGCCATGGGCGCCTGTGCCTGTTCGGGTGGAGTATTCGATACCTATAGCGTTGTGCAGGGGGTTGATGAAATTATTCCGGTCGATGTATATATCCCCGGGTGTCCGCCTCGTCCGGAGGGACTTCTCTACGGCATTTTGAAGTTGCAGGAGAAGATTATGAAGGAGCGCAACTCTTTCGGGGCGGTCATCGGCGTTGGTGAACGGATCTGCCAGGCCTGATCGGACATCATTCTTTCGAATCTGATTGCAAAGATAGGGATATAAGCAATGAGCGAACATGCTGCTGTAGCCAAGCTGAAGGGGAAATTTCCTGATTCCGTTCTGGATGTTGTTGAATTTCGGGGTGAAACGACGATAACCGTCAAAAAAGAAAACATCGTCGAGATCTGCTCCTTCATGAAAAAAGATCTCGGTTACAACTTCCTTTGTGACCTTTGCGGTGTCGATTACCTTGGGCAATCGCCCCGCTTTATGGTGGTTTACAACATTTACAACATCGCCACCAAGGACCGTCTGCGTCTGAAGATACCTGTTGAGGAGTCCGATGCTCGGGTCGATACGGTTTCGGTCGTCTGGGGCACCGCCAACTGGCATGAGCGTGAGTGCTGGGACCTGATGGGGATTTCCTTCAATAATCATCCCGATCTCCGCCGCATCCTCATGCCGGCCGACTGGGAAGGGCACCCGTTGCGTAAGGATTACCCGCTGCAGGGTCCGGGGCGTGAGCCGTATCAGGGGCGTCACAAGTAGGCCAGGAATCCGAAGATCACTTTTCCATAGAAGAGGCTAGGTTATGTCACTTACCGAAACAATGACCGTGAATATGGGGCCCCAGCATCCTTCGACCCACGGGGTGCTCCAGCTTATCCTTGAACTGGACGGCGAGATCGTCACCAAGGCCACGCCCCATATCGGTTTTCTTCACCGTGGGACGGAGAAACTCTCCGAACACCGCACCTACCATCAGATCATTCCCCTGACCGACCGCTTGGACTATCTGGCTCCTATGCATAACAACCTGGGTTATGTGCTGGCGGTTGAAAAGCTTTTTGGCATCACTGATCAGATTCCCGAGCGGGCCAAAGTTATTCGGGTCATGCTGGCGGAATTGACCCGTATCAAGAGCCATCTGGTGTGGATTGCCTGTCACGCTCTCGATATCGGCGCCATGACCGTGTTCATCTACGCTTTCCGCGAGCGTGAACACATCATGGATATGTACGAGAAAATTTCCGGCGCGCGCATGACTTCCAACTATTTCCGGGTGGGCGGCCTTTCCGCCGATCTCCCGGACGGTTTTGAGAAGGATATGCGTGATTTTATCGATATGATGCCCGGGCATATTGATACTTACGAGGGGCTGCTGACAGGCAACAAGATCTGGCAGAAGCGTATCATGGGCGTCGGCAATATTACCGCCGAAGACGCCATCGATATCGGCTTGACTGGTCCGGCCCTGCGTAGTTCCGGGGTGGACTTGGACCTGCGCCGCGACAATCCCTACAGTGGTTATGAAGATTACGATTTCAAGGTTCATCTCGACGACGGCTGCGATACCTGGGCCCGTTACAAAGTCCGTCTCCTGGAAATGCGCGAAGCCTGCAAGATCATCCGTCAGTGCCTGGACAAACTCAAACCCGGCCCGATTCTGGCCGACTGTCCGAAGATCTGTCTGCCGCCGAAAAAAAATGTCGTCAACACCATCGAGGGTCTGATTCACCATTTCAAGATCATTACGGAAGGCCCCAAGCCGGAGGTTGGCGAAATCTACCAAGGGGTTGAAAATCCCAAGGGGGAAGTCGGTTTTTACCTTGTTTCCGATGGTTCGCCCCGCCCCTATCGAATGAAAATCCGGCCGGCTTCCTTCGTCAATCTGCAGGCTCTTCCGCAGATGGTCCAAGGGCGACTCATTTCCGACGTAGTTGCGGTTATCGGTACCCTGGATATCGTCCTTGGGGAAATCGACAGATAACGGATCGAGAGACGAAAGGGCAATTCCCATGAGCGAAGTTGCGGAGAAGGTCAAAGAAAAAGAAATCGATCTGGCCGGAGCCAATGCGGTCATCGATAAGTATATAGACATGAAAGGAGCGCTGATGCCGGTGTTGCAGTCCGTGCAGGATGTGTACGGCTATATTCCCGAGCCGGTGGTTTATCTGATTGCAGAACGGCTCAATGTCTACCCGAGCCAGATCTACGGGGTGCTTACGTTTTATGCGCAGTTCCATCTTGAACCGCGCGGCAAGTATATCATTCGCGTATGCATGGGAACCGCTTGTCACGTCAAAGGTGCCACGAGAATCGGCGATACCCTGACCGACCGGTTGCATATCCGCCATGCCGAGACGACCGAGGACCTCAAGTTTACTGCCGAATATGTCGCCTGTATTGGCGCCTGTGGTATGGCGCCGGTCATCATGGTCAACGATGCGACTTACGGCAGCATGACGGTGCAGAAAATGGACGAGGTCATCGCCAAGTATAAGGCGATGGACTAGGCGCTCCTGGACTAAAACTATTCACCGAGCGGGGATGGATCAGATATGGCCGCGAAAGCAGAAGCGATAAAAATTCTAATCTGTACGGGAACAGGGGGGTTAGCCTCCGGCGCGAAGGCGGTAGTCGACGCCTTTGAAGCGGAGTTTGCCAAGCAGGGAGTTGAAGCTAAGGTCGGCAAGCGTTGCGATGTGGTCGGCACGGGTTGCCGCGGATTGTGCGCTAACGACGTACTGGTCGATGTGGTCATTCCCGGTCAGGCGGCGGTGACCTACGATTTCTGTACTCCTGAGTTGGTGCCGCAAATCGTCGAGCAGCATGTTCTCGGCAATCAGCCTATTGAGAAAAAGGTCGCTGGGCCTTATTACGCGAAGTTTCTTGAAAAACAGAAGCGTATCGTCTTCTCCCGTTGTGGAACCATCGATGCTGAAAGTCTCGATGATTTTATTGCTCATCAGGGATTTACCGGGATCAAAAAAGCCGTGGCAATGAAGCCCGCCGAGGTCATTGATGCCGTCAAGCGTTCCGGTTTGCGGGGACGTGGGGGTGGCGGTTTCCCTACAGGAGTTAAGTGGGGTTTTTGCGCCGCCACTCCGGGTGAAACCAAATACCTGATTTGTAATGCGGACGAAGGGGATCCGGGCGCCTTTATGGACCGCTCGGTTCTTGAAGGCGACCCTTACGGTCTCATCGAAGGGATGATGATCGGTGCCTACGCCATCGGCTGTAAATTCGCTTATGTTTACTGCCGCGCCGAGTACCCCTTGGCGATCAAGCGTCTGCAGAAAGCCATTGATACCTGCTATGAAAAAGGCTATCTCGGCAAGAACTGCATGGGCCTTGGTTTTGACCTCGATATGCGGATCAAGGCCGGTGCCGGAGCATTCGTCTGTGGCGAGGAAACCGCGCTGATGGCTTCCATCGAGGGGCAACGTGGGATGAGCCGTCCCCGTCCGCCTTTCCCGGCCGTTCGTGGCCTCTGGGGTTATCCGACCAATATCAACAACGTCGAAACCTTTGCCAACGTTTCCTATATTTTCTACAACGGTCCGGAGTGGTATGCCGCTATCGGCACCGAAGGCACCAAGGGAACCAAGATTTTCGCCCTGACCGGCAAGGTCAAGCATACTGGTCTGGTCGAGGTTCCGGCCGGCACCACCATGAAAGAGGTCATTTATGATGTCTGTGGTGGCCTGCTGAATAATCGGAAATTCAAGGCGGTTCAGGCCGGTGGCCCTTCAGGCGGTTGTCTTCCCGAAGCGGCGCTCAATGCCGAGGTCGATTACGACTCGCTGATCAAGGCCGGCGCCATGATGGGTTCCGGTGGTCTGGTCGTCATGGACGAAACCACCTGTATGGTGGACATCGCCCGGTTCTTTCTTAATTTCACCCGCGTTGAGTCTTGTGGCAAGTGTATCCCCTGTCGGATCGGTCTCAAGATCATGCTGGAGATTCTTGAGCGGATTACTGAAGGCAGAGGGCAGGAAGGTGATATCGAAATGCTCCAGGATATGGCAATCGATATCAAAAAGAGTTCGCTCTGTGGTCTCGGCCAGACCGCGCCGAACCCGGTACTCTCCACCATACGCTATTTCCGGGATGAGTATGAGGCTCATATCAAGGAGAAGGAGTGCCCGTCCCACAGCTGTAAGGCGCTGCTGCATTTCCGGGTGATCGAGGACAAGTGCAAAAAGTGTGGGGCCTGTCCCAAAGCCTGTCCCGTGGAAGCGATCGAGTGGGAAAAAGGGCAGGTGGCGAAAATCGATCTTGAGAAATGCACCAAGTGCACCTCCTGTTACGATGCCTGTCGCTTCATGGCGATCGAATAGCCGACTCCCTAACTGATTTGATTGATACGAGGTTAAGATGGTAAATCTTACGATTGACGGCAAGCAGGTTACGGTTAGCAAGAAGGCTACGATTTATCAGGCCGCCGAACAGGCCGGCATCAAGATTCCGGTACTTTGCTACGCCAAGAAGCTTTTCCCTTTTGGTGCCTGCCGCATTTGCTTGGTTGAAGTCGAGCAGATGAAGGGTCGCCTTATCCCCTCCTGTACCACGCCGGTGACTGAAGGCATGGTGGTTACCACCATGTCCGATGAAATCCGCAAGGTTCGCCGGACTGTCCTTGAATTTCTGTTGGTCAATCATGTCCTTGATTGTCCGGTATGCGATAAGGGCGGGGAATGCGACCTGCAGGATCTGGCATACGAGTACGAAGTCAACGCCAATCGTTTCGAGGGAGAGAAGTTCGATCTGCCCAAGGACGAGGTCAATCCCCTGATTGAGCGCAACATGAACCGTTGCGTTCTGTGCGGCAAATGCGTGCGGGTGTGCGACGAGGTCGTCGGCTATGGTTCTTATTCCTTCATCAACCGCGGCTTTGAAACCAAAATCGCCACGGCCTACGACCGCGGTCTGAACTGCGAATTCTGTGGTCAGTGTGTTTCCATGTGTCCGGTTGGTGCCATATTGCCCCGTCCGTTCAAATTTAAAGCCCGTCCTTGGCAACTCAAGGAAGTCAATACCGTTTGCGGCTATTGCGGCAATGGGTGCACGGTTACCCTCGGGGTATTGAAGAATAAGGTCGAAACGATCCGCTTCAATGACAAAACCGGCGTCAATGATGGCAATCTTTGCATCCGTGGCCGTTTCGGTTATTCCTATGTCAATAGTGAAGACCGTCTCAAGAAGCCTTTGGTCCGTAAAAATGGCGAACTGGTCGAGGCCGAATGGGATGAGGCTTTGGCCGTCGCTGCCGAGGGACTGAAAAAAGCCCAGCAGGAAAAAGGTGCCGGCATCCTTACCGGTGGCCGCCTCACCAACGAAGAATTTTTCCTGCTTAAAAACCTGGCTAAGACTCTGGGCACAGGCAATCTCGATCATTCCGGTGGCGAATGTTATAAGGGCGTAACCGAAGGTCTTCAGGCGACCCTGGGGATTTCTGCTTCCACGGCGACTTTTCCGCAGATCGAAGAATGCGACACCATTTTAGCTATCCGTAGTGACTTCTATGAAACCCATCCGGTTGTTGGCATGGTGGTCAATCAGGCGATTCGCGCCAATCATGCCGATCTGATTGTTTTGGCCGATAAAACCGGTAAGTTGTCCAAGTTGCCGGGAGCTAAGACCTTGGTCGCCGAGCCTGGGATGGAAATCAATGTGCTCAATGCCATGGCTTCGGTTCTTTTCGAAGAAAAGCTGGCGGTCACCGACGGGGTTTCCGGGCTGGACGATCTGAAGAAAGCGTTGGGAAAATATACCGCAGGCAAGGTGGCGGCCGAGACCGGGTTGTCGGCCGATGCTATCCGCGAGGCGGCCCGTAAGCTGGCTGCGGCTAAAAAGAGCGCGATTCTGTTGGCCTATGGTCTTCCCTATACCGCCAACAGCAAGGAGCTTGGGATTGCCGCCGCTAATCTGGCTATTCTCACTGGTAATGCCGGGCGAGCGGGTTCCGGCCTCTACCTTTGCGGCGAAAAAGCCAATAGTCAGGGAGCCATTGACTTAGGTATCCTGCCCGCCAAAGGGGCCATGGGCGCTCAGGCGATGCTTGAGGCCGCAGCGGCCGATAAGCTCTCCGCACTCTATATTCTCGGTGAAGATCCGGTTTCGTCCTATCCTGATCGGACTAAGATCGAGTCGGCTCTTGATAAAGCCTCCTTTGTTGTGGTCCAGGATCTCTTTCTTTCGCCGACCGCAGCCAAGGCCGATGTTGTCTTCCCGGCGGTCAGCTTCGCGGAAAAAGAAGGTACCTTCACGAACGCCGAACGCCGTATTCAACGCCTTCACCCCGGTATCACAAGTCCCGGAGAGGCCAAGTCCGATCTCGTTATCCTCGAGAAGCTGCTGGCCAAATTAGGTGCCCAGGTGTCCTACACCGGACCGGCGGCCATCTTTGCCGCTGTAGCTGCGAGCATTCCGGGTTACCAGGGCATCGATTTCAACGCCATAGGTGCTCAGGGTGTGGTCTGGGGCGGTGAAAATCTCCCGGTTGCCAAGAAAAACCTGGTTGCAGTCGAAGGTGCGAAGGCCGTCAAAGGCAAATATCGCATGGTAACGGGCAGTGCTTTGTATCACAGCGGTACTCTGTCGACTCATGCCTCCGGCCCCTTGGCCGTAGTTCCCGAGCCCTATGTTGAACTTGGTCGCGATGATGCTAACGCGCTCAAGGTCGCTGAGGGCGACATGGTTGTAGTAAAGGCCGCCAACGGCGAGATGAAACTGAAAGCCAAGGTTGCAAACCGCTTGCCCAAAGGTCTGGTGTTCGTGCCTTACCACTTCGTCAGTGCCGGGCTCAACCGCATCTACCGCGGTGAGTCGGTTATTCCCGTGGAGCTAAGCAAGTAGTTATTGATCAGGAGCATCCATGGAATGTCCCAAGTGCCAAGCACTGGTATCAGAAAGATCTCGATTTTGTGACCAGTGCGGTGCCAGCCTAGTCAAGGATGTTGGGTTCCTTCATCAGCGGGCATTGGAGCACTACCATCGGGGGATGCTGGATCAGGCTCTGCTCCTTTGGGACGACGTTATAAAAGAAGATTCCGAATTCGCCAGAGCTCATTACTACAAAGGCATGGCTCATTATGATCGAGGCGAACTTGAGAAAGCGGTCGATTCATTCAAGCGTGCTCTGAAAAATGATAAAGAGCCATTCAGGGTATATTTTAAATTAGGAATGGCACTTTATGGCCTTGGAAATCTCGCCGCCAGTATCGATAGTTACAAGCGGGCGCTTGAGATTAACCCAAAAAGCGCTGAAACACATTACCGACTGGGTCTGTCGTACTTGCGAGTTTCGGACCTTGAAAAGTCCCAGGAATCGTTGGAAGCTTCAATTGAGATTAACCCCGTATACACTCGCGCGCTTTACATCTTGGGCATGGTTCTTTCCCAGCGCGGAGACAATCAAGGGGCGATAAATAAGTTCAAAAAAGTTCTGGAGATCAGTCCTTCCTACACAGCAGCAAGTTTCGAACTGGGAATGGCTCTGTTCAAGGAAGGAAAAATCGAAGAAGCGATTTCTGAATTCGAAAGTTCTGTAGCATCAAAAGAAAAATTCTCACCAGGCTATTTCATGCTCGGTGAGGCTTATAGAAAAAAGGGAGATTTCTCGGCAGCTACGGTTGCCTATAGTGAAGTTCTCAAGCTGAACCCGAAGGACGCCGATACCCGTGTCAGGTTGGCTGAATGTTTTATGCAGATGGATCTGCTGGATGCCGCCGGTAAGGAACTTGAAAGTGCCCTTCGGATCAATCCGCAAAATCGAGATGCTCAATACTTGCAATCTCACCTGCGGGAAATGACCACCCCACATAAGCCTGGTTTTTAACCGTTTATCTTGTTGCGCGTAAGTTGTCCTAAATCAGTCAAGGAAGAGGATTGTCATGACGCCTGAACTGTTGAGCCTCTCGAACAACTGGCCCCTTTTTCTCGGAGCGATGATTGTAAAGATTCTCGTTGTCTTTGTGGTCGTCATTTTCATGGTCGCTTATGCGACATGGTTGGAGCGTAAGCTCATTGGTCACATGCAGACCCGCCTGGGTCCCATGCGGACCGGTTGGCATGGCTTGCTGCAACCGATTGCCGACGGCTTGAAACTGTTTTTCAAGGAAGACATCATTCCGTCACAGGCCAGTAAGGTTCCGTTTGTTCTGGCGCCGATGATGATCTGTATACCGGCCTTCATTACCATGGCCGTCGTCCCTTTTGGGCCGGACCTGGTCATCAATAACTTTATCATTCCCCAGCAGATCACCGATCTGAACGTTGGTATTCTCTATGTGCTGGCGATGTCCGGTTTGGGTATCTACGGGATCGTTTTGGCAGGTTGGGCTTCTAACAACAAGTTTTCCTTGCTGGGCGGTATCCGGTCCTCGGCCCAGATGATCTCTTATGAGTTGGCGGCCGCCCTCTCCATCATCTCAGTTTTCATGCTCTCCGAGACTCTGAGTCTGCGGAAAATTGTAGAACTGCAGATGGAGCCTCTCTGGGGCGTGATCAGCTTTCTGCCTAACTGGTATGTGTTTACTCAACCCCTGGCCTTTGTCATCTTTACGGTGACCAGCTTGGCTGAAATCAACCGTACTCCGTTCGACTTGCCTGAATGCGAAAGCGAGTTGGTTTCCGGCTTCTGTACGGAATACTCTTCCATGAAGTATGCACTCTTCTTCATGGCCGAATATGCCAACATGATCGTGATTTCGGCCCTTATCGCCACCCTGTTTCTCGGTGGTTGGTCCGGTCCCTTCCCCGGTTTTATCAACATCCTGATCAAGATTGTGGGTTTTGTGATGTTTTTCATGTGGATTCGCGCCACCTACCCTCGCGTAAGATATGATCAGTTGATGTTCATGGGATGGAAAGTGTTCCTGCCCTTGGCGTTGGCTAATATCGTGGTGACCGGCCTGGTCGTTGTTCTGTTACAGTAATCACATCACCATAACAAGAGGATGGACCCATGTTTAAAGCATTAATTCAAGGTCTGATCATCACTGCCAAGCATCTGGCGCCAAGCAAGCTTACGACGGTGCAATATCCGACGGTCAGGCTCAAGGTATCCGACCGGTTCCGTGGCCTCCATCGGCTGGTGCCTACCCAGGATCGGGAGAAGTGTGTCGCCTGTTATCTTTGCCCGACGGTATGCCCTGCGAAATGCATCACTGTCGAGGCGGCGGAGAATGAGAAAGGTGAGAAGTATCCCAAGGTGTACCAGATCGATCTGCTCCGTTGTATCTTTTGCGGCTACTGTGTTGAGGCTTGTCCGGTAGAGGCGATCGAGATGACCGGTGGGTACGAGCTGGCCAATTATAAGCGTGAAGACTTTGCCTTCACCAAAGAGAGACTTCTCAAGTAACCGAATAGGAGCGTTGAAACCATGGAACTTCTATTTTTCTATCTGGTCGCCCTGGTCGCGGTCTTATCCGGAGTTTTGGTCATTACATGTAAGAGTCCGATCAACAGCGCAATTTCGCTGGTGATGACGTTCTTCTGTCTGGCTATCTTCTATGTCATGCTGCATGCGCCTTTTATGGCCGCCATTCAGATTATGGTCTATGCAGGGGCGATCATCGTACTGATTATCTTTGTTATTATGTTGCTTAACCTCGGCACGGCTGTACAAGCGCGGACTTCGCATTGTATCGCCTGGGGATCCGTGGTTGGCGCATTGATGATGTTGCTGGCGATGACATTTCTCAAGGGCGGCGAAACCACTACCGTTCAAGGTGAAATCACCAAGGAAGTGGTTGCTCAGGTTGGACACACAGAGCTGATTGGCCAAGCGATGTTCACCAACTTCTTGCTGCCCTTTGAAATTGCCTCAATTCTTCTTCTGGTGGCGATTGTTGGCGCTGTGGTGCTGACCAAAAGAGAAGTTTAGTCAAACTTTGGACAGGAGATAAGTCATGTTTACCGTAACTGTGCACCATTATCTTGTTGTCAGCGCCATTCTCTTTTCGTTGGGAACCATTGGGGTTCTCACCAGGAGAAATGCCATCGTCATCTTTATGTGTATCGAATTGATGCTCAATGGCGTCAACCTGTCGTTCATTGCCCTCTCCCATTTTCTTGGCAACATGGATGGGCAGGTTTTCGTCTTCTTCGTTATGACCGTGGCCGCCGCTGAGGCAGCCGTCGGTCTGGCTCTCATGATCGCCTTCTTCAAGCATAAGGAGTCGATCGACGTGGAAGACTTCAATCTGCTGAAATGGTAAATTTCCGTAGCTTCCGTGTAGAGGCTCAATCTGCTTAGAGGAGACTTAGATGTACGACAAACTATGGCTGATCCCATTTTTCCCACTGTTGGGGTGCTTGATCAACGGCCTTTTAGGCAAGAAGATCAAGAACGAGAAGATCATTGGCGGCATTGGTACTCTGGCCATGGTCTCCTCCTTCGTCCTCTCCTGCAAGTATTTCTTCCAGCTGCTCGGGGACACGGTCAAAACGCATGAAATCGTTGTGGCGTCGTGGATGACCGTTGGCCAGCTGCAGGTGGACTGGGGCTTTCTGTTCGACCCCCTTACCGCCGTCATGCTGCTCGTCGTTACCGGTGTCGGTTCCCTGATTCATCTGTACTCCATTGGCTATATGCATGGTGAAGAAGGTTTTTATCGCTACTTTTCCTACTTGAACCTTTTTGCCTTCTCGATGCTGATGCTGGTCACAGGAAGCAACGCTTTGGTCATGTTCGTCGGCTGGGAAGGCGTGGGTCTCTGCTCCTACCTGTTGATTGGTTACTACTTCCATAAGAAGAGTGCCAGCGATGCCGCCAAAAAGGCTTTCGTGGTTAACCGGATCGGTGACTTCGGTTTCCTGATCGGCCTCTTTGTCCTGTACTGGACGCTGGGAAGCCATGGCGTCTGGACCGTCAATTTCCTGGAAATCGGCAAGAATGCCCATCTTCTCGGCATGGGAAGCACGGTTGTTACTCTGGTTACCCTCTGCTTTTTCCTTGGAGCAACCGGTAAATCCGCACAGATTCCCCTCTATACCTGGTTGCCGGATGCCATGGAAGGTCCGACCCCTGTTTCCGCCCTTATCCATGCGGCAACCATGGTCACCGCCGGTGTCTACATGATCGGTCGGATGAACCCCCTCTTTGCCATGTCTCCCGACACCATGATGGTCATCGCCGTTATTGGTGGCGTGACCGCTCTTTTTTCCGCCAGCATCGGCCTCGCGCAAAACGATATCAAGCGGGTTCTGGCCTATTCGACGGTTTCCCAGTTGGGTTACATGTTCCTGGCTATGGGGGTTGGTGCTTTCACCGCCGGTATTTTCCACCTGATGACTCATGCCTTCTTTAAGGCCTGTCTCTTCCTCGGTTCCGGTTCGGTCATTCACGCCATGCATCATGCTTATCACCACGCGCATTTGCATGATGATGCCCAGGACATGCGCAACATGGGTGGCCTGCGCAAGAAAATGCCGATTACTTTCATTACGTTCTTGGTTTCGACCTTCGCCATTGCCGGTATCCCTGGTTTCTCGGGTTTCTTCTCCAAGGACGAGATTCTCTGGTGGTCCTTCGCATCGACCCGCGGCCATGTCGCTCTTTGGGTGCTTGGTGCCTGTGCCGCCGGTATGACCGCCTTCTACATGTTCCGCTTGGTGTTCATGACCTTCTTCGGTGAGCAGCGTACCCATGCCAAGGCCAAGGATCATGTCCATGAGTCGCCCCTGGTCATCACTATCCCGCTGATGGTGCTGGGACTGCTGGCCGTCGTTGGTGGCTATATCGGGATTCCCCACGTTATCGGCAATCTTGTCGGTCATATACCTAACTACTTCGGGGATTTCCTCGCTCCGGTCTTTGCGCCGACCCAGGAACTTCACCACATCTCCGCGCATGGGACCGCCGCTGCCGAGTTCGGCCTGATGGGGATCTCGGTAGGTATCGCGCTTTGCGGTATTTTTCTGGCTTACATCATGTACATCAAGAACCCCGCTCTCCCCGGCAAGTTTGTTGCTTCTTTCACCGGTTTGTGGCGGGCGGTTTTCAACAAATGGTATGTGGACGAGCTTTACGATGCCTTGGTGGTCAATCCCACTAAAAAGTTCGGTACCTTTTGCTGGAAAGGGTTTGATGTACGAGTCGTAGATGGGGTTGTTAACGGTATCGGCAAGTTGATCAATGTTTTCTCCAATGCGTTGCGTTACACCCAGACTGGCTTTGCCCATAACTACGCTATGAGTATGGCGTTGGGCGTGGTTGTCATTCTCGCATTCTACGTCTTCAGGTAAGAACGCTGGCCATTCTGCGATTGTTGAAACAAGGAGCGAAATCTCATGACTGAACATCTTCTTAGCCTGATGACATTCTTTCCAATCCTGGGTATGCTGGTCGTCTTGGCTCTTCCCAAGGACAATGGAAATCTGCTCAAGGGCTTCACTCTGCTTATTACTATTATCACCTTCTTCATCAGCCTCCCCTTGGCTTTTGATGATGTGTTCAAGACTTCTGGTGCGATGCACTATACCGAGTTTGTCCAGTGGATCAGCATTGGTGATTATTTCCAGATGAACTACAATATTGGCGTTGACGGCATCAGCCTTTGGCTGGTCCTCCTGACGACCTTCATCATGCCGATCGCTGTTCTCTCTACGTGGCATGCGGTTGATAAGAACATCAAAGGGTTCATGGCTTTGAGCCTGCTGCTTGAAACCGCCATGCTTGGCGCCTTTATCTCCCTTGACCTCTTCCTCTTCTACATCTTCTGGGAATTGATGCTGATTCCCATGTACTTCATGATCGGTATCTGGGGTGGCAAGAATCGTATCTATGCAGCAGTCAAGTTCTTTATCTTCACTGCCGTCGGTTCCTTATTGATGCTGGTGGCCATCATATATGTCTACTATCACGCCATTCAGTCCGGTGTGGAAGTCGCCGGTTTCAGTATTCTGGATTTCTATAAGTTGAGCATCAGCCCCGAAGCTCAAACCTGGTTGTTCCTGGCTTTTGCATTCAGCTTCGCGATTAAGGTTCCCATGTTTCCGGTGCATACCTGGTTGCCGGATGCCCATACCGAAGCGCCTACCGCAGGTTCGGTTATCTTGGCGGCCATCCTCTTGAAAATGGGTACTTACGGCTATATTCGTTTCGCCATTCCGCTCTTTCCCGAAGCGACCCAGCAGTTCATTCCTTTCTTGTCGCTTCTGGCCGTTATCGGCATCATCTATGGTGCATTGGTAGCCATGATGCAGGACGATGTGAAGAAGCTGGTAGCTTACTCTTCGGTTTCCCACCTTGGCTTTGTCATGCTCGGAATTTTCGCCATGAACAGCCAAGGCTGGTCGGGGGGCATGATCCAGATGATTAACCACGGGGTTTCGACAGGTGCTCTGTTCCTTATCGTTGGTTTTATCTACGAGCGGCGCCACACTCGCGAAATCAGCGAGTTCGGCGGTCTGGCCAAACAGATGCCGATATTTGCCACGATTTTCATGATCATGACGTTCTCGTCGGTGGGCCTGCCCGGCACCAACGGATTTGTCGGTGAATTTCTCATCCTGATGGGTGCCTATGAGAGCGAATTGCGCTGGTTTGGCGTGTTTGCGACCACCGGGGTCATTCTGGCTGCTGTTTATATGCTCTGGATGTTCCAGCGGGTCATGTTTGGCGAATTGAGTAATCCCGCTAATCAGAAACTGAAAGACCTCTCCGCTCGTGAAGTCGCCTTGATGCTGCCTCTTTTGCTCTTCGTCTTCTGGATCGGGGTTCATCCGAACACCTTCTTCGACAAGATGAATCCGGCTGTTGATCAGCTTATTCAGCAGGTCAAAGGCAAGCAGCAGGTGGCCATGGTCGAGACCGTCATTCCCGGCCATCTGGAACTGAAATAATCAAGGTTTTCGAATAAAGTTAAAACCGCTTCCGGAGGAGCATGTCCATGGAAAATCTGGTGCAAACCGCCATGCAGAATGTCAACTTTGCGGCCATTATGCCATCGCTGGTGCTGAGCTGTTGTGCTATGGCGCTTCTGCTGGTCAATGTCTTTTTGCCGCGTGGAAAATCCTCGCTCATCTGTTGGTTGAGCTTGGGTGCGCTGGTCATTACCGGCTTCTTTTGCCTTGGGGCCTGGAATGACCCCAGGTTCGGCTTTGCCGGCCATGTGGCCTTGGATAATTTTGCCACCTTCTTCAACTTTACTTTCCTGATTGCCGCAGGACTTTCTATCCTGATGTCCGATGGCTTTCTCAAACGTGAAGAGTTCAACGTCGGAGAGTACTATCCGCTGATTCTCTTCACCACCGCCGGAGCCATGTGGATGGCATCGGGAACCGATATGATGACCATCTTTCTGGGGTTGGAAGTTCTGTCGGTTTCTCTCTATGTCTTGGCAGGATTTCTGCGGGAGAAAACCGAGTCCAACGAGGCCGGTCTCAAGTATTTCCTCCTTGGGGCCTTTTCCACCGGTTTCCTGCTCTACGGTGTTGCTCTCATCTACGGCGTTACCGGAACCACGAATGTTGCGGATATCGGCATCTATCTCAGTGCCAATCCTGCTGAGCTTTCCAACCCGCTGACCGTAGCCGGTATGTTGCTGCTCAGCACGGGTTTCCTTTTCAAAATTGCCGTTGCTCCTTTTCACATGTGGACTCCCGATGTTTACCAGGGCGCTCCGACCCCGATTACGGCCTTTATGAGTGCCGGACCTAAAGCCGCCGCTTTTGCTGCTTTGATGCGAATTCTCACTCTGGGTCTCGGCGGTCTTCAGGATGAGTGGACCTCGCTGCTCTGGATTCTCGCGGTTTTGACCATGACCGTTGGTAACGTGATTGCGATCTATCAGACCAATCTCAAGAGAATGCTGGCTTATTCTTCTATTGCTCATGCCGGCTATGCTCTGGTTGGTATCGTTGCCGCCAATGAAATCGGAATGTCGGGCATCCTCTTCTATATGCTCGCTTACACCTTCATGAATCTCGGCGCGTTTGCTGTTCTGGTTCTGGCGGGCAAGAAGGGCGAGGAAAATCTGACTCTTGAAGGTTTCTCGGGATTTGGTTACAAGAAGCCTCTGCTGGCTGTCGCGATGACTATTTTCCTCTTCTCCCTCATGGGCGTTCCCCCCATGGCCGGTTTTGTCGGTAAATTCTATATCTTCTCCGGCGCCATCAAGGCCGGTTATATCTGGCTGGCCGTCATTGCCATGCTCAATTCGGCTGTTTCCCTCTACTACTACCTGCGGGTCATGGTCTACATGTACTTCAAGGAATCGGGTGAGGATTTCGGTTGGGTGACGATGAATGTCGGTGCCGTTGTATCCATCGTTCTTGCGATTATCGGTGTTCTGTATCTCGGCATTCTGCCCGAGGGCATCATGGAAATGGCTAAGTCCGCGATTTTCTGATTGTTCCTGATACGAAGCGGTTTAAAGCCCCCGGTGCGCCGGGGGCTTTTTTTTCT
>JAVFAR010000019.1:0-31067 GCA_034002365.1 Trichloromonas sp.
GGCGAGCGGGACATCGAGGCCGGCGTCGGCTTCGATCTGGAAGCCGTGCTCGCCGACGCGGATGCGCTGCTGGCGGAACAGCAATGAAAATCGTCTTTACCCCAGCGGCACGCGATCAGTTTCTCCACGCATTGGTCTATATCCGCCGCGACAACCCGCTCGCGGCGGTTTCATTTCGGCAAAAGGCCGAGAAAATCCTCTCCCGTCTCCGCGATTATCCCGAAACCGGTCGAGTTCTTCCGGAGTTTCCGGACATTCACTACCGTGAGGTCATCGTGTCGCCCTATCGCTTTTTCTATCGGATCAAAGACGGTGTGGTTTGGGTCGTGGCCGTCTGGCACGGCGCACAGATTCCTGAAGACCCTTCAGAAATCGGCTAAAAACGCGAAAGCCCCCTGACTCCAAAAAAAGAGCAGGGGGCTCTTTTTCTTTTCATGGTTCATACCCAGTTACGAGCGGCGTTTACCGGGGCGGTCGTTGCGGGTGGGCTTGCGCTCGCCTCCGGGTTTGCCGGCCCCGCCCGGTTTCTGCGGCCGCAGAACAGAAAACGGTAAAGTAGAGAGCTGGTTGTTGCGGCCTTAGGCTTGGCATATCTGTTTCCGCCCCTTTCGTCTGGCGGTGTCTAAAGAGCTTCGCCGTAGTTGCCGTCACCAATCCTCCCTCATCAAAGCGTGCATGCGGTTCTCCCGCACACGGCTTTCCGATGTTCTTCACCGCAAAGCATGCGCCCTCGTCCAACCCGCTGATGCAGGCACTTTGTACAGGCCGTATTTCACATACAATGACCTGCTGGGAAACCTGACATAGCCTGCATTCCTGTTTTTGCTGAATCTGCCGGAAAGCGTCTGACCTCTGAACCCCGGCCCGCCCGCGGCGCGTCATGAAAAAGACCTTTGATCGCAATGGCGCGAACGTGTATTTTCAAGATCTCGCCCGTCCTTCATATCTTCGTCGAAAGTTGTCGTTTTCGTGGAACTGACCCTCAATCCCGCCGGTCATCTGGTGATGATCGGACTCCCCAATCCCGCCGACGCGCCGCGCCTGGCGCCGATTGTCCAGGCTTTCGCCGAGTCTTCATCCGCCGGTATTGTCGCCCTCGCCGGGGGGAAATCCTCGCCGGACTGGCCCCTTTCCTGGACATATTGGCGCGATTTCGGCGCGCGCTATCTGCTGCATCTCTGCCAAAGCCGGCCCGATGCCGACCGGCTCGATCCCGCGCCGCCGCTCGATGCCGCCGTCCTGGCGTCCCTGGCCTTGCGTATTCCGCCCATGCCCGGGGCCGAGTATGCCGGGCCCGAAGTGCTGGGGGAACTCTGGCGCACGCTGGATGCCTGGGCGCTGGCGGAGATTGCCCGCGATCCCGAGGGGCTGGCCGGTTTTCTTCATCGTCGCGCGCCCCTCTGGCGGCAGGTCGGCCGGGTCTGCTTCCACCTGGCCGAAAACCGGCAGGATGCCGAATATCCCTTCGCCTTCATGGCGACCTATATTCCCCGCCTCGGCAAGAACGCCCGCGCCCAGCACCTGCCTCTGAGTCAGGCCCTGCGCGAATATGCCGGTGCCGATAACCGCGCGGCCCTGCTGCGGTTGTTGGAGCCGGTTTCCGCGGCGAGCAGTCGCTGCCCGTGGGTGGGGGAACTGGTGGAAAGCAGCGACATCTATCATCCCCTGGCCTGGACCCCCGACGAGGCTTATCTCTTTCTCAAGGATGTGCCCCTTCTGGAAGAGAGCGGGCTGGTCGTGCGCCTGCCCGATTGGTGGAAAAAACGCCCCCGCCCCAAGGTGCAGGTCGCCATCGGCTCGCAGGTCGGGGACAAGCTTTCAGCGCAAGCGCTGCTCGATTTCCGGGTCGGACTCACCCTGGAGGGGGAGCCGCTGTCGCCGGAAGAAATCGCCGCGCTTCTGGCGGCGGGGGAGGGGCTGACGCTGGTGCGCGGGCAGTGGGTCGAGGTCGATGGCGAGAAGCTTCGCCAGGCCCTCGATCACTGGCGCCGGGTGGAAAAAGAGGCGGGCGCGGACGGGCTCTCCTTTATCGAGGGGATGCGCCTGCTGTCCGGTGCGCAACGGAATCTCGCCGGGCAGGACCCGATGCTGGAGGAAACCGGCTGGGCCTGCGTGGAAGCCGGTGAGCGGCTGCGTGAACTGTTATCCGGCCTGCGCGATCCCTCCCGCCTGGCCGCCGTCGCGGATATCTCCGGGTTGCAGGCGCGGTTGCGCCCCTATCAGCAGGTCGGGGTGAATTGGCTCTGGTTCCTGTCGGAACTCGGGCTCGGGGCCTGCCTGGCCGACGACATGGGGCTGGGCAAGACCGTTCAGGTGCTGGCCCTGCTCCTGGCTCAGTCGCGGCGGGGTCCGAGCCTGCTGGTGTTGCCGGCCTCGCTGCTGGCCAACTGGAAAAGCGAGTTGCAACGCTTTGCTCCCTCACTCACGGCGTTGTGCCTGCATCCCTCGGAAATGGACCGGGAATCCCTGGCAACCCTGGCCGCCGATCCCGAAAAGGCTCTCGCTTCCGTCGATGTGGTGCTGACCACCTACGGCATGGTGCAGCGGCAGGAGTGGCTCAAAAATGCGACTTGGAATCTGATCGTGCTGGACGAGGCGCAGGCGATCAAAAATCCCGCGACCCGCCAGAGTCGGGAGGTCAAGGCGCTCTCCGGGCGGGCGCGCATCGCCCTGACCGGGACCCCGGTGGAAAACCGGCTTTCCGATCTCTGGTCGCTCTTCGATTTCATCAGCCCCGGCCTGCTCGGTTCGGCGAGCCGCTTCAAACAGTTCGTCAATGCCCTCGAAGGGCGCGAGCCGCCTTCCTACGCCCCCTTGCGCACCCTGGTGCGGCCCTATATCCTGCGTCGACTCAAGACCGATCGGAGCGTCATCGCCGATCTCCCCGACAAGGTGGAGATGCCCGCCTGGTGCGGGCTGAGCAAGGCGCAGGCGCGGCTTTACGGCGAGGCGGTCAAGGCATTGGCGCAGGCCCTGAAAGAGCAACGGGAAGGGATGAAACGCCGGGGGCTGATCCTCTCGACGCTCATGCGTTTCAAGCAGATCTGCAATCATCCCGGCCAGGCCCTGGGGGACGGCGACTTCGCCGAAGAGCGCAGCGGCAAGTTCGCCCGCTTGCGCGAGCTGGTCGAGGAGATCGCCTCCCGTCAGGAGAAAGTTCTGATTTTTACCCAATTTCGGGAGATGACCGAACCGCTCGCCGTCTTTCTGGCTCAGGTCTTTGGCCGTCCCGGTCTGGTGTTGCACGGCGGTATTCCGGTGGCGGAGCGGAAAAAGCTGGTGGATCGCTTCCAGCATGAGGACGGGCCGCCCTTCTTTGTCCTTTCCCTCAAAGCCGGCGGCACGGGGCTCAACCTGACCGCCGCCAGTCACGTCATCCATTTTGATCGCTGGTGGAATCCGGCGGTGGAGAATCAGGCCACCGACCGCGCCTTCCGCATCGGTCAGAATAAGAATGTGGTGGTGCACAAGTTTGTCTGCAAGGGGACGGTGGAGGAAAAGATCGACGCCTTGATCGCCGCCAAATCCGACCTGGCAAGTGAACTGTTGGAAGGCGCGGAAACCTTGCTGACGGAGATGGACGACGAGGCCTTGTTGCGTCTGGTGGCCCTCGATTTGGAGCAGGCCGCCTTATAATCGGGAGATGAAGGAAGATGGGATATTACGATTGGGCTCCCTATGTGTCGGTGGCAAAGCGGCGGGCCAAGGCCGGAAAAGAACTGGAAAAGATCAAAAAGAAGGGACTGGATGTGCAGCCGGTGGCATTGAGCGGCCGCAAGATCGCCGCTTCCTTCTGGGGCAGGAGCTGGTGCGACCACATGGAATCGTTCAGCGATTATGCCAACCGTCTGCCTCGGGGGCGCAGCTATGTGCGCAACGGCTCGGTCTGCCATCTCGAAATCGCCGCCGGGCGCATCACCGCCCTGGTCAGCGGGACCTCCCTCTATAACGTCGTCATCACTATCGATCCGCTCAAGGCAAGCCAATGGGAAGTTGTCAAGCGTGCCTGCTCGGGGAAGATCGCCTCGCTGATCGACCTGTTGCGCGGCAAGCTCGACGACTCGGTCATGGCCGTCGTCACCGACCGCAAGAAGGGTCTTTTCCCGCTGCCCGGCGAAATGAAGTTCGACTGCGACTGTCCCGATCGGGCCGTCATGTGCAAGCATGTGGCGGCGGTGCTCTACGGCGTCGGCGCCCGCCTCGACCAGTCGCCGGAAATGCTCTTCACGCTGCGCGGGGTCGATCATCGGGAACTGATCGACGTCACCGCCGCCGTCGCCGATGCGGCGCAGGCGGGGAGTTCCCGCCGCCGCATCGCCGCCGCCGGTCTCGCCGATGTCTTCGGCATCGAGATGGCCGACGAGGGCGTGGCCGAGGATCCGCCGGCCGCGGCGCCGTCCACAAAATCCACGCCGGAAAAGAGGTCGAAACCGGCGGCCAAGACGTCTGAAGCACAACGCACGGCGGCGAAAATCGCGGCGGTGAAAAGGGTTCCGGAGCAGCGCGTGCGCAAAGGAGTGCCCGCTGAAAACCTCTTGCCCGAGCCGTTCACCGGCAAGGTTCTTTACGCCTGGCGCACCGCCCTCGGTGAAACCCAGACCGAGTTCGCGGCCCGTCTGGGCCTGAGCGCCGGTTGCATCTCCCAGTGGGAAAGCAAGGGCAAGAAGCCGATCGGCATGCAGGTACGTTCCCGGCTCCTTCTGCAAAAAGCCTGGGAGGCGACCCGCCAGGATTAGGCCTGTTGCAGATCCCGGGGGAAGAAGTTTCCGGGGTGTTGACGAAAGGATTTCGAAGCCATGCCCGATGGATCCACCCTGAGCCTGTTCGTCGTCGCGGCGGCGCTGACCGGCATGCGGAAGACCTGAGCGCCGTCCGGCCGCGCCAATTCTTCGGGAGCATTCATGATCCGAAACCTTTCCCTTCTGCTCTTTCTTTGCCTGCTGACGGCGGGGTGCGCCCGCGATCTGACTGGTCGGGAAGTTCGCGATCTGACGCTTCTGCCGCAGGACCCCAAGGCTTATCTCGCACCGGAAAAGGCGCTGCGGCCGCTGGTTTCCGCCGCCGGACAGGAGGCGCTGGCCGCTGCCTTTCTGAAAAACCATTTTGCCGCCTGGGAAAGCGTCGCCCCTCTGGAAACGACGAAAAATCCCTTCTGGGCCCTGGACTGGATCGGTAAACACCCGGCCTTTGCCGAGAACTTGCTCCCCCTCGATCCGGCGCGCCGGGAAGCCTTGATCCTGCAGACCACGCGCGCTGCTTACCCGAGTTGCGACCGCCGGGGGATTTCCCTGCGCCGTCTCGATGTGCGGGCGCTGCCGACGCGCTCTCCGCTATTCAATGACCCCCGCAAGGCCGGCGAGGGCTTTCCCTTCGACAACCTGCAGCATGGCGTCATTCCGGCCGGCGTGCCGTTGCGGGTGACGCACCTGAGCGCCGACGGCGCCTGGGCCTTCATTGAAACCGCCCTTCTTTACGGCTGGGTGCCGGTGGGCGATCTGGCCTGGGTGGATGAGGACTTCATGGCGGCGTTTAAGACCGGGCGTTATCTCGCCCTGACCGGCGAAGAGACAGCGGTGGCCGACAGTGCGGGCATTTACCGCCTGACCGTCGGCATCGGCGCGCTCTTGCCCCTCGTCGACCGGGAAGGCGATGGCTACCGGGTGCTGATTCCGGTGGCCGACCGGGAACGGCGGGCGCATCTGGTGGAAGGATCGATAACCGCGGATCGGGGCGGGATTTTCCCCCTTGCGCTCACTTCCGACCGGGTCGCCGAATTGGCCGAAAAGATGATGGGGCAGCCCTACGGCTGGGGGGATGGCTATGCGGGGCGGGATTGTTCGGGGACGCTGCGCGATCTCTTCGCCCCCTTCGGCCTGTGGCTGCCGCGCAATTCGTCGCGTCAGGCCCAGGCCGGCCGGGTCGTGCCCCTGACGGAGCTGCCGCCCCGTGAGCGCGAGACGCGACTGCTGGCCGAGGGTGTACCCTTCGCGACCCTGGTCCATCTGCCCGGCCATATCCTCCTTTATCTTGGTGAGCGCGAGGGGCGGGCGGCGATGCTGCACACCCTCTGGGGCATCCGCACCAAGGATCTGAAGGGGCGCGAGGGGCGCTGGCTCGTCGGCAAAACCGTGATTACCACCCTGGAGCCGGGTCTGGAAGCGGAAGGTCTATTCCTCGGCATCGGCAGTCTGTTGGAGCGGGTGGACAGTATGAACTTTCCGTTGGAGCCGGCCGGGCGATAAAGGGGATCCCTCCGGGATGGTACCTGCATCCTTGGTGGTTCAATTTTTACAGGGATGAAGGGGATGAAAGGGATAAGGCCTTTTGGGTTTCATCCCCCTTATCCCTTTCATCCCTGTAATCCTGAGATTCTCCCCCGAAAAGGGCCGCGATGCGGTTCCTTTGGTCAGCGCATCCTACGGGTTCGGTAACGGGGGCATGGCTCAGGCGGTGCCGGAACCGCTCTCCTGCCTATCCGGGGTGTCGGGCGCGGCGGCCGGATCGACGATGAGGGGGGCGGTCGGCGGGGAGTTGTCCGCCGTGAGGATGACCGGCGGCGAGTTGAATTCGCGGATGAAGATTTCCCAGAAGGCGACGAACAGGGCCGCGATCAGGGGGCCGACGACGAAGCCGTTCATCCCGAAGAGGGCGAAACCGCCCAGGGTCGAAAGAAGCACGATGTAGTCCGGCAACTTGGTGTCGCGTCCGACCAGAACGGGGCGCAGGACGTTGTCGACCAGCCCGATCACCCCCACGCCGAAAACGACCAGAATCGTCCCCTGAATCCATTGGCCGATGGCGAAGAGATAGATCGCCACCGGCGCCCAGATCAGCCCGGCACCGACCACGGGGATGAGCGAGAGCAGGGTCATCACCACCCCCCAGAGCAGCGGCCCGCGGATATCGAGGACCCAGAAGATGATCCCGCCCAGGGTGCCCTGGGTGACGGCGACGACCAGATTGCCCTTGACCGTGGCCCGCGCCACCTCGGCGAACTTGGTGAAGAGCAGATGTTCCCGGGCGTCGCCGAGGGGCAGGGCGCGCACCAGCAGTTCCACCAGACTTCGGCCGTCGCGGAGCATGAAGAAGGCGACGTAGAGGGTCAGGCCGAGGCTGACGAAGAACTCCATCGTCCCCTGGCCGAGCTGCACGGCATTCTGGGCGATGAACTGGCTGGCGGTGAGGGCCGCCTTGGAGAGCTGCGCGGTGACGTTGTTCAGGTCGAGATTCAGCCGTTCGAGAAGGTTCTGGACGGCGGGGAAGGCCTGGCGCACCTGTTCGATGCGGCCCTGGATGTCGAATTCGCCGCTCTGCAGGCGCTGGTAGAGCCCGGCCCCTTCCTGGAAGAAAGAGGCCATGACGAAGAGAGTCGGGACGATGCCGATGATCAGGCAAATGACCAGGGCCGCCAGCGCCGACAGGGTCGAGCGTCCCCGCCACAGCTTGCGCAGGCGGGAATAGAGGGGATGAAAGATCAGGCCGATGAGGCAGGCCCAGAAAATCGAGCCCCAGAAAGGCTTGAGCAGAAAGATAAAGAGCAGGCTTACCAGAATCAGCATTATCAGAAACGAGCGCTGTTCCAGCTTGGAATGCTCTTTGAGTTGTCGTTGCGAGTCGTCGATCATGTCGATTATCCCTTGCAGCTCATGGTGTCGGGGCGTTTTTTGTCTATACTCCAGCAAAAGAGCGATTTTCGCAAGAGTTGTCGGTAGCCCTTGAGTTGTCTAAACCCCATCCATGCCGTTGCCGGAAGTCGGCACAAGGAGAAATTCATGAAGAAATCCCTCGGTTCCAAAACCTTGCTTTTTCCCGCTCCGGTGCTGCTGATCGGCACCTACGACGGCGAGGGCAGGCCCAATCTGATGAACGCCGCCTGGGGCGGCATCTGCAATTCCCAGCCCCCTTGCGTCGCCGTTTCCCTGCGCAAGGCGACCTATTCCTACGCCGCGCTGATGGAGCGCAAGGCCTTCACCGTCGGCATTCCTTCCCAGGCTCAGATCGTCCAGGCCGATTTCGTCGGCATCGCTACGGGGCGTGAGGTCGACAAGTTCGCCGAGACCGGGCTGACCCCGGTGCGCAGCGAACTGGTGGAGGCTCCCTACGCGGCGGAACTCCCCGTCATTCTCGAATGCCGGGTGCTGCATGTCCATGAGATCGGTCTGCACACCCAATTCGTCGGTGAAATCGTCGATGTCAAGGCCGACGAAGCGGTGCTCGCCGAGGACGGACTCCCCGATATCCGCAAGATCCAGCCTTTGATCTTCGATACCGCCCATCGCGGCTATTACGGCCTCGGTCCGCTTTTGGGGCAGGCCTTTGCCATCGGCAAGAAATAAGCCTTTCCCGAACCCTCAGCCGAGACGGACCGCCGCCAGGCTGAGGGTTCCCGCCAGCAGCCAGAGGCTGACACCAAGCGCGAGAGGGGCGAATCCGACCCGTCGCAGCAGGGGCCGGCTGAGCCCCGCGCCGATCAGAAAGAGGGTGACCGTCAACGCCTGCCGGGCGATTCCGGCCAGCGTCCCCCAGAGGGGATTGAGGCGGGGGAAGTGACTGTGGAGGAAGGCGGCGGCGACGAAGGCGAGGATGAAGGGGGGAATTTTCGCCCGCTCCTGCGATTGGTGCAGCAGGGCGAAGACCAGGGCGAAGGGGACGATCCACAGGGCGCGGGTCAGCTTGACCACGGTGCCGACGGCCAGGGCCTCGCTGCCGTAGGCCGCCGTCGCGCCGGCGACGCTGCTGGTGTCGTGAATGGCCAGGGCCGCCCATTCGCCGAACTGCTGCTGGCTCAGGTCGAGAAGGTGTCCCAGGGGAGGAAAGAGCAGCAGGGCGGCGGCGTTCAGAACAAAGACGACGGCCAGGGCGACCGCCGTTTCGTCGTCTTTGGCTTTGATGACCGGGGCCATGGCGGCGATGGCGCTGCCGCCGCAGATGGCCGTGCCGAAAGCGATAAGGGTGCCGGTGTTGGCCTCGGCGCGGAAAACCTTTTGCAGCAGCTTGCCCAGCAGCAGAGTCAGGGTGATGCCCGCCAGGGTCAGCGGTAGCGAGTCTTTGCCCACCGTCCAGACCTCGCCGAGACTCAGACCGAAACCGAGACCCGCCACGGAAAGTTGCAGCAGTTTTTTGCTCCAGAGGGACGATTGCAGCGGCCAGGGATTTCCCAGGAGCAGGCTGAAGAGGATGCCGGAGGCCAAGGCGGCGGCCGGCGGAAGAAAGGGCAGGGCGCAGCTGCCGAGCAGCAGCGGAAAAAGACCTTTTTGAACGGTGAACGGGACCATGACAACCTCCTGTCGACTTTGTGCTTGTCACCATAGCAGAAGGTTTTTATTATAAAAAATAGATAATTTTTACGAAATCCATCAATTAAACTTATGTCTATGGCGGTAACCCTCCGCAAGCTGGAAATATTCATCCAGGTCGCCGACCTGGGGCAGGTGACGAGAGCGGGACAGGCCCTGTCCATGAGTCAGTCCGCCGTGAGCATGGCCTTGGCGGAACTGGAAAACGCCGCCGGCGGCCCCCTGTTTCTGCGGCAGGGGCGGCGCTTGCTGCTTAACGACCGGGGCCGTCTGCTCCTTGAACCGGCGCGGGAGATCCTGCGGAAAACAGCTCAGTTCGAACGCCTGCTCGCCGATTCGGGGGAAGCCCCGCGCGGGCTGCTGCGCATCGGCGCCAGCACCACCATCGGCAATTACCTGCTACCGGAGTCCATTGCGGAATTTTCAAGACGTTACCCCGAGGCCCGAGCCACCCTGCACGTGGGAAACACCCAACAGATCGAGCAGTCCCTCACCCGGGGGGAGATTGATCTGGGCCTGATCGAAGGACCGTCCCATGCGCCTCAACTGGAAGTTCTGCCCTGGCGGGATGACGAACTGATCGTCATTGCCGGGCCGGAGCATCCCTTGCGTCGTGAACCCTCCGTGACCCTGGCGATGCTGACCGACGCCGACTGGATCATGCGCGAGCCGGGGTCGGGGACGCGAGAGGTTTTCGAGGCGGCCCTCGCCGGCAGGTCCGGGCAGGTTCGCATCGCCCTCGAACTGGGGCATACGGAAGCGGTGAAAAAAGCGGTGGAGGCGGGGATGGGGGTCGCCTGCCTGTCCCGTCTGGCCGTACAGCGGGAGCTCGAGCATGGCTGGCTGGTCGAAATCACAACCGTTCTCGACTTGAAACGGCCCCTGGCGATCCTTCTCCCCCGTGGGGCGAGCCGCACCCGGCTGTTGCAGGCCTTTCTGGAGAGGCTCGACGGATGAAGCGGCTTTTGGCGATCGGCGACATTCACGGCCGTCTCGGCAAGCTCAGGGAGCTGGTGCGCCAGGTCTGGCCCGATGCCGAGGATCAGGCCGTTTTTCTCGGCGACTATATCGACCGGGGGCCCGATTCGCGGGGGGTGATCGACTTTCTGCTGGCCTTCGCCAAGCGTTTTCCGCAAACGGTCTTTCTGCGCGGCAATCACGAACAGCTCTTTCTCGACGCCCTGGTGGAGCGGGGCATCCGCGCCGGGAAAACCCTGCGGGAGATTTCCCCCCTTTACCGGCGCTACGCCAGCGGCGGCGATACCGAACTCTTTCTCGGCAACGGCGGTTCCGCGACCCTGCTCAGTTATGAAGGGAACTGGGAGATCCCGCCGGAACATCTGCTCTTTCTCGAACAGACGGCCTTGACTTATCGCGCCGGAAGGTATCTTTTTGTCCATGCCGGCGCCGGGGACGGCTTCGAAGCCGAGGAACAAGACCCCTTCGTGCTCCTCTGGAGCCGGTTCTCTCCACCGGGTCGGGGGGAGGAGGTGCAGGTCGTAGGGCACACCATCACCGAGGATGGAAAGCCGCGCTTCGAAGACGGGCGCATCCACCTCGATACCGGCGCCGGAACGGGCGGCCCGCTCACCGCCTGCGATCTTCTGACGGGGCGGGTTTGGCAGGCGTCGTGATCCCCCCAAAGTTCACCCCTCCGGGATGAAAGCGCTTTGTTTGATTTGGGGGGGCGTTCATGTGTCAGAGTTGAACCATCGACCTGTGGCTGGAGGCCCCGGGACGATGATGGAGGGAGGGGATTCCCGGGCGGCCTGTGCCGCCCCCTGTCGCCGGAAAATCAATGACCAAGAGCATTCCCTCCGAACCGCGTGTCCACCATCGCTGCACCCCCCTTGATCCGCTTCCCCCGGCAGCGGATGCCCCCCCGGTACGGGGAACCGTTCTGGTCGTCGATCCCAGGGAAAGTTTCTACCTTACCCCTTTGCGCCTGATGCTCCCCGATTGTCGGCTGATTCTCTGCCGTGACGAAAAGGAAGCTCGCCGGGTCTTCTTCTATACCCCGGTTGACGTGTGGTGCTGATCGATCATTCCCCGGCGCTCTCCGCTCTCGACCTGCTGCGCCTCTTCAAACTCGGCCGCCCGTCCGTCCCGGTGCTGGTCATGGCCCGCGAGGGTTCCGAGGAACTGGCGGTCGAGGCCTTTCGCTCCGGGGCGCGCGACTATTTCCGCAAACCTACAATTTCGATCATTTTCTCTTTTCGCCGCCGATACATCCCTTTCCCTATACCTCGGATCGGGTCAGTACCCTCCAATACCGGCAGAAATGCCGGTTGCCGGAGCAAGTGCGGGAATGGTGGGCGGCCCATCGCGAGACGGCGCGACTGCACCCGGTCCCCGGTTGTTTCGAACTCTGATTTAAACCCCAAAGACAGGGGATAGCCGATTCCCATGCTCGACGATCTCGACCGTAGCCTCAACGAACTCCTGCGACGCGAACTGCCCTCCGGGGTGGTGCAGCAGGTGGCGATCCGCTTCGCCCCGCCGGACGACAAGTTCCCGCCGTCGGCGGTGCATCTTCCGGCCATCGATCTCTTTCTTTACGACATTCGCGAGAATCTCGAACTGCGCGACCGCGAATGGCGCCTGGAGCGGCGGAGCGACGGTACGGGGCTGAAAATAAGATGCCGGTGCGGGTCGACTGCTCTTATCTGGTGACGGCCTGGGCGGCCAATTCGTCGGGCACCCCGGCCTACGACGAACACCGCCTGCTCGGCGAGGTGATGAAGGTGCTGCCGCGCCATCCGGTGCTGCCCACTTCGGTGTTGCAGGGAAGCCTGCAGGGGCAGGATCCGCCCTTGCCGGCGGTAACGCTCCTTTCCGGCAGTTGCAAAGTTTGGGGGAATTCTGGCAGGCCTTGGGCGGCAAACCGAAGGCGGCGCTCAACTACACCGTGACCATCGGCGGCGAACCCCTGGAGGGCGCGGTGCGGGATCGCATTCTGCGGTTACATCCCCAGGAAGGGGATAGGGGACTTTCGGGCACAGTGCTGCGGAAAGCCTCGGGCTGGGATCAGGCGGGAACGTTCGCCGCCGAGATCATGGGCCGCTTCCGTTCCCCCTTTGAGGTGCCATCGACGGCCATGCCCCTGGCGATGCCGGTGATGGAGTCACGCGCCCCCGCGACGGCATCGGCTCCGGTTTCGGAGAGGCCGTCGCCGCGTTCTCCAGACAGCCGGCGACCTCTTGCGGCAACCGGTTTGTTCTCCTCCGGAAGGTTGGGGCCGGGAAGTCTGGTGCAACGCAAAGTCATGGGCGGCTCCGATTCTACCCCTTCGATCCAGGCCGCCGGAACGGGCGCAGAGCAGCTTTTGGCCCCTGAGAAGTTCGTCGAAGGATTCCATAAAAGCGGCGCCGGTTCAAACAATTACGAAAATAAAGCTGAGGTATCGTCTCCGTCTTTATCCCCGCCGACGGCGGCCGGAACCTGGGCCATGACCGCGCGCCTGCACGGCACTCTCGGCGCGCGACTGGTCCAGCGGCATTCGGCTTTTGCCGGGGCGCCGGCGGAAAAGGAAGCGGGGGAGGGGAGTCCGTTGTCTGTCCCAAGGATGCCCATGGCCGGGGAGGAAAGAACTCCGGGTGCAGGGGATCCCAAAGCGATCGGAAGAGCCGTGCAACGGCAGGCTTCCGGCGGAACCGAGTCGGGCAAGAGCATGACGGCGCCGTCGGGGCTGACCCCCGTGTCCGCCCGTCTTTCCTAAAACAACAGCGGGGTGCTGTTTCGACATCGGCGAAAACCGTTGCCGTTCAACTTCGCCCGGAACCGCCTGCAACCGCCCCGCCGCCGGTAAAACCGGCACCCCCGGCAACACGCGCATCACCGAGCGCCCCGAACTGCGCATCGCCGAGAGCCCGCCGGACAGCCGCGCGACCCTGGAGCTGGCCCGCATCGATCTGCAACCGGCCGTGACGGCCATCGGCGATGCGGCCGATCCTCAGGCGCCCCTGGGCAACGAAATCGACCGGCGGCGAGTGCCCTACGCCGGAGCGGTCGGCGGGGACGCGTGCTGCCCCAGTCTGAGTGCCGAATTGCAGGCCCGCATCGAGCAGCTCATGGACCGCACCTGGAGCGATTTCGCCGCCCTGGCGACACGCTTTCCCACCCCCCCCTTTCCGGGGATGTGCGCCATGCGGCCCTGACCCTGCGGATGCTGGCCCGGCTCGGGTTCATGCGTCCCGATCAGATGCTCGGTCTGCTGCGGGTGCTGGCCGGGGTTGAGCAGGTGCTGGCGGACGAGCTCGAAACCCTTTATCCCGAACTGGAAGCCCCCACGGGGCAGCGGGCGATCCTCCACAACCGCTCCGGCGGCAGCGCCGACAACCTGCGCGGCGCCTACGACAAAAGCGCGGCGCCGGGGTTGGAAACACTGGTCGGCGAGGAGGCCCAGGGGGAGTGGACCCTGGCCGTCTACGATCTGGCGCCGAGGGACACGGGCAAGCTGGAGGTCTGGGCGATTCGGCTGGCCTGCTGAGGAAGGGGACGAAAAAAGGAAGGGAAGGGGGGCCGGAAGGGCGCGTCGGGAGGAAAGTCATCCCCCCCCCGACGCGACTTTTCGGCTATTTTTTGATGCTGAGAAGGGTTCCGGTCAGTTCGTCCTGGGCCTGGATCATCTTCAGGTTGGCCCTGTAGGCGGCCTTGGTCGGAATGGTTCCGGCGATCTCCTCGGCCAGGTCGACGTTGGAGAGTTCCCGCATCGTTCCCCGATCCTCGACCACATCCCCCGGCGTGTCGACCTTGGCGACCTCGGCCCTGATTCCGCCCTGGGCGGTTTCGCTCAGGGTGACGCGATCCTTCTTGAAGCCGTCGGTGTTGATGTTGGCGAGGTTGTTGGCCGAGGCGGCCATGCGGGTTTCCATGGCCTTGAGGCCCTGGATGCTGGTGTCGAGCGCTTTGATCATGACATCCTCCCTTGCAGGGATGCGAGCGGGTTGCCGCCGGGGAGGGGAAGCACAGGAAGGACTCGGAAGGAGTGCAACCCTGCCGCCCTGTTCTCCGCGACCATCGTCCGGGAAGTTAGGCCAGTGGCTTTGCGTCCCACCCTTTCGGATGGTTTGCCATTTCTTTCATCCTAACCGCCCGGGGCTTTCGCGGTCAAGACGTAAATCTTTCTCTGCGGTAAGGATTTACGTCTTCAGCCCCTCGGCACGAGGGATCGGGTGTTACCGGAATTTTTCCGGTCGCACTTGAATCGGGACCGTCTCTGGTATAATTCGGCTCTGACATTAATCACATCGCGAGGAGGAAAGATTATGAGACGACTGCCAGGTTGGGCGTTCTGCCTGATGTTGCTGGCTCCGGGGTTGGTCCGGGCGGAGCAGGCCCTGCTCGGGCTGCCGCCGGTGCCGGAGAACACAATCCCCAGACCCCGGAAAAGATTGCCCTTGGCGACAAACTTTTTCACGATCAACGCTTCAGTTCCACCGGCGAGGTGAGCTGCGCCACCTGTCATGATGTCAAGAAAGCCTTCACCGACAGCCCCCTGAAGGTTTCCGAGGGCATCGAGAAGCTGACCGGCACCCGCAACGCGCCGACGGTGATCAACTCGGCCTATTTCACCACCCTCTTCTGGGACGGGCGCTCCCCCGATCGGGAGGACCAGTCCCGGCATCCTTTCGTCAATCCCGTGGAGATGGGGCTGGCAAATCACGAACCGATTCTCGAAATCGTGCGCAACGATCCCGAATACGCGCCGGCCTTTCAGCAGGTCTTCGGCAAGAGCGGCGAGCAGATCGCCCTGACCGAGGTCATTCAGGCCATCGCCGCCTTCGAGCGGACCATTCCGACGCCCATATCCAGCATATTTCCGGCAACAAGTTCGTGCGCAACTGGGATCGCGGCCTGATCCGCGCCGTCGCCGAGACCAATCTGCTCAATTCCAAGCCCGATTTCGTCTTCTTCGGCGGCGACCTCGCCCAGCTCGGCACCAAGCCCGAACTCGACCACGGCGCCGAAATCATGTCGGCCCTGCGCTACAAGACCCATTACGTCATGGGCGAGCACGACTACTACCTCGACATGGGCGAATACTGGGAAAAGCTCTTCGGTCCCCAGTATTACAGCTTCGATCGCAAGGGGGTGCACTTCATCGTCCTCAACAGCGTGCGCACCTGCGACGACTGGACCTACAACCGCTGGCCGACCGCCGAGCAGCGCATGCTGGAGATGGCCGGGCTCGACAATCCCAACGGCTCGCCCTTCATGGTCGGCGAGGAACAGCGCAAGTGGCTGAAGGCCGATCTCGACAAGGCCGATAAAAAGACGCCGCTGGTGGTCCTCTCCCATTCCCCCCTGCAGAAGATTTACAAGGGCTGGAACTTCTGGACCGAGGATGCCGAGGAGATTCAGGCGCTGCTTCAGCCCTTCGCCAAGGTCAGCGTCATCTACGGCCATGTCCATCAGATCCAGTACAACCAGATCGGCAACATCAGCTTCAACGCGGTGATGGCCACCGCCTGGCCCTGGCCCTATCCGCAGAGCTACGCCCAGGCCGAGAGCCTGCTGCCGAAGATGACGGTGCCGATGAACCGCGCCGATCCCTTCTTCGAGCGGGACGCCACCGGCTGGCAGTTCATCAACATGAATTCGGGGAACGTCGACATGACCTTCACCCTTTACAGCAACGCCGTGCGCACGGTCCGCTACAACCCGAAAACCGGACGGCCCGAGGATGTGACCTATCAGGCCGAGGACGTGCGGATTCCGGCTCAAACCCACTTCTAACAAATAGAAGGAGACGCGATAATGAAAGCTGTGAAGCTGACTGCCCTCATCCTGGGGCTTCTGCTGTGCGGGGCGACCCCTTCCCGCCCTGGCCGACGAATTCACCGAGGCCGACCTGAAACGCTGGGAAGGGGAGTACCACTCGGTGGTGGAGAAGGGGAGGAATCTGTGGGTGAGCGCCGAGCTGGGGAGCAATGGCGTCGCCTGCGCCCAGTGCCACCCCAACGCCGCCAACACCCATCCCGAAACCTACCCGAAATTTCAGAAGCAGATCGGCAAGGTCGCCGAGGTGCGGCACATGATCAACTGGTGCATCCGCAACCCGCTGGAAGGGGCCGACCTCGGTTTCGACACCCCGGAAATGCTCGCCATCGAAGCCTATATCGCCTGGGAACGGCGGAATGTGCCACTGGCGCCGGGCAAGCACTAAAGAGGGGAGGCTGAGGAAAAACGCCCATCCGCAGCGTTGCCCTCATCCTCGTCGCTGCGACGTACCTCTCGGTACGCCTCACTCCTCGAATTTCGGGCGCCTTGCATCTGGGCATTTTTGCTCAGCCTTGATGGCGTCGCAAAAATTCGCCAACTGCGGCGTTGCTGCCATTGCCTCGCTGCTTCGACGTACGCAAGTACGTCTCATTGCTCGACAATGGCGCGCCTTGCATTTGGCGCTTTTTGCTTAGCCATCCAACGTGATGCTTTTTGCCAACCCCCCGAGCGGCCCGGCCTGGCTCCTCCGCTCGGGGGTTTTTACCAGCAACCGCCACCACTCTCCCCAGGATTCATCATGCGTCGTCTGCTTGCCCGAATGCCTTATTCCACCCTGGCGATCCTGGCCGTCATTCTCGGCCTCTCCCCCTTCGTGCCGGAACCGCACCTCTTTGAAAAGATCCGGATGCTTTTTCAGGGCACGTTGACCCGTCCCCTCGACATCTTCGATCTGGTCATGCACGGCACGCCGCTTCTGCTCTTGATCCTCAAGTGGCTGGTGGAGAAGTTCGCCCCCATGGACGAATCCCCCTCCTCTTAATCCCTCCTTTCCGGACTCCCTCATTTCCCCCTTGGCCCCCGCCCTTCGCCGGGGTATGCTGCATGGCATTTCCTGGAGGGAGGGCCGCGATGTCCGCACCGTCAACATCTTTTGAATCCCTGTGTCGTGCCCTGGCGCAAGGGGCGCTGGTTCTGACCGTCAACAAGCGCCTGGCCCGCGCCCTGCGCTCCCGTTTCGACGCCTGGATGCTCGAATCGGGAGGCGAGGTCTGGGGGACGCCGAAAATCCAAGGCCTCAATACCTGGCTGCTGCGCTGCGCCGGGGATCTGGACGAGGATGCCGGGCTGCTCTCGGAAAGCGCGTCCCTCTACCTCTGGGAGCGGGTCATCGAAGCCGAGGCCGCCGGTTCGGAACTGGCCCTGTTGCAGGTTCCGGCCAGCGCCCGCCGCGCCCAGGAAGCGCACCGGCTGCTGGTCGAATACGGCGCCGATCTTTCGGGCCATCCCTTAAGCGATGACCACCGCGCCTTTCTGCGTTGGCGCGCGGCCTATATCGACGCCTGTCGGCGGGGGGCCTGGAGCGATTCCGTCCTGCTGCCGGAACGGATCGCTGCCGCCCTGGCGGACGGGCGACTGACTCCCCCCGCTCAGGTTTTCGTCGCCGGCTTCGACGATCCCCCGCCGCGCCTGACGCGCCTGTGCGCCGCCCTCGAAGGGGTGGGGTGCCGGGTGACGGCATGGTCCGGGCTCTTGCCCGCGCCCGGTGCCTGCCTGCGGACGGCGGCTCTCGATGCCGAGCATGAGGTGCGCATGGCGGCCCGCTGGGCGCGCCGCCTGCTGGAAGAAGATGCCCCGCGCATCGGCGTGGTGGTGGCCGACTTGCAGCAGCGTCGACGGCTGGTGGAGCGGGTCTTTCGCGAGGAGCTCGCTCCCGATTCGCTTATCGACCTGGAGGGGGCGGAAGAGCGCTTCAACCTCTCCCTCGGTTCCCCCCTCGCCGAACTGGGGCTGGTGACGGCGGCCCTCGACCTTCTCGGCCTTTCCGGCCGCATTTCCCTCGACAGCCTGAGTTTTTTCCTGCGCAGTCCCTATCTGGGCGGCGCCCAGCGGGAAGGGGCGGTTCGCGCCCGCTGCGACCGCAAGCTGCGCGCCGGGCGCCGGGAGAGCTTCAGTCTGACCCATCCCCCGGCCGGGATCGCCGCTTCGGTGCCGGAGTTTTCCGCCATTCTCGCGGCCCTGGCCACCGCTTCCGGCGGTCGTCGTCGGCGGTCCCTCGGCGAGTGGATGGCGGCCTTCGGCGAACTGCTGGCGGCGGTCGGCTGGCCCGGGGAGCGCCCCCTGGGGAGCCTCGAATTCCAGGCGCTCAAGGTCTGGAAAGAGCGCCTGCTGCCGGCGGTGATCGAACTGGAGCCGGTCTCCGGGTTGGTCGAGCGCGACGCCGCCCTCGATCTGTTGCGCCGTCTGGCCCGGGAGACCACTTTTCAGCCCGAGACCCCGGACGGTCCGGTGCAGGTTCTCGGCCTCCTCGAATCGGCAGGGCTGGAATTCGATCATCTCTGGGTCATGGGCCTGACCGACGAGATTTTCCCCGCTCCGGCCCGGCCCAATCCCTTTCTCCCCGTTCCCCTGCAAGTCGCTTGCGCCATGCCCCATGCCGGGGCCGAGCGGGAGCTGACCTTTGCCCGCGCCCTCCGCGACCGCCTTTCCGCTTCGGCGCCGACGGTGGTTTTCAGCCATCCCCTGAAAGAGGGGGAGGTGGAGCTGCGCCCCAGCAGCCTGATTCTTGACTTCGCCGCGGGCACTCCGCTTCTGGCCGGGAGCGCCGCCCCCCTGGCGGTGCTGGAGGGAGTTTCGCCGCCGCTGGAAACCCTTTGTGATGAAAGCGGGCCGCCCCTCGCCGCCGCCCGCGCCGTCGGCGGCACGGCGATTCTCAAGGACCAGGCCCTGTGCCCCTTCCGCGCCTTCGCCCGCCATCGCCTGGCGGCCCGGGGGCTGGAGCATCCCGAACCGGGTCTCGATGCCGCCACCCGGGGGAGCCTGCTGCACCGGGTACTGGAAAATTTCTGGCGCGAAACCGGCGACCAGGCCGCCCTGATTGCCCTGAGCGAGGAGGCGCTGGACGGGCGCATCGCGGGGACGGTGGCCCGTGTTCTGGGCGAGCGCTTCGGCGAAGAGGCGCAAGCCCCCCTCTGCCGGATCGAGGGGCAGCGGCTTTGTGCCCTGGCGCGGGAATGGCTGGAGGCGGAAAAGGGGCGGACTCCCTTCGTCGTCCACGGCCTGGAGGAGCAGCGCACGGTTGTTTGCGGCCCCCTGACCGTCGACACCCGAATCGACCGGGTCGATCTCCTCCCCGGCGGGGGGCGGCTGATTGTCGACTACAAGACCGGCCGGGTCGATCTCAACGATCTCCTCGGCGAGCGCCTGCTCGAACCGCAACTGCCGGTCTACGCCGGGGAGGAGTCGGCCGAGACTCTGGCCGGGGTGGCGATCGCCCAGGTGCGGCGCGGCGACTGCCTGTTCAAGGGAGTGGCGGCGGCAGACGACCTGCTTCCCAAAATCAGCGCCTTCGCCGGATCGAAGGCCGCGGAAAAGGCCGGTTTGAATGATTGGCCCGAGCTGCTCGAACGCTGGCGGGATCAGCTCGCCGAACTGGGCGGGGAGTTCACCCGGGGCTGGGCGGCGGTGGCGCCGGTGGCGCCGGATAAAGCCTGCAAGTTCTGCGATCTCGCCCCCCTCTGCCGGATCGATGAAACCCTCGCCGACGACGAGGAGGCGGAATCATGAGCGCTCCCGCCGATGCCCAGGCCCGGCTGCGGGCCATCGATCCGGAAAGGTCCTTCATCGTCCAGGCCCCGGCCGGTTCCGGCAAGACCGAATTGCTGATCCAGCGTTACCTGCGCCTGCTCGCCACCGTCCGCCGCCCCGACGAGATTCTCGCCATCACCTTTACCCGCAAGGCCGCCGGGGAGATGCGCGGGCGGCTGCTGCGCGCCCTGCGCGAGGCCCTTGACCCGGCGCCGGAAAGCGCCCATCAGCGGCAGACCTGGGAACTGGCCCGCGCGGCCCTGGCGCGGGATGCCCGGCAGGGCTGGAATCTGCTCGACAATCCCTCCCTGCTGGCGATTCAGACCATCGATTCCTTCAACGCCGCCCTGACGCGGCGCATGCCCTGGATCTCCCGCTTCGGCGCCATGCCGGCCATTGCCGAGGATCCCTTTTCCCTCTACCGCGAAGCCGCGCGGCGGGTCACCGGGCGGCTCGATCAGGGCGGGGCGGGGAGCGCCGAAACGGCGCTGCTGCTGGAACATCTCGACAACCGCATGGATACCTTGCAGGAAATGCTGGTCGCCATGCTCGCCCGCCGCGATCAGTGGCTGCGCCATCTCGGCCGGGTCAAATCCGAGCGGCAACGGGAACTGCTCGAACGTTCCCTGGCGGATTTCGTTGGCAACCGTCTGTCGGCGATAAAGGCTCTGCTCCCGGCGGATTGCCGCGACGAACTGCTTGAGTTGGGGCGCTATGCGGCCGGCCAACTGGATGCGGAGGCGCGGCCCCTGTGCCGCTGCGCCGGCCTCACCGAATTTCCCGGCACCGCTGCCGCCGCCTTGCCGGACTGGCTGGCGCTGGCCGATCTGCTGCTGACCAGCACCGGCACCTTCCGTCTGCGGCTCGACAAAAATGGCGGTTTTCCCGCCGGTAAGGGAGAGGCGGCGGCGCGCAAGACACAGATGCTCGAGCTCCTTGAGCGGTTGCGCGCCGTAGTTGGTTTGGAACGCGCCCTGGCCGAGTTGCGCCGTCTGCCCGATATGCGCTATCCCGACGGGCAATGGCAGGTGCTGCAAGCCCTGGTCGAGCTGCTCCCCCTGGCCGCCGCCGAACTCTGGCTGGTCTTTCGCCAGGAAGGGCAGGTCGATTTCGCCGCCGTTGCCCTGCAAGCCCTGGCCGCTCTCGGCGGCGCCGACGATCCTTCGGAGCTGCTGCTGCGTCTCGACGCCCGCCTCAGTCACATTCTCGTGGACGAGTTCCAGGACACCTCCTATCTGCAATATTATCTGCTCGGTCACCTGACTTCCGGCTGGCAGCCGGGGGACGGCCGCACCCTTTTCGTCGTCGGCGATCCCATGCAGTCGATCTATCTCTTTCGCGAGGCCGAGGTTGGGCTCTTCCTCCGCGCCCGCGCCCGGGGGCTGGCGGCGGTGCCGCTGGAGCGCATCGATCTGTGCGCCAATTTCCGTTCCCAGCAGGGGATCGTCGATTGGGTCAATGCCGTCTTCGCCGGACTTTTCCCCGCCGAGGAAGACGAGGCCCTGGGCGGGGTGGTCTACGCCCCCTCGGCGGCGGTTCATGAAATGCTGCCGGGACCGGCCTGCGCGGTGCATCCTTTCGCCTTGCGTGATGACGCCGCCGAGGCCGAGCGGGTGGCGGACCTGGCCGAACAGGCCCTGGCCGAGGATGCCGGGGGGACGGTGGCGGTGCTGGTTCGCGCCCGCACCCATCTCACCGGGATCCTGCGGGTCTTTTCCGCCCGTGGGCTGCGTTTCAGCGCCCGCGACATCGACCCCCTGGAGCGCCGTCCGGCGGTGCGTGACCTGCTCGCCCTGACCCGGGCGCTGCTCCATCCCGCCGACCGCTTGAGCTGGCTGTCCGTGCTGCGCGCCCCCTGGTGCGGCCTGACCCTGGCCGACCTGGAGGCGTTGTGCGGCGGCGACGGCGGCCGCCTCGTCCCGGAACTGCTGGAAGACGGGGATCGGCTCGCGGCCCTGTCCGCCGACGGGCGGCGCCGGCTGGAACGGGTGGGGGCGATTCTCCGGCGCGCCCGGGCGCGGCACGGCGCGCTCCCCCTGCGGCAGCTGGTGGAAGGGGCGTGGCTGGCCCTGGGCGGCGGCGCCTGCTGCGACGGCGCGGCGCGCAAGGACACGGCGCGGGTCTTCGCCCTGATGGAGGAATGCGACCACGGCGGCGATCTGCTGTCCCTCGATGCCCTCGACGAGGGGCTTGCCCGGCTCTTCGCCGCCCCCGACAGCGGGGCCGACGGGCGCTTGCAGGTGATGACCATCCACAAATCGAAGGGGCTGGAATTCGATACGGTGATTCTTCCCGGCCTCGGCCGGGGACCGGCCGGCGGCGATCGCCACCTGCTGCGCTGGCTGGAACATCCCGACTGCGGCCTGCTTCTCGCCCCGGTTCCGGCCCTGGACGGCTATGCCCGGGACGCCACCTACGAGGCCATCGGCCGTCTCGAAGCGGCCAAGCAGGATCTGGAAAGCCTGCGCCTGCTCTATGTCGCGGCGACCCGGGCGAAAAGCCGCCTGCATCTGCTCGGCCACGCCGCGCCAGACAAAGAGGGAGTCCCCCGCCCCCTGGCCGGTTCCCTGCTTGGCCGGTTGTGGCCGGTGCTCGGGCTGCATTTCGTCTTTTCCGCGGCGGAGGCGGCGGACCAGGAAGGAGAGCCGGCCGCGCGAACGCCGCCGACGATCCGGCGTCTGCCCGCCGACTGGCGGCTGCCGCTGTTGCCTTCGCTCTCCCTGCCGGCGGTTGTTCGTGCCCGTCAGGCTTCCGGCCACGGCGACCAGGAGAGCCGTCTCGAGCTTTTCACCGGCTGGGAGGCGGAGACCGCCCGCCATGTCGGCACCCTCTGCCACCTCTATCTCGAACGGATCGCCCGCGAGGGGCTGGAGCGTTGGACGCCGGAGCGGATCGCCGGGGAAGCATCGGCGGGACAACGGCGCCTGGCCCGCCTCGGGGTGCCGGCGGCGGAACTCGCCGAGGGCTGGAACAAGGTCGCGGCGGCCCTGCTCGGGGCCCTGGCCGCTCCTCGGGGCCGGTGGATTCTGGGGGCGCGGGAGGGGGCGGCCTGCGAGCTGGAACTGTCGGGACGGATTAACGGTGAGCTTCTGCATGCCGCCGTCGACCGCACCTTCGTCGCCGAGGGCATCCGCTGGATCGTCGATTACAAGATCGTCGCCTGCCAGGGCGGAAGGGAAGCCTTTCTCGCCGGGCAGATCGAGCGTTACCGTCCGCAGCTGGTGAACTACGTCGCCCTCATGAGCCGGTACGACGGGGCGCATCCGGTGCGCGCGGCCCTCTACTTCCCCCTCTTCGACGGCTGGCGGGAGCTGGACTAAAGGGGGGCGCCAAGGCGGCAAAACGGTTGCCCGCCCCCCCTCCCTGTGGTACTCTTTCGAACGCGTCGCCGGCGCCGGCCGACGGCAATTTTTTCCTGTTTTTTTCGCGGTTTCCATGAAGAAAGTCCGACTTGACAAACTGCTCGTCGACCGCGCCCTGGTCCCTTCCCGGGAGCGGGCGCGGGCGCTGATTCTGGCCGGCAAGGTGGTGGTCGGCGAGCATGCCGTGGACAAGGCCGGCGCCCAGGTCGCCGAGGATGCCCCGGTGCGCCTCAAGGGGGAGGACATCCCCTACGTTTCCCGGGGGGGACTGAAGCTGGAAAAGGGTCTCGCCCATTTCGCCGTCGATCCCTCCGGGCGGGTCGCCATCGATGTCGGTGCTTCCACCGGCGGCTTCACCGACTGCCTGCTGCAACGGGGCGCGGCCAAAGTCTTCGCCGTCGATGTCGGTTACGGCCAGCTCGCCTGGTCGCTGCGGGAAGATCCCCGGGTGGTGAATCTCGAACGCACCAACATCCGCGAGCTTGCACCCGAGCGCCTTGGCGAGCGCCCGAGCCTGGCGGTGATCGACGCCTCCTTCATTTCTCTCGACAAGGTGCTGCCGCCGGCCCTGGCTTTGCTGGCCCCCGGCGCCGAGGTTCTGGCCCTGATCAAGCCCCAGTTCGAGGTCGGCAAGGGACAGGTCGGCAAGGGCGGGGTGGTGCGTGACGCCGAACAGCACGCGGCGGTGGTGGAGCGCATCCGGACTCTGGCCGAAAGCCTCGGCTGTCTGGTCCTCGGCGTGACCGAAAGCCCGATCCTCGGTCCCAAGGGGAACCGGGAATTTCTCATTTACCTGCGCCGGAAGGATGAAGCATGAATCGTGTCTATTTCATCGGCGCCGGCCCCGGCGACCCCGATTTTCTCACCCTGCGCGGGGCGCGGCTGCTGGCCCGCTGCCGCACCGTCTTCGCCCCGACCCCTTTTGAGACGGCCTTCGCCGAGCAGCTGCGGGACAAACGGGTGCTGGTCCCCTTCGATTTCTATTTCGCCGAACTGCTGGAACAGGTCCGTACCTTTCTTGAAGAGGGGGAGGTGGCTTTTCTCGTTCCCGGTGACCTGACCTTCTACTCCCCCTTTCAGGGGCTGATCGACGCCCTTGGCGAGCGGGCCGAGGCCGTTCCCGGCGTCGGTACCGCCAATGTCGCCTCCGCCCTGTTGAAAAAGACCCTCGATCTCCCCGGGGTCTGCAACCGGGCGATCCTCGCCTCGCCGCGCACTCTCGGCGACGGTCCCGAGGCGCCGACCCTGCGGGATCTGGCGGCGCCGGGGGTGACCCTGCTCATCTACATGAACAATCTCCCCCTGCCCGAACTGACCGCGCTGCTGCGCGCCGGTTACGGCCGGAACGTGCCCATCGCCCTTTGTCATCGCCTGGGGCTGCCCGGCGAGGAGGTGGTGACCGGCACCCTCGACGATATCGTCGAGCAGGTCGGCGAGCGGGATTTCTTCAACCTGACGACCGGCTCCAAACGGGCGGCGCTGACCCTGGTGCTGGTCGGCGAGACCCTGACGGCGACGGTCGACGGCAGCTGGTGGGACCATCGCCGCGAGCACATCTGGAAACACCGGGACGGGGAGGGGGGATGATTCTCATCTCTCCTGTCGATCAGCTCGGCGAGGCCGAACTCCTGCTCGATGCCGGCGCCGACGAGCTCTACGGCGGCTGGGTGCCGAAGGAGTGGCTGGAGCGCTACCGGCTGCTCGCCTCCATCAATCAGCGCACCTTCGCCGGAGCGCAGATCGCCGGTTACGCCGACCTGAAAGAGATCGTGCAGCGGGCCCATGACCGGGGCAAACGTTTTTCCCTGACCCTGAACGCCCCTTTCTACAGCGACGAGCAGCTGCCGCTGCTGCTCGATTATGTCGATCAGGCGGCCACGGCCGGGGTCGACGGCATCATTCTCGCCGATCTCGGCCTTTTGCGCCTATTGCGGCGGCGCCACGGCGGCCTTGAATACCACGCCAGCACCCTCGCCCACCTGACCAATTCCGGGGCGGCGGCTTTTTATGCCGCCCAGGGGATCGGCCGGCTGGTCTTTCCCCGGCATCTGCCGGTGACGGAGATGGCCGCGATCGTCGGCAAAGTGCCGGTCCTGCGCTGCGATGCCTTCATCCTTATCGGCAACTGCCCCAACAGCGAGGGGCTGTGCACCTTTCATCATTCCAGCCCGGCGAAGATCTGGCCCTGCGAAATCCCTTACCGGATCGAGCCGCTCGCGGCCGAGCCCTCGCCCCGGCTGCAACGGGCGATGGCGCGCCAGGGCGGCTGGGCGCTCGGCGATCGCCGGCACGGCTGCGGTCTCTGCGCCATTCCCGATCTGGCGGCGGCCGGTATTCATGGGCTCAAACTGGTGGGGCGCGGCGCCCCCTCGGCGCAGAAAGTCCGGAATCTCGCCCTGGCCGCGGAGTTTGTTAAACGCGCCGCCGATTTTGACGCCGGGGCGGACTATCGCCGCCGGGCCCGGGACGCCCACCGGCGGCGCTTCGCCGCCCCCTGTTCCCCCCTGGTCTGCTATTACCCCGAATACTGTCACGAAGCATAGGTGTTTTCATGATCCGCATTCTGCATACCGCCGACCTGCACCTGGGCGCGTCCTTTTCCGAACTCGGCGAGAAAGAGGGAAAACGGCGCCACGATCTGCTGCAGACCTTCGAACGGCTGCTGACCCTGGCGATCAAGAACGAGGTCCAGCTTTTCATCGTCGCCGGCGATCTTTTCGATGACCCTCGCCCTCCTTCGGAGTTGGTCGAGCAGGTCGCCTCCGGATTTAAACGCCTCATCGACCGGGGTATCGCCGTCGTCCTGCTTCCCGGCGATCAGGACGCGCCGCCGGCCGCGGACGGGGTCTATGCCAAGCTGACCGCCCTTGGCGCGGTGCTCTTGCCGGAGACGCCGGGACTCCAGCCGGTGGGCGTTACCGTCAACGGTCGGGCCGTGTATTTCTATGCTTTCGGCGGCTGCACCCTGCCGAGTCCGACGCTCCTCGAGCGCATGGCCCGCCGTCCCCTCGACGGTCTGCATATCGGCGTGCTGCACGGCCTGCGGCCGGTTCTTCCCGGCGAGTCCGGCAAGGGCCTTTCCCTGGAAACCCTGCGGGACTGGAATCTCGATTACCTGGCCTTCGGTCATGGCCACGAATTTCTGCTGGTGGAGGCGGGCGAGCGCCTCTACGGCTGCCGCCCCGGTTCCCCCGAGGGTCTGCGCTTCGGCGAGAACGGCCCGCGTCATTGCGCTCTGGTCGAGGTCGAGCCGGAACGGGTGCGGGTCGAACCCCTGCCGGTGGGGGGGCGGGTCCTCGACGAACTCAGCCTCGATTTGACCGGCTGCGAGACCCTGGCCGAAGCCGCGACCCGCATTCTCGAACTCCATTCCACCGATCTGCTCCTGCGTCTGACCCTCACCGGCCTGGTCGAGGTGCCGCTGGATATGGCCGAACTGCACGACCGCTGCGCCGGGGATTTCTTTCACCTGGAGCTGCGCGACCGCACCGAATTCCTCGCCGGCGATTTCGTCGAGCGCATGGCGAGCGAGGAGACGGTCCGCGGGGTGTTGGCGCGCCGGGCCCGGCGCCTGCTGGCGGACTCTCCGCCGGAACGGCGGCCTCTGGTGGAGGAGGCCTTCCGCGAGACGTTGCGCCGCTTCCAGGGGCAGGGAGGAGGCCGGGCATGATTCTTAAATCCATCGAATTGCGCAATTTCGGCAAGTTCGCCGAACGGACCTTCGAGTTCCGGCGCGGCATGAATCTGGTGTATGGCGTCAACGAGGCGGGAAAAACGACGCTGATGGAGGCGATTCCGGCGGTGCTTTTCGGAGTCCGTGACAAGGAACGTTTTCGTTCCTGGGGGAGTGACGCAGGCTGCGCGGCGGCCCTGGTTTTCGCCGGACGGCGCGGAGAGGCGCGGATCGCCCGCGACCTGCTCGATGATCGGGTGGAACTGATCGAAACGGACGGCGAGGGGCGCCAAGTCCGGAATTTTTCCGGGACGGTTCCCCCCGAGGAGGGGGCTGCCGGATACGGCGAACAACTGCTGCGCCTGCTCGGCATCAACGAAGAGCCGGTCTTTCGCTCCTCCCTCTTCTTTGGTCAAGGCCGGCTCGATCTTCCCGGGGCGCCGGCCATGGCCGGACGCATTCGCTCCCTGCTCTCCGGTTTCGGTCAGGTCGATTACGACCGGGTTCTGTCCGGGATGCACGGCGAATTGGCCGCCATCACCCGCGATCAGCCCTATCTGTCAGCTGCTGAGCCGGGAGAGCTGGAACGGGTGACGGAAGCGCTAGCCGCCCTCGAAGAGCGCCGACAGGAAGGACGCGATTGCCGGGAAAAACTCTCGGCGCTGCGGGACGAGATCGTCGAACTGGAAAATTCCATCGCCTTCGATCGCGGTGAATACGCCAAGGGGGAGCGCTATCTGGCTCGGGTCCGCCGTCATTACCAGGATGAGCAAGGCGTTCCTTCGACCGTTTCCGCTAACGCTACCGCCGTGATGACGGCTCCCGAGCCGACTCCGGCTCCGACGCCGTCGACGGGCGATCCCGGCGAGGAACGCAATCGGCTGGAACGGGAGCTGGCGAAGACCGGCCTGCCCCGGGATATCCCCGAGGCGTTGGTCCAGATTCTGGTCGACGCCGATGAGGAGCGCAAGGCGCTCGTCGCCCTGCAGGGGGAAGCGGCGGCCCTGCGCCGTGAACTTCAGACCCAGGCCATTCCGCCCTGGAAGGGACCGGCCGCGCTGTCTCTCTTTGCCCTCTCCGCCGGGGGCGGTCTCTCCTGGGTCTTGCCTCTTTACACCCCCTGGCTGTGGGGAGGCGCGGGCCTGGTCGCCCTGGCCCCCTGGGTTCTCTTTCTGCTTCGCGCCGGCAAGGCGCGGGAGGAGGGAGCGCGCATCCAGGAACTGATCCAGGGCGTGGAGGACCGACGGGTAGAGGCCCAGGCGCGCCTGGCGGCCCTGGACGGGCGCTTCGAGCGGCTCGGGCTTTCCCCCTCGGCGGTGGAAGTCGTCCGCATGCGGAAGAATCTGCCCCGCCATCAGGAACTTCTGGCGCGTATCCGGGAGCTGGACGGGCTCGCTTCCGACGAGAAGATGGCAGGGGGCGAGCCGGAAGCGGTACTCGAATCCGAAATCGTTGCCGAACCGGAGCTCCCCGCCGAGGAGCCGCCGCGCAAGGCCCGCCCCGAGGGGCTGCTTTCCCTGGAAGAACTTCCCGGCGCCGAGGAAAAGCTGCGGGAGATGGGGGAGAGTCTGCGCGAGCGGGAAGCGCGTCTGCTCGAACTGAGCCGCGAGGAGGCGGCCCGGCGCGGCGCGTTGACCGATCTTGGCGGAATCGAGCGGGAAGGGGAAGAGCTCAAAGCCCGCCGGTACGCCCTGAGCCGTCGGCGGGAGGTTCTGCTGCTGGCATCGGAGCTGCTCGGCGGGGCGGTGGAGGAGTTTCGTTCCACCTGCCTGGAGCGCTTTGCCACCGATATCGGCAACTGTTTGATGGCCACCACCCGCGGAGGGTACGGGCGGATCGCTTTCGACGAAAATTTCTCCCTGCTGCTGCCGGCCAAGGGGGAGGAGGCGGGCTGGCGTCCGCTGGAGCACTTCAGCCGGGGAACGGTCGATGCCGTCTATCTGGCGGTGCGGCTGGCCCTTTCCCGGCATCTCGCCCGGGGGCAGCGGCTGCCGCTCTTTCTCGATGATCCCCTGGTGAATTTCGACGGCGAGCGGCTGCTGGAGACGGTCGGCATGCTCGAAAACATCGCCCGGGAACATCAGCTGATTTTCCTTTCCCACAACGAACAGCTGCTCAAACGCGCCGGCCAGAAACGCTGGCACCTCCTCTCCCTCGATCAGGCCCGCAGCGGCCGCAACCGTGCAAGCGAAGAAAGGAGTGACGATGTCGAACAACTGCATCTTCTGTAAAATCGTCGCCGGAGAAATTCCCGCCCGGCTCGTTTATCAGGATCAGCATCTGGTGGTCATCGAGGATATCAACCCCCAGGCGCCCCATCACTTTCTGCTGGTGCCGCGCAAGCACATTCGCACCACCCTCGACCTGACCACGGCCGACAACGAACTCATCGGCCACGTCTTCCAGACCGCCGGCAAGATCGCTCACGAAATGGGTTTCGCCGAGGACGGTTTCCGCATCGTCAACAACTGCAACGAGGCCGGCGGCCAGACCGTCTGGCACATTCACTTTCATCTTCTCGGCGGCCGCGATCTGACCTGGCCCCCAGGCTAGTTCAGTCGCCAAAAGGGATTGAGAAGGCGATGGAGAGCATGCAAGCGGAGGTTCTCGTCATCGGGGGCGGGCTGGCGGGCCTGACGGCGGCCATCGCGGCGCGGCGGGCCGGAGCCGAGGTGCTGCTGGTCTGCAAACGCCGTCCCGGGCGCAGCGGGAATACCCTGGTCGCGGCGGGCAATCTGACCAGTCTGCCGGAGGAGGACAGCGTCGAGGGTCTCGCCACCGATACCTTCGGCGGCGGGCGGGAGATCGCCGACCCGGCGCTGGTGCGGACCCTGGCCGAGGGGGCGGCGGAGGCCGTCGGTTTTCTGCAGGGCTGCGGCGTGCGCCTGCTCCGTGTCGACGGGCGGCTGCAGGCGCGCCGGGTGCCCGGACACAGCCGGGCGCGGACGATCTTTCCCGAACTCGGCGCGGTGCCGGTGCAGACCGCCGGGCTGACCTTCACCCTGCCGCTCCTCGCCGAAGCGCGGCGCCTCGGCGTCCGTTTCGCCGAGGGGCTGATGGCGGCGCGCCTGGTCCGCGACGGGGAGCGGGTGGCCGGCGCGCTGGCCCTCGATCACTCCGGTCGCCGGTTGGCTCTGCGGGCGCGGGCGACGATCCTGGCCACGGGCGGGGGCGGACGCCTCTACGCCGGCAGCAACAACACCCGGGACATCACCGGCGACGGCTACGCCCTCGCCCTGGACGCCGGGGCGGCGCTGCGCGATATGGAATTCATCCAGTTCCATCCGGCCATGGGACTGACGCCGGCGCGGATCATCCTCCCCACCACCCTCTTCGGCGATGGGGCGGTGCTGCGCAACCGCTACGGCGAGCGCTTTCTGCTCGACTCCGTCAGCGGCGGCGAGCCCGTCGCCGGGCGGGACGAGATGAGCCGGGCCATTGATCGCGAGCTGCGTGCCGGGCGGGGCGTCGGCGAGGGGGTCTATCTCGATCTCTCCCAGGTTCCCGCCGACCTGTCGGCGACGCGCTACGCCTCCCTCTGGGAGCTGCTGCGGCGGCGGGGCTGCGACCCGGCACTCAACATGCCGACCGTCGGTCTGGCCGTGCATTTCTTCATGGGCGGCATGGTCATCGATGCCCATGGCGCCAGTACCGTCCCCGGCCTTTACGGCGCCGGAGAGGTCTGCGGCGGGGTCCATGGCGCCAACCGTCTGGGCGGTAATGCCCTGCTCGAGGCCATCGTCTTCGGCCGTCGCGCCGGTGCCCGCGCCGCCGCTGAGGGGGAGGGGGAGGGGGAGGGAACACCGGTGGGGGCGTTCGATTTGCCCCGGAGCGGCAGTGGCTCCTGGACGCCGGAGGATCTTTCCGGTCTGCGCAACGCCCTGCGGCAGCTGCTCCGGCGTCATGCCGGGGTGATCCGTTCCGCTGAAGGTCTCGCCGCCGGTTTGGCCGAGTGGCAGCGGCTGGACGACACCTGTCGCTGCTGGCGCCTGGCCGGACCTGTCCCCCTTTTTCTGGAAACCGGCCTGATGCTGCAAAGCGCCCGCTGCATCCTCCTCGCCGCCCAGGCGCGACGGGAAAGTCGCGGGGCGCACTGCCGCGAGGATTACCCGATGCTCGACGACGAGTGGCGCGGCCATTTGCGGATCGAGCCCGGTGTCGGCGGAGATGCGCCGGTCGTGTGCTTCGTGCCGCAAGAACTTCCTG
>JAVFAR010000020.1:0-29545 GCA_034002365.1 Trichloromonas sp.
AACGTCGCGAAATACTCCCTGTCCCGGCATATGCTCTGGATCCTATTTGATGAACAGCGTAACCACCCGTAACGTGGTCAGGGGAGCTATTTTTCTGCTTGACAACTGACAACCATATCAGGGGCGATCCTTGTGATCGCCCGGATTTGGGGAGGATAGACGGAGCAGGGCGAATACAAGATTCGCCCCTACCGAACCCTTTCGATCCCGAACGGGTCGCCCCGCTGCTGCTCGACTGGTACGGCCGGGAAGGGCGGGAGCTGCCCTGGCGGGGGACGCGGGAGCCCTATCGGGTATGGCTGTCGGAGATCATGCTGCAGCAGACCGGCGTGGTCACGGTCATCCCCTATTATCAGCGCTTTCTTGAGCGTTTCCCGACGGTACTCGATCTGGCGGCGGCCGAGGCGGACGAGGTCATCGAACTCTGGGCCGGGCTCGGTTATTACTCCCGCGCCCGCAATCTGCACACTGCGGCCCGCGTGGTGGTGGCCGAGCATGGCGGGAATTTTCCTGAAGATCTGGAAGCTTTGCAGGCGCTGCCGGGGGTGGGGCGCTCCACCGCCGGAGCGATTCTCGCCATCGCCTTCGACCGCAAGGGGGTGATCCTCGACGGCAATGTCCGCCGGGTGCTCTGCCGCTTGCTGGCGGTGGCAAGCGACCCCCGCGCCCTGGCGACGGAAAAGGAACTCTGGCGCTGGGCCGAAGCCCTCACACCCGAAAATCGTCCCCACGATTACGCCCAGGCGATCATGGATCTCGGCGCCACCCTCTGCGCGCCGCGCCGCCCCGCTTGTCCGCGCTGCCCCTTGGCCGGTCTCTGCCGGGCTCGCGCTCTTGGGCTGGAGCTGGAGTTGCCGAGGCGCGCGGTGAAAAAGACAGTGCCGACGCGCATGCAGGCGGCGCTGCTGCTGGAACGGGACGGGCGACTGCTGGTGCGACAACGGCCTTTTTCGGGGATGCTCGGCGGCCTCTGGGAGTTTCCCGCCGTCGACGTCGCCGAAGGGCAGCCGCCGCTGGTGGCGGCGCGGCGGCTGCTGGCCGATCTCGGGCCGGCTGGGGAGCCGGCCGAAGCGGGGCGGGTGCGGCATGTCTACAGCCATTTCAAGCTCGACCTGCGTCTCTACCGGGCGGCCGTCACCGCCGGCTTCGCCATCGCCGAAGCAGCCGTGAACCGCTGGCTGACCGCGGCGGAACTGGCCGATCTGCCCCTGCACGGCGCCCATAAAAAAGTCCTGACCGATCTGATCCAAAGCGAACCTTCAACCCCCTGAACCGAGGAGCAGACCATGAAATTCTTCATCGACACCGCCGAAGTCGGCGAAATCCGCGCCGCTCACGCCCTGGGCCTGGTCGACGGCGTGACCACCAACCCCTCGCTCATCGCCAAGAGCGGCCGCGATTTCGTGCAAGTTATCGCTGAAATCGCCCATATAGTCGACGGTCCCATCTCCGCCGAGGTCATCGCCCTCGACGCCGAGGGGATGGTACGCGAAGGGCGGGAACTGGCGGCCATTCACGAAAATATCGTCATCAAGGTGCCGATGACCGAGGAAGGCCTCAAGGCGGCCCGCATCTTCAGCGCCGAAGGCATCCGCACCAACGTCACCCTGGTCTTCTCCCCCGTGCAGGCGCTCCTCGCCGCCAAGGCCGGGGCGAGCTACGTTTCTCCCTTCGTCGGCCGCCTCGACGACGTCGGTCACGACGGCATGGAAGGGATCGAGCAGATCCGCACCATCTTCGACAACTACGGCTACGCCACCGAAATCATCGTCGCCTCGGTGCGCAGCCCGATGCACGTCCTCAACGCCGGGCTGCTCGGCGCCGACATCTGCACCATCCCGCCGGCGGTCATCAGCCAGCTGGCCAAGCACCCGCTGACCGACGTCGGCATCGCCAAGTTCATGGCCGACTGGGAAAAGGCGAAAAAATAGCGGATCGCGGGGAATTTTTCAGCTCCGTTGCCGTGTATGACTGGCCCGCCGGGCACTCTCCTGCTAGACTTTACGGGATAGTCCGGCGGGCCTTATCTTTTCGGGCGGTTTTTCGTCTTCCCCTTACGAGGTGCCTATGAATATTCACGAGTATCAGGCCAAAGAGTTTTTCAGCGCGTTCGATATCCCGGTGCCGCGCGGCCGGGTGACCCTGACCGCCGATCAGGTGGAAAGGGCCGCCAAGATGATGGGCGGCCATTGCGTGATCAAGGCGCAGATTTATGCCGGCGGCCGGGGCAAGGCCGGCGGCGTGCAGGTGGTGCATCATCCCGAGCAGGCCCACGAGGCCGCCAAGGAGCTGTTCGGCAAGCGCCTCGTCACCCCCCAGACTGGGCCTGAAGGGCTCAAAGTACGGCGGATTCTGGTTGAGGAAGCGGTGGGCATCGATCGCGAGTTCTATCTCTCCATCACCCTCGACCGCGAAACCTCCCGCTACTGCCTGATCGCCTCCGCCGACGGCGGGGTCGACATCGAGGAGACGGCGGTCAAGCATCCGGAAAAAATCCTCAAGCTGACCATCGATCCCTTCACCTCCCTGCGCTCCCATCAGGCCCGGCGCATTGCCCTCGGCCTCGGCCTCAGGGGGAGTCTGTGCGAGGATTGCGTGCAGCTGATCCTCAATCTTTACCGCCTGCTGCAAGAGAAGGACTGCTCGCTGGTGGAGATCAATCCTCTGGTGGTGACCAAGGCCGGCTGGCTGCTGGCCATGGACGGCAAGATCAACTTCGACGACAACGCCCTCTTCCGCCACTGGGAATATCACGACCTGCAGGACTATTCGCAGATGGACCCGCTGGAGATCAACGCCGGCAAGTTCGACCTGTCATACATTAAACTCTCCGGCAACATCGGCTGTATGGTCAACGGCGCCGGTTTGGCCATGGCGACCCTCGACGTACTCAAGGAGAACGGCGGCGAACCGGCCAACTTTCTTGACGTGGGCGGCGGCGCGACCCGCGAGAAGGTCGCCGAGGCCTTCAAGATCATCCTCCAGGACCGCGACGTGCGCGGGGTCTTCGTCAACATCTTCGGCGGCATCATGCGCTGCGACGTCATCGCCCAGGGGATCATCGAGGCGGCTGACGAGTTCCATTGCACCCTGCCGATCATGGTGCGGATGGACGGCTCCCAGGTCGAGGAAGGCAAGCAGCTGCTCCTCGAATCGGGGCTCAACGTGCGCTGCGTCGATACCCTCGGCGACGGCGCCGCCGGTATCGTGAAAATGCTCGCCCAGGCCGAGGCCTGAGTTCCGCGACCCTTAAACGCATGGAGAACGCCCGATGTCCATTCTGATCAATAAAGACAGTCGTGTGGTGGTGCAGGGGATCACCGGCAAGACCGGCCTCTTTCACACCCGCCAGTGCCGCGAATACGGCACCAACATCGTCGCCGGCGTCACCCCCGGCAAGGGGGGGATTCACGTCGACGGCATTCCCGTCTTCGATTCGATGGAAGAGGCGCTGCGCATCGCAAAAGCCAACGTCTCGATGATTTTCGTGCCGCCGCCGGCGGCCGCCGACGCCATTCTCGAAGCGGTGGAGTCCGGCATCGAGCTGGCGGTGTGCATCACCGAGGGGGTGCCGATCCGCGACATGGTCATGGCCAAGCGCATCGTCGGGCAGAGCAGGACCCGCCTGGTCGGTCCCAACTGTCCCGGCCTCATCACCCCCGGCGAATGCAAGGTCGGCATCATGCCCGGCTACATCCACAAACCGGGGAAAATCGGCGTCGTCTCCCGCAGCGGCACCCTCACCTACGAAGCGGTCAAACAGCTCTCCGACGCCGGCCTCGGCCAGTCGACCTGCGTCGGCATCGGCGGCGACCCGATCATCGGCATGAAGTTCGTCGATGTGATGAAGATGTTCAACGACGACCCGGAGACCGAGGCGGTCTTCATGATCGGGGAGATCGGCGGCGGCGCCGAGGAGGAAGCGGCCGAGTGGATTCGCGACCATATGACAAAGCCGGTCGCCGCTTTCATCGCCGGCGTCACCGCTCCCCCCGGCAAGCGCATGGGCCACGCCGGAGCGATCATCACCGGCGGCAAGGGCAAGGCCGAAGACAAAATCCGCACTCTGCAGGAATGCGGGGTGACTGTTGCCGTCAGCCCGACCCGCATGGGCGAGGCGATGCTGACAGCGCTCAAAGGGTAACGCCGGGGTTTGCCGGAAGCCGATTCAAGATAACGCCCCCGGCTGCAACGCCGGGGGTTTTTTCTTACGGATGCAAGGTGATTCTGCTAATCTGCCACGGATTGAATTGATGTTATCTCTCCATTGTTTGATTTTCCGGTAAGGCTAATGACATCCAAATACGAACGATATTCCAAAGAAGAACTGGTCCGCATCATTGAGGAGCGCGACCGCAAGCCGAAGTTCGGGCTGGTGTGGGAGCGGGACGAGATCGACCACGACCGCTCGCTGAATCAGGACTTCGTCGCGCTCGATCTGCTTTCCGAACTTTCCAGCGGCGCCGGGCCGTGGAGCAACCTGCTCATCGAGGGGGATAACTTCGACGCCCTGCGCACTCTGCGCATGACCCACGCCGGACGGGTGAAGTGCATTTACATCGACCCGCCCTACAACACCGGCAACAAGGATTTCATCTACAACGACCGCTTCGTCGACAAGGACGATCTCTACAAACACAGCAAATGGCTCGAATTCATGCACCGCCGCCTGCTGCTGGCCCGCGACCTGCTGGCCGAGGATGGCGTACTGCTGGTTTCGATCAACGACGAGAACCGCGCCAAGCTGGAGTTGATTCTTGACCAGACATTGCCGGGGATGCGGGTCGGTTCGCTGGTCTGGCGCAAGAGGCGGCCGAGCAATGCCGCCAATATGGATTTCTTCTTCTCCAATGACCACGAGCATGTGCTGATCTATGCCGGGCCGCAATTCCAATTCGCCGGAGCCGAGAAGAAGTGGAGTGGTTACACCAACTGGGATGAAGAAAAACAGGATCATTGGGCATCAAGCGATTTGACCCTTGGATTCAGCCGCGAACAAAGACCCAATCTCTACTTTCCGCTTTACAATCCAAAAACCGACACTTGGTATCCCTGCGACCCGAATCGAGTTTGGGTTTACGCGCTCCGGGAACGACTCGGCGACCGGGATGTCCGAACGCAACCTATGGACGACATGATCGCCCAGAGTCGGGTTCATTTCCCTGAGGAATCAAGTCCAGCCTGTTACCAGTCGGTTGAGGAAATTGAGGTTGCGATTGCTGGAGGCGCCGCGCCGCCCTTTCTCGGGTTTGAGCCGAACAAGGAGTTTTGGGTCGGCAAGCGTATCGGCTTCAACAAACCACGCTTCAAGCGTTTCAAGAACGACCTTAAACGCGATACGCAACCGCTGTCGAGTTGGATTGCCGAAGTCGGCAAGGCCGAAGTTGGGGAGAGTTATTCCTTTGAAACCGGCATGACCGCCGAAGGCACCAAGGCGCTGCGCGCCATGGGCCTCAGCGCCGATTTTTCCTATCCGAAACCGCCTTCGTTGATCAAGGCACTGGTCGGCCAGGCGGCCGGGGAAAACGACCTGGTCATGGACTTCTTCGCCGGCTCCGGCACCACCGCCCAGGCGGTGCTCGAACTGAACCGCGAGGACGGCGGCAACCGGCGTTTCGTCATGGTTTCCTCCACCGAAGCCACCGCCGCCGAACCGGAGAAGAACATCTGCCGCGACGTCTGCGCCGAGCGGATTCGCCGGGTGATTGAAGGCTACGGCGGCAAGGAAGGGACCGGCGGCGACTTCGCCTATCTGCGGGTGCGGCGCATCGCGCAGGAGGCGGTGCTGACCGACATCGACCATCCCCAGGTCTGGATCGCCCTGCAACTGATCCATCGCCAACACTTTGCCCCCTTCGTCGAAGCTGCGCCGTTGCAGGTGTCGTTGACGCCACAAGGGGGTCTGGTCTACGCGACACAGGTCAGCGACGACATTGTGGCCCGCATCCTCGCCCTCGCCGCCGCCGTGCCCCATCTGACCATCTACACCTGGCAACCGGGCCTGCTGCGCGGGCGCATCACCCTTGAGGGTGTGACGATCGAGCAGATCCCCCACTATCTCGTCAGCCGTTTCGGAGGCGCCGCATGATCGCGCAACCGAAGAGCTATCAGACCGAAGCCAAGAACAACGTCCTCGACATTTTCCGCTACGCCAACGCTCAGATCGACGCCGCGCCCGACCCGCAAAGCCGCCGCGCCACCATTGCCCACAACGGCTGCGTGCTGATCCAAGCTCCGACCGGCGCGGGCAAAACCCTGATCGCCGGGTTGGTGGCCCAGGAGCTTTCGCAAAAAAATGCCGGCGTCAAGGTCGTCTGGCTCTGGTTCACCCCCTTTGCCGGGCTGGTGGAACAGGCGCGGATCGCCATCAAGACCGAGTTCAACGGGTTGCGGGTGCGCGACCTCGCCCGCGAACGCCGCGCCCACGGCACCCGTAGCGGCGATGTCTTCGTCTCGACCTGGGCGGCGGTTTCCGGAAAAAAAGATTCGAAACGGGTTCGGCAAGACGGCGACGAATCGGTTTCCCTCGACCATCTGCTGGAACAATGGCGCGCGGACGGTTTCAAGATTGGGGTGATCGTCGACGAGGCGCACCACACCTTTTCCTCCGGCACCGAATCGGTGCGCTATTACCGCGAAGTTCTCCGTCCGGACTTCACCCTGATGATTACCGCCACCCCCGACGATCAGGACGCGGAGAATTTCCGCAAGTCGGCCGGGATCGCGGTCATGCACCGCATTACCGTCAGCCGTCTCGACGCGGTGAATGCTGGGCTGATCAAGCCGGGGATCAAGTCGGTGGCCTATCTGGCCGGCGCCCAGCACCGCGAGCTGGTCGACTTCGGTCAGGCGGCGCTGGCCGACGGCGTCCGGGTGCATAACGCCATCAAGGCACGACTCGCAGCCGAGGGAATCGATCTTGTTCCACTCATGCTCGTCCAGGTCGCCTCGACCGACAAGAGCGTGGACAAGGCAAAGAAGGATCTCATGTCCCTCGGCATGGCCGAAGACGCCATTGCCGTCTATACCTCGAACGAGCCGGATGACGACTTGCTGGCGGTGGCGCGGGACGAATCGAAGGAGGCGCTGATCTTCAAGATGGCGGTCGCCCTCGGCTTCGATGCGCCCCGGGCCTTCACCCTGGTCTCCATGCGCGGAGCACAGGACAAGGACTTCGGCACCCAGATCGTCGGCCGCATTCTGCGCGTCGATTGGCGATTGCAGAACCGCGCCGTGAGCGAATTGCTGAAATACGGCTATGTCTTTCTGGCCGATGCCGAAAAGCAGGCGGGACTTTCCGGGGCGGCCGACCGTATCAACGCCGTGCGGACCGAACTCGCCCGAGTCAGTCCCTTTACCATGCTGGTCAAACTCGGTGACAGCCCGACGGTTCAGGTCGTCGAAAACGGGCAGGCTTCGCTTTTGCCCAATCCCTGGAGCCCGCCGCCATTGCCGGCAGAGAAAACGGTAATCCCCTATGCCGACGCGCCGTTGCTCAGTCAGGACACCCTGGCCGGGTTTATCCTGGAAGAAACCACCTGGGCAAGTGACAAAGCGACAGCAAGGCAAGTCTCGCCCGCTCAAGTGGCGCCGGGGATGAAAATCTATCCCTTGCGTGAGGGCATGGCGAGGGTATTCAAGCGGGAGCAACTCAATCTCGATACGTCCGGGCTGTTGCGCGCGGTGGAAAAACGTATCCGCATCGACGATTCGGTCTTTACCGCCGGCTTTCGGCAGGCGGTCAGCATCCAACGCAAGGAAGAGGAAATCTTCTCCCACGAAGTCCATTACGGCGAATATCAGGCTCGCCTCTCCGATGCCGAGATTGCCCGCCGCGCCCAGCTTCTGCTCTTCGAGCCCGACTATCTCGACCCGCGCGAATTGCAAGCCGCTCTCTTAAACCGGCTGCGCAAGGAATGCAGCGAACGGGGTATTCTTGAAGTCCTCGAGTCCCCGGAGAAACTGCGACGGGCGATGCACCTGATCCTCGTCTCTCATTCAAATTTGCTGCGCGATGCCGTGCGCGTCTGTTGCGCCGAAAACGCCGAACTGGTCGACACGGCTCCTTTGCCGGAAGCGATGGCATGGCCGACCGGCTGCGCGACGGCGCGACTGGCGTCATATCAAGCCTTCCCCCCTGACCTCAACACCCATGAACTAGCCTTCGCGCAGTTGCTCGACGCCGACCTGTCCGGACAAATCGTCTGGTGGCACCGGAACGAACGCAGCAAACCCTGGTCGGTTGGGCTGGTCATGCCCGACGGGACCAACTACTGTCCGGATTTTATGGTGAAGGTAAAGGAACGCAAAAAGGGGAACGGAATCCTGCTCATCGAGGTCAAAGGGGAGTATTTGATCAACAGCCTGAATACGCCCGACAAGGCTGATGCCAGCCACAAGCTTTACCGCAAACCGCTGATGGTCATGAAGGAAGGTTCCGGTCGCTGGATGACGCTCCGCTACAATGAAAAAACGGGCAAGAACGAGCCGGATGCGGTGTTTCGTTTGGATGCACTGGCGGAGTATTGACAAGATGCCCCCCGAAGTAGAGCCTTTTCAAGTCATGCAACTGCTGGCTGACAGCCCCGAGGTTATCGAACAACTCGGCAGTAAACCAAAATTCTGGTTCCGACTTCAGGGTGACGAGCAACCTTGGCTCTTTAAGTACACCCGGGAAAACACCGGTGAGGACTGGTCGGAAAAAATAGCATCCGAACTCGCCAAACTTCTAAAAATTCCCGCCGCAACAGTTGAACTGGCTACCTTCATGGGTAAACGAGGGTGCGCCTCTCGCTCTTTTGTCGAGACGAAAAAAGGCTTCGAATTGATCCATGGCAGCGAGGTGTTGGCTGGCCGGGTGTTGGGATATGAGAAAGAAAAACAGTGGGGGCAAAGCGATCACTGCATCAAAAATATCATTGCGGCGGTCGAGCAAGTCTTCCCGGCATATCGTCGAACGCAAAACCTGCGGACCTTGGCAAGTTATATCGTCCTCGACGCCCTCATCTGCAACACCGATCGTCATCATGACAATTGGGGGCTGTTACGCCGGATAGGTCCGCGAAAAAAAACCGTTCATTCGGTGGCACCATCTTTTGACCATGCCTCTTCACTGGGTCGTGAATTGTTGGACGATCGACGGCAACTGATGCTGCTTGACCGAAAAGGTCTGGAGCGGTATGTGTTTCGGGGACGAGGAGGGATTTTCTATAGTCAATCAGACGCCAAAGGAGAAAACCCTCTTCAGTTGGCTTTCAAGGCTGCTCGCGATTATCCTGCTTATTTTGCGCCGGTTTTACAACGACTGCGGCAGCACCATGAAGACGAGATGTGTGCTATAGTTGATCGCATACCGGAAGCTTGGATGAATGCGCAGGCCAAGGTTTTTTGTTGTCGCATGCTTGCGATAACCTTACAGAAGTTAAAAGAGGTTCAACCGTGAAAACCTTATTCGTCGCATGGCAGGATACGGCCCATACCCGCGCCTGGTACCCCATCGGGCGGCTTGATGCCGATGTCGCAAAATCGTACTTTGAATTCAGCTACACCCGAGGGGCCGAGTTTGCACGGCAGGGGGCGGGTATGGACCCGCTTGATGCCTTCCCTGATTTTCACAAGGTTTATCGGTCATCGGAACTCTTCCCTTTGTTTCGCAACCGGATTCTCGGGGCCGGTCGTGAGGATTTCAATGAATATATTCAGCAGCTTGGTCTTGATCCCAGACATGCCAATCCTCTCGACATTCTGGCGCTGACTGGTGGCGAGCGACAGACGGACAATCTGGAGGTCTTTCCCAAAATCGTTCGTCACAAGAAGGGCGATTTTTCCTGCCGCTTCTTTCTCCATGGTTGGCGTCATGTCAATGAGGCGGCACAGCAAAAACTTGTGTCGCTTAACAGTGGGGAATCGTTGCGTGTGGCGATCGAGTTGAACAACCCGGCAACCGTTTTGGCCGTTCAGTTGGAAACCCCTGATGATTATCATATGATCGGTTGGGCGCCACGTTATCTGGTTAAAGATCTCTTCCAGGCTATTTGTGAATCACCGAATGACATTCGCGCCACCGTAGTGAAAGTCAATCCGGCCCCCGCCCCGACCAAACAGCGGATTCTCATTGAAATCAAGGGGCGTTGGGCCAATAATTATGAGCCTATGTCGACACCGGAGTTTCAGCCACTGTTGGCAGCTATTTAAGTTTACGGGATATTGAAAAATTATATGCCCTCTATGGATAGAGTGTCTGCATTTGGAAAAGTACCCATCCTCGTTTGAAACAACAAAAAGCCCCGGCTGGCACCGGGGCTTTTTGTTTATCGGTATGTATGTGTGTTGGTGGGGTTGAAAAGTTCCGTTGGTTCGAGGGAAATCAGCGTTGCGCCATGGATTCATGGGCAACGCGCGTATGACCCGGCGGCTCGGAAACGATCATGCTGTCACCCTCCCTTGCTGGTGTTTGAATGAAGGTTACCACCGCCGTCCCTTTTGTAAAGGGGCCGGAAAAAATTCAGGGGCGAATTTCGATGGGGGTGTTTTCGGCCACCAGTTGCCAGATTTCGAACATATCCTCGTTGGTGACGGCGATGCAGCCTTCGGTCCAGTCGTGGCGGACGAAGAAGTCCTTGCCGTCGCTGTAGCGGTTGGGCACGCCGTGGATCATGATGCTCCCGCCGGGATGCACCCCCTTGGCGGCGGCGAGTTGAGCATCGCGTTCGTTGGGATAGGAGATGTGGATGGCGCGGTAGAATTTGCTGTCGGCGATGCGCCGGTCGAGGGTGTAGCGCCCCTCGGGAGTGCGGTAGTCCCCCCGTCGCTGTTTGTGGCCGACGGGATTTTTGCCCAGGGCGATTTTGTAACTGCGCAGCAGTTCCTCTCCCTGGTAGAGGTACAGGCGCCGCTCGCCTTTGACTACCAGCACACGGTCGGCCTGGGGAGGCGAAGCCCCCGACGGCAGGCCTAAGGCCATGAAAAGAAAGACAATTAAGGCTATTTTGATGGATCGTTTCATGAATTCGTCCTCCCCCGTTCGGCAGGTTTCATGCTCCTGAAAAGCAAATGCCGTGCCGCGTGTGGGAGTTTTCCGATTCGGGGCGGTTGTTTTTCTTGCTCTCGCCTGTTTTTGCTAATCTCTATATAGTGTTAATGCTTCTTTGTCGGGAGGTCAAGATGCTTGTCGTGAAGATTTCAGGTCGATCCGGAGACTTGTGGGGGCTCCGGTTGCCGGCTACGGTTTGCTGCATTTTCGCGGTTTGGCTGTTGGCCTCCTGCGAAAAGACGCCGCGCCTTTCCCCGCTCGACGGGGCGGCGGTGATCCTGGCCTTCGGCGACAGCCTGACCCACGGCACCGGCGCCGGTTCGGATAAGGCCTATCCGGCGATGCTCGCCGGGCTGCTCGGGCGGGAGGTGGTCAATGCCGGAGTGCCCGGGGAGGTGTCCGCCGCCGGTCTGAAGCGGCTGCCGGAGTTGCTGGCGGAGTATCAACCGGCGCTGGTGATCCTCTGCCACGGCGGCAACGATTTTCTGCGCCGACTCGACCGCGAGGCATTGATCGGCAATCTGCGGAAAATGATCGTCCTCTGTCATGAATCGGGCGCCGAAGTGCTGCTGGTCGGGGTGCCGCAAGTCGGACTCTTCCTTTCGGCCGATCCCCTTTATGAAGAGTTGGCCGAGGAGTTCGCCCTGCCCTACGAGGAAAAGGCGCTGGCGAAAATTCTCGGCGAGCGGGAACTGAAGAGCGACCAGATCCATCCCAACGGGCGCGGCTATGCCCTTCTGGCGGAGAAACTCGCCGCGCTCATTGACAAGGCCGGTGGGATTTGAAGCTCAGGCGCGGAAGATGAAATAGACCGCCCCGAGCAGGCAGAGGCCGGCCCAGAGGTAGTCGAGTTTGAGGGGCTGGCCCATGTAGAAGAGGGCGAAGGGGACGAAGACCGAGAGGGTGACGACCTCCTGCAGGATCTTCAGCTGCGCCAGATTCATGACCCCGTAGCCGATACGGTTGGCCGGAACCTGCAGCGCGTATTCGAAAAAGGCGATCCCCCAGCTGACCACCACGGCGATGTACCAGGCTTTGTGGCTCAGATTGCGCAGATGACCGTACCAGGCCAGGGTCATGAAGAGATTGGAGAGGATGAGCAGGAGGGTGGTCTGCAGAACGACGGGCATGGTCGTACCTCGCGCGGGATGGAGGGCCTGGTGCCTAAAATTACGCTTTCGGGCGCGGCGATATTACTCCCGCGCGTGATTGACGACAATCGATTTTTCATGGTGGCAATCGGGCAGCTTACTTTGTCTGGAATTGTTCCGAAAAAAGCTCCGGAATCTGCCCGAATAAACTTTTTAACTCATTGTTTTTTAAATGCATTTTTTCGGGTTTTTTTCCCTGTTGACAAGTCTTTGGGAGGAGGAGTAAATAGCGAAACAAGAGTGTCGTTCGTGATCCGGGCATGCGCAAGACGAAGCGTAAAAAGCAACCCCTTTTTATAGCCGCACGCCCCACGCTCCCGGATCTTTTCCACGCCTCTCCCGCCCATCGGGCATCGCTTTTCACGGCTTGAAAAAAGGGGTTAAAACATGCACATCGCCCTCTCCCACAATCTGCGGGACGATTCGGCTTGCCCGGAACCCGATCCCGAACCTCCCGCGCCCGCACCTGCTGACGATCTCTACGCCGAATGGGATGACATCCGCACCATCCGTGCCGTGGAATCCGCTCTGTCCTCCCGTCACCGGGTCTCCCTGGTCAACGCCGATCTCGACGCCTTTGCCGCTTTCCGCGAACTGAAGCCCGACCTGGTCTTCAATATCGCCGAAGGTCTGCACGGCGCCAGCCGCGAGGCGCAGATCCCGGCCATGCTCGACATGCTCGGCATCCCCTACACCGGCAGCGACCCGGTGACTCTCGGCAACTGCCTTGACAAGCGGCGGACCAAGGAAATTCTCAGCTACCACCGCATCCCCACGCCGCGCTTCGTGACCGTCGACTCCCCGGCCCAGCTGTCGGCGCGCCTGCGCTACCCGCTGATGGTCAAGCCGGTTCTCGAAGGATCGAGCAAAGGCGTGACCGACCAGGCTCTGGTCTCGGATCGCAAGGCCCTGGTGCGTCAGGTCGAATGGGTGCTGGATACCTATCGCCAAAGCGCCCTGGTCGAAGAGTTTCTCCCCGGCCGGGAATTCACCGTGGCCCTGCTCGGCAACGGTGCCTCCCTGCGTGTTCTGCCCATTGTCGAGATCAATTTCGACACCCTTCCCGCCGGGGTCAATCCGATCTATTCCTATGAGGCCAAGTGGCTCTGGGATCAGGAAGACGATCCCTTGCGGATCTTCACCTGCCCGGCCCGGCTCGAACCGCTGTTGCAGAAGCAGATCGAGGAACTCTGCCGGCGGGCCTTCACCGTCATGGGCTGCCGCGACTGGTGCCGCATCGATGTGCGGCTCGATTCCCGCGGCCTGCCCGCCATCATCGAACTGAACCCGCTTCCCGGCATCCTCCCCCGCCCCGAGCAGAACAGCTGCTTCCCCAAGGCGGCGCGGGCGGCCGGGCTATCCTATGAACAGATGATTCTCGCGGTGGTCGAAGCGGCCGGCGAACGGCTCAATCCGCAAGGGGTTCAAGATGAACGTCTCCGTATGTTTTAATCAGGTTCCCCGCAAACTGCTCAAGGGGGAGTCCCGCGACCGCATTTCCGAGGCCGGTGCCGAAAAGGAGGCGCGGGCGGTCAAAGCCGCCCTGCGGCAACTTGGGCATGAGGTCAAGCTGGTGCCGCTGGGAGCCGACGCGCCGGCTTTCGCCGAGGCCCTGCGCGCCGCCCGGCCCGAGGTGGTCTTCAATCTCTGCGAGGGCTTCTGGGGGGACAGCCGCAAGGAGCTGCACGTCGCGGCGCTCTTCGACCTGCTCGGCCTGGCCTGCACCGGCTCCGCCCCCCTGTGTCTGGGGTTGACCCAGGACAAGGCGCGGACCAAGGATCTGCTGGCGGCGCACAACCTGCCGACGCCCCGCTATGTGCTGGTGAAGCTGGGGGAACACTTCCCCAAGACCAAGAACCTGAGCTATCCGCTGATGGTCAAACCGCGCTTCGAGGATGCCTCCCTGGGGATCACCGCCGAAAGCATCGTCGATGACGAAAAGGCGCTGACCAAGCGCATCGCCTATGTTCACGAAACCTACCGCCAGGGGGCGCTGATCGAGGAGTTCATCGACGGTCGCGAACTCAATGTCGCCGTGCTCGGCAACGCGCCGATGGAGGTCCTGCCGGTTTCCGAGATCGTCTTCAAGCCGGGGCTTGCGCGCGCCATCGTCAGCTACGATGGTAAGTGGCTGGAGGATTCCCAGGAGTATGCCCAGACCGAGCCGGTCTGCCCGGCAACCCTCAAGGCCAAGGAGCTGCTGCTGGTGCGCGACGTCGCCCTGCGCGCCTGCAAGCTGCTTGACTGCCGGGATTACGCCCGGGTCGATATCCGCCTGCGGGACGGGGTTCCCTACATTCTCGAACTCAACGCCAACCCCGATCTGTCCCCCGACGCCGGCCTCGCCCGCAGCGCCCAGGCCGCCGGTATCGGTTATCCCCGGCTGGTGGAACGGATTCTCCAGCTGGCCCTGAAACGCCGGGAGAGTGCCCATGCGAAACCTTGAAGCGACCGATATTCCGGCTTTGACCCGGATTCTCCAGGCGACCGGCGCCTTCACCGAAGTCGAGATCAAATGTGCCGTGGAACTGCTCGACATCGTCGTCGCCCAGCCCTGGCAACGGGACTACCGGGTGACGGTGGCCGAGAATGACGGCCAGGCCGCCGGGTATATCCTCTACGGCCCGGTCCCCCTCACCGAAGGGGTTTACGACATCTACTGGATCGCCACCGACCCGGCGGTGCAGGGCAAGGGGCTCGGCCGGCAACTGATGGAACAGGCCGAGGCCGAGGCGCGCCGGGCGGGGGGGCGCATGATCTGTCTGGAAACCTCGTCCCAGGGGGGGTACGAACGCACCCGGCGTTTCTACGATCAGGCCGGGTATGGGGAAGAGGCGCGGCTGCGGGATTTCTACAAGCCCGGCGATGACCGCATCACTTACGTCAAACGTTTTTCTTGCCCTGAGGAGATCTGATCAGGATGGAAACCTGGCAGAAACTGTTACAGGAGAGCCTGACCCGCCCCGGCGACCTGACCCGCCGTTTCGGCGTCGATCCCCGTCCCCTCGAAGAGGTGGCGGCGCGTTACCCGATGCGGGTCAATCCCTACTATCTCGGGCTCATCAAGGAAGTCGGCGACCCCATCTGGAAGCAGGCGGTGCCGACGGAGGAGGAGCTGCGCGACGCGGTCTGTCCGGCCGACCCCCTGGAGGAGGAGAACCAGAGCCCGGTGCCGAATCTGGTCCATCGCTATCCCGACCGGGTGCTCTTTCTGGTCTCTGCCGAGTGCGCCATGTACTGCCGCTTCTGCACCCGCAAGCGCAAGGTCGGCGGCGACGACATGCGGATCGGCCGCGCCTCCATCGAGCGGGGTCTGGCCTACATCCGTGAGCACGGCGAGATCCGCGACGTGATCCTCTCCGGCGGCGACCCGCTGCTTCTTTCCGACGAGCGTCTGGAGTGGATTCTCAAGGAACTGCGGGCGATTCCCCACGTCGAGATCATCCGCATCGGCAGCCGGGTGCCGGTGGTTCTGCCGCAGCGCATCACGGCGGCCCTGGTGCGCCTGTTGCGGCGCTTTCATCCGCTCTATCTCAACACCCATTTCAACCACCCGGACGAGATCACCGAGATCGCGGCCAAGGCCTGCGCGCGCCTCGCCGACGCCGGTATTCCCCTGGGCAACCAGACCGTGCTGCTGCGCGGGGTCAACGACGATCCGGCGGTGATGAAGCAACTGATGGGGAAGCTGCTGGCGATCCGGGTCAAGCCCTACTACCTCTATCAGGCCGACATGGTGCAGGGGACCGATCACTTCCGCACCAGCGTCGAGGAAGGGCTGGAGATCATTCGCGCCCTGCGCGGCCACACCTCGGGGCTGGGGGTGCCGGCCTACGTCATCGACGCCCCCGGCGGCGGCGGCAAGATCCCGCTCCTTCCCGACTACCTGCAAAGCCTGGGGGAAGAGGTGGTGCTCAAGAACTACCGGGGAGAGACCTACCGCTACGCCAGCCCCGCCCCCGCGCTTCCCGAGGAAAAACGCAGCGCGGTCAACGACTGCCGCTGATCCCTCCTTTTGCCGCCCCCCCGGTTTCCCGGAATCCGGGAGGGCGGCTCCTTTCTCCGCAACCTTCTGTTGGCCTGGCCGTGTTAATACGGTTGCGTCATGGGCCGAACTCTGCGATATTACCCTGTTGAACAGAGACACATTGGCGTGTTTTTCATAGGAGGTCCCGATGCCGCGACGCGACGACGTAAAGAAAGTTCTCATTATCGGCTCCGGCCCGATCATTATCGGCCAGGCCTGCGAATTCGACTATTCCGGTACCCAGGCCTGCAAAGCCCTGCGCAAGCTCGGCTACTCCATCGTCCTGGTCAACTCCAACCCGGCGACGATCATGACCGACCCGGGCATGGCCGACGCCACCTACATTGAGCCCTTGAACGTCGCCCGGCTCACCGAGATCATCGAGAAAGAGCGGCCCGGCGCCCTGCTTCCCAATCTCGGCGGCCAGACCGCCCTCAACCTCTCCAGCGAACTGGCCCGCCTCGGCGTTCTCGACCAGTACGGGGTGCGGGTGATCGGCGTCAACCTCGACGCCATCAAGCGCGGCGAGGACCGGGAAACCTTCAAGGAAACCATGGCCACCCTCGGCATCGAGACCCCGCGCAGCGAAACCGCCGTCAGTCTCGACCAGGCGCTGGAGATCGTCGGCCGCATCGGGCTGCCGGTGGTCATCCGCCCCGCCTACACCATGGGCGGCACCGGCGGCGGCTTCGCCTACAATCTGGAGGAGTTCGAGACCATTGTCAGCCGCGGCCTCGCCGCCAGTCCGGTGAGCCAGGTCCTCATCGAAGAGTCGATTCTCGGCTGGGAAGAGCTCGAACTGGAAGTGGTGCGCGACGCCAAGAACCAGAAGATCACCGTCTGCTTCATCGAAAACGTCGACGCCGTCGGCGTTCATACCGGCGATTCTTTCTGCACCGCGCCGATGCTCACCATCGATGCCGAACTCCAGGCCCGCCTGCAGGAATACGCCTACCGCATCGTCGACGCCATCGAGGTGATCGGCGGCACCAACGTCCAGTTCGCCTACGATCCGGCCAGCGGCCGGGTGGTGGTCATCGAGATCAATCCCCGCACCTCCCGTTCCTCGGCCCTGGCCTCCAAGGCCACCGGTTTCCCCATCGCCCTGGTCTCGGCCCAGCTCGCCGCCGGGCTGACCCTCGACGAGATCCCCTACTGGCGCGACGGCACCCTCGACAAATACACCCCGTCCGGCGACTACGTGGTGGTCAAATTCGCCCGCTGGGCCTTCGAGAAGTTCAAAGGGGTGCACGACAAACTCGGCACCCAGATGCGCGCCGTCGGCGAGGTGATGAGCATCGGCAAGAACTACAAGGAGGCGCTGCACAAGGCGATCCGTTCCCTGGAGAACGGCCGCTACGGCCTCGGCTTCGCCAAGGATTTCAACAAGCGTTCCCTGCCGGAACTGCTGGAACTCCTCGCCGAGCCCTCCAGCGAGCGCCAGTTCATTCTCTACGAGGCGCTGCGCAAGGGGGCCGATATCGAGCTGCTTTACGCCAAAACCTTCATCAAACCCTGGTTCCTGCGACAGATGAAGGAGCTGGTCGAGCTCGAAGAGGAAATCCTCAAACACCAAGGGAGCCTGCCCCCCGATGCCCTGCTGATCCAGGCGAAAAAGGACGGTTTCGCCGACCGCTACCTGGCGCAGATTCTCGGCCTGAGCGAAGAGGCGATCCGCGCCAAACGCACCGCGCTCGGCATGGTCGAGGGTTGGGAGGCGGTACCGGTGAGCGGGGTGGAGAATGCAGCCTACTACTTCTCCACCTACAATGCCCCCGACTCGGTCACCGTTTCCGACCGCAAGAAGATCATGGTCCTCGGCGGCGGTCCCAACCGCATCGGTCAGGGGATCGAATTCGACTACTGTTGCGTCCATACCGCCCTGGCCCTGCGCGAGGCCGGTTTCGAGACGATCATGATCAACTGCAACCCCGAGACCGTCTCCACCGACTACGACACCTCGGACAAGCTCTACTTCGAGCCCCTCACCGTCGAGGACGTCCTCGCCATTTACGAGAAAGAAAAGCCCGAAGGGGTGGTGGTGCAGTTCGGCGGGCAGACGCCGCTGAACATCGCCCGCCAACTCGAAGAGGCGGGGGTGCGTATCCTCGGCACCAGCCCGGCGACCATCGACCAGGCCGAGGATCGCGATCTCTTCAACCAGACCATGGTCAAGCTCGGTATCCCCCAGCCCGAATCGGGAATGGCGGCGACCGAGGCCCAGGCCGTGGAGATCGCCGCGCGCATCGGCTATCCGCTGATCGTGCGCCCCTCCTTCGTTCTCGGCGGCCGCGCCATGGAGGTGGTGCACGACGAATCCATGCTCCGCGAGTATCTGCAAAAGGCGGTGGAAATCTCCCCCGAGCGGCCGATTCTCATCGACCGTTTCCTGCAGAACGCCATCGAGGCCGAAGCCGACGCCATCGCCGACGGCACCGAGGCCTTCGTCCCGGCGGTGATGGAGCACATCGAGCTGGCCGGGGTCCATTCCGGGGATTCGGCTTGCGTCATTCCCCCCGTTTCCATCCCGGCCAGGCATATCGCCACCATCGAGGAGTACACCCGGCGCATCGCCGTGGAGATGGGGGTGGTCGGGCTGATGAACATCCAGTACGCCATCGCCGACGACAAGGTCTACATCCTCGAAGCCAATCCCCGCGCCAGCCGCACCGTGCCGCTGGTTTCCAAGGTCTGCGCCATTCCCATGCCGCGCATCGCGGTGGCGGCCATGCTCGGGAAAAAACTCGCCGACCAGGGGCTCAAGCGCCGCGAATTCGCCCATTTCGGGGTGAAGGAGGCGGTCTTCCCTTTCGGCATGTTCCCCGAGGTCGACCCGGTGCTCGGGCCGGAGATGCGTTCCACCGGCGAAGTGCTGGGGCTGGCGAGCAATTACGGCCTAGCCTATTTCAAGGCCCAGGAAGGAGCCAACTCGCCGTTGCCCTTGCAGGGGACGGTGCTCATCACCGTCGCCGAGCAGGACAAGGCCGGTGTACTCGAAGCGGCCCGCCTCTTCGCCGAGCTCGGCTTCACCCTCCGCGCCACCGCCGGCACCCAGGCCTATCTGACCTCCCAGGGGATCGCCGCCACCGTCATCCAGAAGCTGCATGAGGGGCGGCCGAACATCGCCGACGCCATCAAGAACGGCGAAATTCACCTGCTGATCAACACCCCCGTCGGCAAGCTCAGCGCCCACGACGACTCCTACATCCGCAAGGCGGCGATCCGCTACAAGGTGCCCTACATCACCACCACCGCCGCCGCCCTCGCCGCCGCCCAGGGCATCGCCGCCCGGCGCCGGGGCCAGGAGGAGATTCACAGCCTGCAGGAATATCACGCCGCCATTCGCTAGCATCGGGCAGGACGGCAGGAAAACGGGGCGGGGTCGACGGCAAAAAGCGCCGCCCCGCCTTCTTTTTTGTTGTTGGCGTGTCTTGGGCCTCTTGAATCTTGAAAAGGCATGACGTATTATTTTTAAAAAAATATACGTCTATCTTCTGGGAGGATATGATGCAGACCAAGCTAACCTTGCGGCTGGATGATGAGCTGATCGATCAGGCTAAAAATTATGCGGCCCGCTCCGGCAAATCGGTTTCGCAGGTAGTGGCCGATTATTTTCGTCTTTTGCCCGCCGGTAACGAACCCGCCGCGCCGCCGGAAACGGCGCCTCTGACCTGCTCGCTGCGGGGGCTGCTGCGCGGGACGCGGCTGGATGAGGCCGATTATCGGCGCCACCTGGAAGAGAAAAACCGATGAAGGTGCTTTTCGACACCAACGCCGTACTCGATCTGCTCACCGACCGCGCCCCTCATGCCGAGGCGGCCGCCATGCTTTTTGCCGCCGTGGAGCGGGGCGCAATCGGCGGCTGCCTGGGTGCGACCACCCTCACCACCATTCACTATCTGACGGCCAAGGCCCTGGGCCGGGAGCGGGCCCGCGAAGCGGCCGCCGTCCTGCTGGCCCTCTTTGAAATCGCGCCGATTACCCGGCCGGTGCTGGAAGCGGCCCTGGCCGGGGATTTTGACGATTTCGAGGATTCGGTCATCCATCAGGCGGCTCGTCAGTCCGGTGCCCAGGCCATCGTCACCCGGAACGGGAAGGACTTTCGCGGGGCGGACCTGCCCGTGTATGCGCCGGAAGAACTGCTCAAAGTGCTCCGGGCGATGGGGTTGGAGGGGGGAGCGGATTGAAAAACTTCCTGACAGATGGGAAAGCCAAAAAGAGCGGGGAGGGTCGATAAAAACAGCTATCCCCGCTCCTTTTTTGCCTTCATCGTCGCCGTTCAGAAGCTCAATACCCGCGTATCATCGTCGTTAAGCTGGTTCACGATCTCCGGCGGGGTGGCGGCGCTGACGCCGTCGATAAGATCCTCGGCGGTTTTGCCGGCGTTGGGCAAAAAGAGGGCGCAGACCTGAACCTGGGCGCCGTTCTGCATGAGTCCCTGCAGCATCTGCTTCGGGGTCACCTCCCGGGGTTTGAGGGCCGTCGGGGTGAAATCCTTCAGCGCCAGCTTTCCGGCATCGCCGCAGAGCAGCATCCGCACCGGGGTCCCCTGGCGCTGGGCTTCGGTGGCCAGGACCATGGCCATCCCCTGGGTCTGGGTGTCGCCGCTGGTGAGCATCACCAGCCAGCGGTCGGTTTTCGCCAGGGCGTGTCCGGCGGAAAAGAGCAGGGTCAGGGTGGCCAGCAGGGCGATAAAGCTGGTTTTTTTAGGCAAACAACTCTTCATCGTCTTTCCTCCTTGGTTGATAAAATCCAGCGGTTGTGCCGGTAAAGCATACCAGAAAAAGGAGGAAGGGCAGCCGAGCCCGCCGCGTTAGCCAAGACCTGGAGGGCGGATCGTATCTTTGCCGGGGAAATTGCAGGCAGGGCCGGCGGAAGGTCGGGACGGACTAGCGTTAATCCTGATTTTCCGGTATGGTGGCGCCTCTTCTTCTCACCGGGAGTGCCCACCCATGCCCCAATCCGCAGAAGATCTCGCCATCATCCTGGTCGAGCCGCAAAATCCCGGAAATATCGGCATGGTCTGCCGGGCCCTGGCCAATTTTGGGGTCAGTGACCTGCGGCTGGTCAACCCCTGTGATTATCTGCATCCCGAAGCGCGCAAGTTTGCCGTCGCCGCCCATCCGCTGCTCGGCTCGGCCCGGGTCTTCCCCGGTCTGGCCACGGCCATCGCCGATCTGCGACTGAGCGTGGCCACCACCCGGCGCGGCGGGCGTCTGCGCGGGGAACTGCTCGATCTGGGGCAGGTGCCGGCGCTGCATGCGGCTCTTCCCGCGGGCGGACGCATGGGGCTGGTCTTCGGCCGCGAGGATGCCGGCTTGACCAGCGACGAGGTTGCCCTCTGCTCCCATGCCGCGACCGTGGAGACCAGTGCGCAGGTGGGTTCTCTCAATCTGGCGCAGGCGGTACTGCTCTTTGTTCATGAGCTCGCCCGTCGGCCGATGATGCACGCCGAGGATGTCCGGGAACGTTCGTCCCAGGGGGAAATGGAGGCTCTTTTCGGGCAGATGGAGAAGGTGCTGACGCGCATCGCCTTTCTCAATCCGAAGCGGCCGGAGGCCGTGATGAACAGCCTGCGCCGGATCCATCAGCGGGCGGCTCTCGATGCTCGGGAACTGGGGATGTTGCGCGGCATCTGGAGCCAGATCGACTGGAGCTGCCGGGACTGGCGCGGGCGCAAGCGGGGAGATGATTAAATGGAGAAAACCCGCCAAAACCGTTGACATCCCCCGTGCCCTATGGTACTTAGGGCGGGTTTTTCATCTATGTTGTTCCTGCCGGAAGTCGACCCATGGCCGAAGATAAACGTCAATTATTCAGAAGCCTTGGTTTTCTTTCGAGTGTCGGGATATCGATGGTGGCCGCGACCCTGATCGGTCTCGGCATGGGCTGGTGGCTCGACCGAAAGTTCGATACTTCCCCTTGGTTTACCTTGATTTTTCTGGGGTTCGGCATTGCCTCGGGATTCCGTAATATCTATATTCTGACCGAGCGCGAACTCAAACGCTCGCAGGAAGAGAACCAGGAAGACGGTGACGGACGCGGATGATCGCTTGCTGGGGGAGTTGTCCCGGCGTAATTGGCTGCTTTTGGCGATCCTGGTTCTTATCAGTCTCTTCTGGCGGTCTTCGGCGGTCACCCTGGGGGTGCTCGCGGGGGGGCTGGTCGCCATCGTCGGCCACTATTGGCGCTATCTGGCCCTGAGCCGCCTGCTCGGCACCCCTTCGCAACGGGCGGCCAAGGGATTTCAAATCAATTATGTGCTTCGACTGGCGGTTCTGGGAAGTGTCCTCTTCCTGTTGATCGCCAAGGCCAGGGTCGACTTGCCGGCTCTGGTGGTCGGGCTGTCGGTGGTGGTCTTGAATGTCCTGTTGACCACCCTAAAGCGGACGATCCGAATGTAACCGAGGAGGCAGTAGCCAACCATGACGCATCCCTTTCTTATTCTCCAGTGGCTGGAACAGCAACTTCACACCCACGTAGGCGAGCATGTCACCTATACCTGGTTTGTCATGCTGGTGCTGATCGTCCTGGCCTTTTTAGCCTCGCGCGCGGTGAAGATGATCCCCGGCGGCCTGCAGAACTTCATGGAGGTTGTGGTTTCCGGAATCGAGAACCTCATTGAAGAGACCATGGGGCCCAAGGGCAAGGCCTATTTTCCGCTGCTGGCCACCTTCGCCCTCTTCATTCTGGTTTCCAACCTGATCGCCCTGATTCCCGGCTTCTACCCGCCGACCGCCAACCTCAATACCAACGGCGCTCTGGCCCTGACCGTCTTCGCCATGACCCACATCATCGGCGTCAAGGAGCACGGCTTTCACTACATCAAGCATTTCATGGGGCCGATCCTGGCTCTGGCGCCGCTGATTTTCATCATCGAGATCATCGGTCATCTGGCCCGCCCCCTTTCGCTCTCGTTGCGTCTTTTCGGCAACATGTACGGTCATGAGATCGTGCTGATGATCTTCCTGGCGCTGGTTCCCTTCCTGCTGCCGGTGCCGATGATGCTCATGGGCGTGCTCGTCGCCTTCATCCAGACCTTCGTCTTCACCCTGCTGGCGATGATCTACATCGCCGGCGCCCTGGAAGAGGCTCACTAAGTCATACGTTCGCTACGGCGATTCAAGGTCCTATATTGTTTAGGAATAACTCAACCTCGAAAGGAGCAACACAATGGAATTCTTCGCTTGGTGTATGATCGCTGCCGGTTTCGGCATGGCTATCGGTTCGTTCGGAACCGGCCTCGGCCAGGGACTGGCTATCAAGAGCGCCGTTGAAGGCGTGGCCCGTAATCCCGGCGCCAGCGGCAAAATCCTGACCACCATGATGATCGGTCTGGCCATGATCGAGTCCCTCGCCATCTACGTCTTTGTTGTGGCGATGATCATCCTCTTCGCCAACCCCTTCACCGAGCAGGTGATGTCGCTGTTGGCCAAGTAAGTTCGACTGTTACGTCATAAAAAGGGGGCGTGCCCTGACGGCACGCCCCCTTTTTAGTTCCATTCTTTGCTGATGAAACGCTGTTTCAGCGTGGTGTGCGATTGCGGACAATGCGCATGAAGAGCACACCGAAGATCGACAGGCACAATCCGACGCAGATAAATAGATAGCCGAGACCCTTGCCGGAACCCCAGCCGAGGACGTCCCCCCCGCCGATGAAGAAGAAGAGTCCCAGGCCGGCAAAGGTGGCGAGACCGCCGATGATGTAAAATGCGAAGGCGCAGATGGCCAGGAGCAGATCGGTGTCTTTGGTCATGAAAAAATCCTTGGTGGGAGCCGGAATCTTTCCCCTTGAGGGGGACGGCGTGATTCAAACACAAGGCGGCGGTTTTGTCCAGTTTCACGGTTGGCTCCAGCGGCCTGATGGAAATTATAGACACTATCCCGGTATTTAATGAGGGAATGAAAAACATATTATCTTTCATGGACTTACCCCCGCTGGAAAAGAATACCTAAGGACTGTTTCACAATTGACTTTTGTGTTTTCCTGTGATAGTCAGGAGCGCTGTATATAAAAAAAATACATAAAGATGACGATAGGTCCGGGAGAGACTATCGAAGCCGTCTTTTGTCTTCTACAACGTCAGGTGTTTCACGGGTGGAACAATAAATTTAACGATGTCAGGAGGTCTTCTATGCACCACGCTTTGCCACGATTGTTGATGGCCCTGGCCCTGCTGCTGGCCATGGTAGTGCCCGCGGCCGCGGATAATGGCTTGGCCATTGATCCTAAAGCCTGTCTGGAATGCCACGAGGATGTGGTTTCCATCCCCGAGTTCAGCGCCTCGGTTCATGGGCAAAATGCCTGTACCAGCTGTCATGTCGAGCTGTCCGATCTGCAGGGGCACATCGACGGTACGGTCATGCCCGAGCCGGTCAGCTGTGTTCGCTGTCACAAGGAGCAGACCGCCGAGCATTATGCCAGCGTGCATATGCTCAACGATATCAAGTGCGCTGATTGCCATGCGCAGATCCACACCCTGACCCCCTGGAAGGGGGAGAAGCAAAAGGTGGTGGAAACCTGCACCGGTTGCCACGACAATCATGAAAATTACATGGAGTCCTCCCACGGCAAGGGGGTTCTCGCAGGGAATCCTGATTCGGCCGCTTGTCACGACTGCCACAACCTGCATGAAGTCAAGCCCCTGGGGGATGCCATTTCCAGGGAGAACCGCGAGTTCCATACCAGCGTCTGCCTCAAGTGTCATGCCGACGAAGAGATGATGGCCCGTAACGGTGTCTTCAACGTCGCGGTCAAGACCTACATGGACAGTTACCACGGCAAGAACTATCGTCTCGGCTATCCTGAGTTGGTGGCCGGTTGCGCCGACTGCCACACCTCGCACAGCGTACTGCCTGCCGGCGATGTGCGCTCGAGCGTCAACGAGGAAAATCTGGTGGCGACCTGCGCCGTCTGCCATGAAAAGGCGACGCCGCTTTTCACCATGTACTACTCCCATGGTTCGCACGACAAAGACAAGTATCCGATCCTCTACTATACCTTCATCGCCATGACCACCCTGCTGGTGACGACTTTTGGCGTATTCTGGGTCCATTCCCTGCTCTGGATGTTCCGCGGTTTCGTCGAAAATCGCGAGAAAAAGCGGGAGCTGATGGAGCACGGCTTCGTTCAGCACATCAAGGACCCGCACAAGATGTACCGCCGCTTCACCAAGCGCCATGTCTTCCTGCACTTCCTGGTGATCATCAGTTTCCTCGGTCTCTCTCTGACCGGTCTGCCGCTGAAGTTCGCCGACCAGCCCTGGGCCAAAATCTTCATGGATTTCTTCGGCTCGGCGGCCAACGCGGCCTACATCCACCGGATCTGCGCCGGGATCACCTTCGTCTATTTCGGCACCGCGATCTACATGTCCATCAACTTCCTCTTCATTCGCAAGGACATCCCGGGGAACTTCCTGCAGCGGCTGTTCGGGCCCGAGTCCCTCTGCCCGAACTTCCGCGATATCCGCGACGTGACCAGCATGGTCCGCTGGTTCCTCTTCCGCGGGCCGAAGCCGACCTTCGAGCGTTGGACCTATTGGGAGAAGTTCGACTTTATCGCGGTCTTCTGGGGTATGTTCGCCATCGGCGGCTCCGGCCTGATGCTCTGGTTCCCGGAGTTTTTCGGGTCGTTCCTCCCCGGCTGGGCCTTCAACGTCGCGACCATCGTCCATTCGGACGAAGCGCTGCTGGCCACCGGTTTCATCTTCACCGTCCACTTCTTCAACACCCACGGACGGCCGGAGAAGTTCCCCATGGACTTCGTCATTTTCAATGGGGAAATGCCGAAGGAAGAGTTTATCCATGAGCGCGGCGACCAATGGAAGCGTTACGAAGAAGCCGGCACCCTGCATCTCTATGAGAAGCCCAAGCCGAGCGGGATTCTCTATGACTTCTTCTTCAAGACCTTGGGCTTCACCGCGGTCTTTATCGGACTCTCGCTGGTCGTTCTCATGATCTACGCCTTCATGCACGGTTCCCACTAGGGTTCCGCATTGATCGTGAAGTAAAAGAAAAGGGCCGCCGATTTCGGCGGCCCTTTTCTATTGGCTGTAAATCCTCAGGATTGCAGTAGAATAATTAAAAACTTATCCGTTGACTAAACTTGACCTGAATGTTACTAAGCCGATATGTTCCGTAGGAAATCCCCCCGCCGCGCCAATCGGCGGGATTTTCCAGTAATTTAATCTAGCGGGGTCGGATCACTGTTGGAACGAGGTCCGCGAAGCAACTGAAAATGAGCCAGAGAAAGGAAACGCCTATGAAAAGACTGTCGGAAATTGTCGGTGCGTTCAGCCGGGGCATCACTCGCAGCCGTGTGTCACTGGTCGGGGCGATGATCGTAACGCTCTCCGCTCCGTTTCTCTTCGGCGCGATTTTTTATGATGTGCTCTTTCACATCGACAATACCTACATCGCCGGAGCGATCTACATGCTTCTTGGCCCCGCCTTCATCGGCGGTCTGGTTCTGGTTTTCCTCGGTCTTTTCTTCTTCAAGGGGAAAGAGGAAGTCCGTCTCTTTACCCTCGACTATCTCCGGGATTATTTCACCGACCCGCAAAAATTCAGCCGTATGCGCAAGCTGGTCTTTTTCGCGGTCTTTCTCACCGGCATCAACATTCTCATCGTTTCCCTGCTCGGTTATCGCACCTACCATTACATGGAGTCTGTCGCCTTTTGCGGGGAATTTTGCCATACGGTCATGAATCCCGAACGGACCGCCTATCTCAATTCGCCCCATTCCCGGGTGACCTGTGTCGAATGTCATATCGGTTCAGGCGCCGACTGGTTCGTCAAGTCGAAGATTTCCGGCGCGCGACAGCTCCTCGCGGTGGCCCTCGACACCTATCCGCGCCCAATCGCCACACCGGTACATGGCTTGCGCCCGGCGCGGGATACCTGTGAGGAATGTCATCGCCCGGAAATGTTCCATGGCGACAAGCTGGTGATCAAAGACAAGTTTCTGGAAGATGAAAAGAACTCCAACGTCAAGACCGTCCTGCTGATGAAAGTCGGCTCGGCCGGTGATCGCACCTCCAGTTCCCACGGGATTCACTGGCATGTGGCGGCGGAGAACAAGATCTTTTACCGTCCTTCCGATCACAGCCGGATGAAGATCCCCGAGGTCATTCAGGCCGCTGAGGACGGCAGTCTTTTGGTCTATCGCTCGAGCGAGGCCAAAGACGAGTTGCTGGCGTCGGGAAAAGCCGGTCTGCAGTCTTTCCGAAGCGACCAGGTTGCCGTGGCCGATTCCGGGCAAAGCCATCCTGCCTCCCGTGCCGCGAGTGGGCGCTGGATTGCCGGACCCCAAGGAAAAAACAGCGAACGTCCGCCGGAAGTCCAGGACATCCGGGCTTATGCCGAAAAGAGCGGCCATGCCATAGAAGATCTGCGGGAAATGGATTGCATCGATTGTCACAACCGTCCGACCCATATCTATCTGCCGCCGGGAGTCGCCGTGGACAACCAGATCATGAGTGGGCAGATCGACGTCTCCATCCCCTATATTAAGAAAAAAGCCATGGAGGCTATTCAGCGGGAATATTCCTCTCAAGACCAGGCGAAGAAAACCATCGCGGCGGAAATTCGGGAATTTTACGGTACGAACTATCCGCAGGTGAGTTCCGAAGCGCTGGAAAGATCGATTGCCGGCATCCAGCAGGCCTATGCCGAAAATGTCTTTCCCGAAATGAACATCAAGTGGGGTACCTATACCAACCATCTCGGCCATAACGATGACGTGGGCTGCTTCCGCTGTCATGATGAAGATCACGAGACGGAAAACGGCGAGGTGATCTCCATGGATTGCGATACTTGCCACACGATTTTGGCCGAGGGTGAAGCCGACCCGGCCATCCTTCGGATACTGTCGGGACAGTAAGCGCGAAGAGTCGAAAGCAAAAAACTAAAAGCCCCGTCATTGAGAGTGACGGGGCTTTTTCCTTGGGTCGCCAGCCCGCTGTTCCGGCTGACTTGTTCGTCCTGCGGGGCAGAACGATATATCCCCCTTCGGGGGCGGTGACTGCCATGTTTTATTGTAAGTTTCTATCTGTCTAATCCTCCTTTCGTTTGATTTTAGTTTAACGACGAAGGAGGAATAATGCAATGGGGGGAGAGTCGATTTTTGACGGGATCAAAAACGGATGACGGCCGATCCCCAGGTGAGGCCGGCACCGAAGGTCACCATGCCCACCAGATCGCCGGGGCGAATCCGACCGGCACGGAAGGCTTCGTCGAGGGCAATGGGAATAGAGGCGGAGGAGGTATTGCCGAAGCGGTCGACATTGATGTAGACGCGCTCGGTGGGGATGTCGAAACGCTTGGCAACCCCTTCGATAATGCGCAAGTTGGCCTGGTGCGGGATCAGAAGCTGGAGATCCGCCGGGGAGATCCCGGCTTCCTGCAGAACTTGCTGCATGGCGTTGCTCATGGCCGTTACCGCGTGGCGGAAGACCTCGCGGCCGGCCATGTGAATGGTGTGCAAGTGCTCGGCGGTGTTTTCCGGAGTGGGTGGGTTCAGGCTGCCACACCCGGGATTGTAAAGCAGTTTGACATGGGCGCCGTCGCTGCCGAGGCAGGTGTGAATGATGCCGCGCTCCCCCTCGGCGACACCGAGGACAACCGCGCCGGCTCCGTCGCCAAAGAGAACACAGGTGTCCCGGTCCTGCCAGTTGACCATGGAGGAGAGAATCTCCCCGCCGATCACCAGGGCTGTGCGATAGCCCGAGGCGACCATGAGCCCCTCGGCGATCTGCAGGCCGTAGAGAAAGCCGGAACAGGCGGCGGAAAGATCGAAAGCGACGGCCCGCTTGGCGCCGATGACCTCCTGGATGATACAGGCGGTAGCGGGGAATTTCATGTCGCCGGTGACCGTTCCGAGGATAATCAGATCGATTTCCTCGGCTGTCATTCCGGCGGCATCGAGGGCGCGGGTGGCGGCCACGGCGGCGAGAGCGGAAAGGGGTGTCCCGGGGGGGACGATGCGTCGTTCTTTGATGCCCGTGCGCTCCATGATCCACTGATCGCTGGTATCGACCATCTTTTCCAGGTCGGCGTTGGTCAGAATCCGGTCGGGAACGGCGTGACCGGTACCAAGGATCATGGCATGGGGCTTTTTCGGCATGAGACATCTCCCGGCAGGTTACAAGACAAAACAAAATAGCACTTTAGCCCGCGCAGCTCAAGACCTACCGACGGGAAACCACCCACTGATCAACGTCAACTATTTTTCCCGGCCAGCGACAATTAAAATTCCCGTTTCGTGTTTGTTCCAGAGGGAAGCGGGTGATCCTTCTTGCAGCCGCCTCCCTCGGCTCTCCTACACGTAGCGCTGCT